>NZ_JBANBF010000004.1:0-490741 GCF_037000545.1 Blautia sp. JLR.GB0024 | reverse complement strand
GCCTGTTTCCCGTCCGCCCTATACCCCCCCCCTCTTTTATTTTACAAATCTATAACCACCTCAACCGGACAATGATCCGACCCCAAAACCTCCGTATGAATCCCCCCAGAAACCAACTTCTCCTCCAACCTCCGCGAAACGCAGAAATAATCAATCCTCCACCCCGCATTTTTCTCCCTGGCCTTAAACCGATAAGACCACCAGGAATAAATCCCCGTCTCCTCCGGATAAAAATACCGAAAACTATCCGTAAACCCAGCCTCCAGAAGCTCCGTAAACTTACCCCTCTCCTCATCCGTAAACCCGGCATTATGCCTGTTCGTCTTAGGATTCTTCAGATCGATCTCCTTATGCGCCACATTCAGATCCCCGCACATAACAACCGGCTTCTTCTCATCCAGCTTCAAGAGATACTCCCTAAACGCATCCTCCCACTCCATTCTATAAGAAAGCCTTGCCAGTTCATTCTGTGAATTCGGCGTATAACAGGTCACAAGATAAAAATCCTCATACTCCAGAGTGATCACCCTGCCCTCCTGGTCATGCTCCAAGATCCCGATTCCGTAAGCCACGGAAACCGGCTTCTTCCTGGCAAAAATCGCCGTCCCGGAATACCCTTTCTTCACCGCATAATTCCAATATGCATAATACCCCTCCGGCGCAAAATCAATCTGCCCCTCCTGAAGCTTCGTCTCCTGCAGACAGAAAAAGTCCGCGTCCACAGCCTCAAAATACTCTATAAATCCCTTCTGAACACAAGCCCGCAGGCCATTCACATTCCATGATATAAATTTCATATATTTCTCCTCTCTGTCCCTTACAGATATTTTAAAATCTCCCGGTAAGCTTCCAGGATCGTTTCATATTTCATACCGCAGTTTGCCGGGCTGGTAGACGGAAGCTGTATCACCGGCACCCCTGTATGCGGCTCACAATACTTCCGGTAAAGTGCCGCCGCCTTCTGGCCGGTGGCAAAGACAGCCTGTACAGGTGCCGCATCCAGCACAAGAGACATATCATTGGCCCTGGGATTTTTAATACTCCCGTCATCCGCCCCGCGTATTTCACAGCTTTCCAGCACGTCCCACACGGCAACCTTATGAGCCAGAAGCATATTCTTCTTCTCCTCTGTCGTCACGGGAGTCTCCTCACCCAGCACCTCTCCCATCACTTTCCAGAACCGATTTCTGGGATGCCCGTAGTAAAATCCTTCCTCTCTGGATTTCGGAGAAGGCATGGTCCCCAGCAGCAAAACCCTGGAACTGCTGTCATAAACCGGCGCAAATGTATGCTTCACATATTCTGTCTGATTTTTCATGGACCCACTCCTCAAATTGTAGAATTTTACTTCTTTCGTCCCCATTATACACTATTTTTTCTCTCCTGCGAAGTAAAAAAAGTTGGCAAAACGACTTTACGAACGCTGTCCTATGAGTATATAATAAAGACTGCATCGGAAAAACCGCAGAAAGTTACCACACAGCATGCTTTCTGTAGTCACATTAACAGAATTCTTATGAAAAAGGAGAAAAATCAATGGGTGGAATATTTGGAGTAGCTTCTAAATCCAGCTGCACTCTGGATTTGTTTTTCGGAACAGACTATCATTCTCATCTAGGCACAAGAAGAGGCGGTTTGGCAGTCTATGGACCAAATGGATTCAACCGTTCGATTCACAATATCGAAAATACCCCTTTCCGTACCAAATTCGACGGAGACTTAAACGAACTGGAGGGAAACCTGGGTATTGGCTGTATCTCTGACAATGAGCCGCAGCCGCTTTTAGTACAGTCACATCTGGGCAGCTTCGCTATCACTACCGTGGGAAAAATCAACAATATGGATGAACTTGTGGATATTTCCTATAAAAACGGATGCACACATTTCCTGGAAATGAGCGGCGGAAGCATCAATCCAACCGAGATGGTGGCGTCCCTGATCAACCAGAAATCCACCATTGTGGAAGGTATACAGTATGTGCAGGAGCTTGTCGACGGTTCCATGACTCTGCTTCTGCTCACCCCGAAAGGAATCTATGCCGCGCGTGACCGTGTAGGCCGTACCCCTGTCATCCTGGGCAGAAAAGAGGATGCGTTCTGCGCATCTTTTGAAAGCTTTGCTTTCTTCAACCTGGGATACGAAACCTATCGTGAACTCGGACCTGGCGAGGTCGTATTCCTCACCCCGGAAAGCGCTGAAACTTTAGTAAAACCCCGGGAAGAAATGAAAATCTGTTCCTTCCTGTGGGTATACTACGGCTATCCCACCTCTACCTATGAAGGCATAAATGTAGAGGAAATGCGTTACGAGTGCGGCAAAAAGCTGGCACAGCGCGATGCCCAGAGAGAAAATGTGAAGCCAGACCTGGTTGCCGGCGTTCCTGACTCCGGTATCGCCCATGCGATCGGCTACGCCAATGAATCCGGCATTCCTTTCTCCCGCCCGTTTATCAAATATACACCGACCTGGCCCCGCTCCTTCATGCCGACTCAGCAGAGCCAGAGAAACCTCATCGCGCGCATGAAGCTGATTCCGGTGGAAGCGCTGATAAAAAACAAGAGCCTGCTGCTGATCGACGACTCCATCGTCCGCGGAACACAGCTTCGCGAGACAACTGAATTTTTATACAGCAGCGGAGCCAAAGAAGTTCACATCCGTCCGGCCTGCCCACCGCTTCTGTTCGGCTGCCCGTACCTGAACTTCTCACGTTCCAAATCCGAAATGGATCTGATCACCCGCCGCATTATTGCGGACCAGGAAGGGGACAATGTCTCCGAGGAAGTGCTTGCTGATTACGCCAACCCCGATTCCACCAACTATAAAGAAATGCTGGAGGAGATCGGCAGACAGCTTAACTTCACAACACTCCACTATCACCGTCTGGATGATCTGACAACTTCCATCGGACTGAGCCCGTGCAAAATGTGTACCCACTGCTTTGACGGCAAATAATTACACAAGAAAATAAAAGGCAGCCAGGTTTGAAGCGCCCCCAAAAAAGTCAGACTTTTTTTTGGCCATTCAAACCGAGCTGCCCTTTTTATCATAAATTTCACAAAACCTGAAGCGCCGAAACAGACTGCAGCACATCTTTTTTCCCGCTGCATTCCACTGTAAAAGACACCTCCGGATTATTCCTCTTCACGATTCCGATAACCTCTCTATAATCCAGATTTCCTCTTCCCAGTCCCATGTGTGTATCCCTGTCTCCCAGATTATCATGCACATGCATATGCCTGATATAACTGCCAAACAATTCCGCCCACGCAGCGGCCGGCATCTCCGAATAACAATGAGCATGCCCTATATCCAGACAAATCCCAAAATCAGGATGATCCACCTTACGGGCCACTTCCAGAATCGGTTCTGCCTCCCTGTCAAACACATTTTCCATCACGATCTGAATCCCATCCCGGCCATCCAGAAACCGTTTATAAAACTCAGCCACCCTGTCAGCCCATCCTATGAGCAGATACACATCCGGCACATAACAGGTATGGAACACCAGCTTCTCAGCCCCCAGCCTTTCTGCCGCCTGATACGCCTGCTCATACCGTTTCCTGGTAGCATCCAGGACCAGCGAATCAAACGCCATGGGATTCAGATCCAGAAAAGGCCCATGAAGCACTAGCTTCCCGCACCCCATTTCCTCCAGCCTCTTTTCATAACTGTCAATCTTCTCCTCCAGACGGTCCAAATTCTCGGAGATTGAAAACTCAATACTCTCAACTCCGGCCCCTGTCCTCTCTATCACATCTCTCATATCCACATCGTCCAGCAAATGACTCACATAAATCATATTTCACCCACCCAGCTTCATAATCCATTTTTCACAATCTATTTTTCATAATACCACAAATCCCACCATAAATCTCCCCTTTCCAAACATTTTTCCCACCTTATCCTCCCTATTCTTTCCGGGCTTTCTTTTCCAGACTTTCCTCCCAAAACCGTTCCTTTACCCTCAAACGCCATCCGCAGCTACCTCTTTCCGTCCCCTTTAGAAAACCAGCCGGACCTGGCCGCAGGCTTCCCTGTACGGACGTTTAAGAGCGGTAGAGAATCTTACAAGATCCATGCGTTAGCAAGCACTTAGTGAAGAGCCCTAAGGCGATGAACTTAGTGCGGCTTACGCATTAGCTTGGAAGTTCTCTGCTCTCGCCCGTACAGGGAAGCCTGCGGTCAGGTCCGGCGTCCGGAATAATCCTTATAGACTACAGTCCTACACTGATTTTTCAAAAAATCTCACAAAAAAAGGACCGCCTAAGCAGTCCTTTTCCTATCAATAATCCGTCTTCTGATAAAAATGCCCTTCCAGAAAATCTGTCTTGATCACATTAATAAATGCCTTCGGATCCGCCTTCCGCACCCTGGTCACCAGCACCTTCGCCTCCGCGCTGGAAACCACGGAATACAGCATCTTCCGGCCTTCATTAGAATAACACCCGGTAGCCGCAAACTCAGTCGCGCTGTGATTTGTCACCTCATAAATCTCCTGGTACACTGCATCCGGACAATCCGTAACAATAAACAGCGTCTCCTTCTTATACGCCGTATGCAGCATATGAATGATCTGTGTGGATGTAAACTGGAAAATAATAGAATAAAGTGCCTTATCCCATCCAAACAGAATACCCGCGATCACCAGCACACATCCATTACCGAGTAAAATGAAATTCCAGACATCCTTATTTTTCTTTTCCGCGAAATAAATAGCAATAAAATCAGTACCACCGCCGCTGGTTCCGCCCATTAAACAAAGGCTCACCGCAAAACCATTTAAAAGCCCGCCGAATACAGCGATCAAAAGAATGTCCTGTGTGATCGGCTGGGAGGGGATGATATCGGTAAGAATACTGGTCAATACTATGATCATCGCAGAACTTACAGTGAATTTCTTACCGATCGCTTTGAAACATACAATTGTCGGTACAGCGTTCAATAACAGATTGACCAGAGTAAACGGCAGTGCAATTCCCAGAAACCGTTGAAAAACAGTCTGGATCAACAAAGTCACCCCGTTGAAACCACCCGGATACAATCCTCCCGCTCTGACAAATGTCTTGATATTAACAGCCATAATGATAGCTCCGGCAAGGCCAAACACTACCCGTTTAGCTTCTTTTTTTATATCAATATTCGCTTTCATTTTTCCTCATCTGCTGACCTTACAGCATGTGTTTCCGAAGTTCCTCCGGAGATTTTACAGTTAAATAAGCCGGTGCAATATCGAAGACGGTCCTGCATCCGCTCTGTCCTTCCCTGTTCAGACGGTATGCCGCCCTTGCGTAAGCCACAATAACAGAGGATGTGAACTCCGGGTTGGAATCCAGCTTCAGGCTGTATTCGATCACATGACTGTGCTCCTTCTCCCATCCCGTCTTTCCTGTACGGATCACAAATCCACCGTGGGGAAGACCTGCATGCTCTGCCTTCATCTGCTCTTCGCTGATAAAATGCACGGTTGTCTCATACTCGTCAAAGTAATTCGGCATGGTCTTGATCTCTTTTTCAATCTTCTCTCTATCTGCGCCCTCTTCTGCAACTACGAACACCTCACGGGTATGCTTTTCACCTGTTGTGAGTGTGGGGTTCTCTCCGTTTCTGACTGCTGTAAGCGCTTTTTCCACAGGAATGGTATACTGTCTTGCATCCACAACGCCCTCAATCCTTCTGACTGCATCGGAATGTCCCTGGCTGACGCCTTTTCCCCAGAACGTGTAATCCGTTCCCTCCGGCAGAATGGCATTGGCATACAGACGGTTCAAAGAGAACATTCCCGGGTCCCAGCCAACAGAGATCAGGCCGATCTTCCCGCTCTTCTTTGCCGCTGCGTCCACATCCGCAAAATGCTCCGGTATTTTTGCATGAGTATCAAAGCTGTCCACCACGTTGAAATACTGTGCAAACTCAGGTGTCTGCTTCGGTAAATCCGTCGCGCTTCCGCCGCACAGGATCAGAACGTCGATCTCGTCCTTCATCTTCACAGCTTCATCCACATGATAAACTTTTGCAGTCTCTGTCATGATATGGACATCTGCAGGATTACGGCGTGTAAAAACAGCAGCCAGTTCCATATCCGGGTTCTGCTTCACTGCGCATTCCACTCCGCGTCCCAGATTACCATAGCCTAAAATTCCGATTCTTATACTCATCCTTTACCTCTCCTGTCAATTTTTCTTATAGTGTTTCCCTTTTTCGTCCCACTAAGTATAACAAATTCCCTTTTTCACTTCAACCTGCAAAATTCATAAATCAACCGATGCCACCGTAAAAAATTCCTAAAATATATACAACAAAAGTCAGTCCCACAAAGAGATATTTCGTGGCAGGCTCAAACCATTTTCCCAGCTTTCCGGCCCGTCCCATCTGCACCTGCTCCCTGGCAAATCCCCTGGGTGCGACCCAGAAAAACATCACCGCCGCCAAAAGCGCTCCCAAAGGAATGATATAGATGGACACCACATCCATCCAGACACTGACCATATCAGCGCTTTCAATAAAAACACCCACGGCTGCCGCTGCAAACGCAGTAATGACAACCGCCATCTTCCTGGAAAGCCCAAACTGTGCCTGAAGCGCTTCGATAGGCGTTTCAAACAGATTCATCAGGGAAGTCACAGCCGCAAACAACACAGCCACAAAAAATACCACTGCGAATACCTTTCCAAACGGCATCTGCCGGAACACCTCCGGCAATGTAATAAACATGAGCGGCGGTCCTGCGGATACATCAAGCCCAAAGGCAAAGACCGCGGGAATCACCACCAGTCCTGCAAGGATTGCCGCGCAGGTGTCAAAAAATGCCACATTTCTGGCGCTCCCCACCACATCCACATCCTTTGACAGGTAGCTGCCGTATACCAGAGTGCCGGAACCTGCCAAAGATAAGGAAAAGAATGCCTGCCCAAGGGCAAACACCCATGTTTTCGGCTGCGCCAGGTATTCCCATTTCGGCACAAAGAGATACCTGTACCCTTCCCCCGCATTTCCCAGTGTCAGCACACGCACCATGAGAAACAAAAAGAATACAAAGAACAGCGGCATCATGATCTTGTTCATTTTCTCGATTCCCTTGGAGACGCCAAGAGCCATAATAAGGAATGTCACAGCCAGTCCGGCCATATGCCATCCCACGCTTCCAAAGTCACCTGCTATCTCCCCAAAATAAGCGGAGACATCCGCGGCATGGAACATACTCCCTGAAAGTGATCCCCACAGAAACCGAAGAAACCAGCCAACCACCACAGAGTAACCGATGCCGATGGCCAGTGAGCCAAGGACCGGGATCATGCCGATCAGCCTCCCGCCCTTCCATCCGCGCATCTCCATCACTTTCCCAAAAGCCCCCAAAGGCCCGGTCCCCATGGCGCGCCCAAAGGCCATCTCCCCCACCACACCGGAGAAACCGAGAATCGCCACGAAAATGAAATAGGGAATCAGGAAAGCCGCACCGCCGTACTGCCCGGTCCGGTAGGGAAACATCCATATATTTCCCATCCCCACCGCGGAACCTACACATGCCACAATAAAACCAAATTTTGAACGGAAAGCATCCCTGGTCTGGACAGTTCCCGCTGAATCCTTTTTCATATTTTATCCCATCCTTTTATGTAAAATTAAGTCCTTTCAAAGGATAGCACACAACGCATGTACTGTCCACATATTCCAGTCCTCCACGCCCTGTTTGCAAAAAATGCCGGCTCTGTACCATAAACGATACAGAACCGGCCAAATACCTGTCCGCAGTTTTCTCAGCTGATCTTCTTTTCTCTGCCGTATATCTCATAAAAATATTTCAGCAGCTTCTCCTCGTCCATCTCCGCGGACAGACACCCCATCTCTGTCACGGCATTTCCTCCCGTGATATTTCCAAAACGGATACAATCCCCCAGGTCATATCCGTAATACAGCCCATACATGAAGCCGGCTGCAAAAGCATCCCCTGCCCCGGTGGAATCCACATGTCTCACCGGGAGCGGCTCTATGATATGGAGTTCTTTGTTTTCCTTATACAGGCAGCCCGCGTTTCCGTTTTTTACAATAGGATTTTTCAAATGCTCGGACAGCCTTTCCAATGCCTGTACCGGTGTATCCGCCCCGGTTATTTTCATGGCTTCCATGGAGTTCGGTATAAAATAATCCACATACGGAAAAGCATCATAATACCACTCCAGGCTCAGCATGTCACTCCACGCGGAATCCAGGACAATAGTACATCCGGCCTCTTTCAGAGGCCTGCACAGATCCTTCTGCTCAAGAGAAAGGAATGCGATCCGGCATCCTTCGTAAAACTCATATATTTTCTTTTTCTCCACTGCAAACGCCGCTTCCTCCGGCTTATAGGAGACAATCCCCCGATCCTGCATACAGGATACCACACAGCTCAGGGTAACCGGGTCCTCCTCATCCGTGGAGAGCATATTGGTGTATTCGATCTTATCTTTCTCCAGTTCTTTTACCAGATATCTGCTCAGCGGCCCTTCTCCAATATAGGTTGCCAGCTTTACAGGTACGCCAAGCCTGGACAACTGGATAAGAGTTGCCACCGCTCCGCCTCCGAGCTGTTTGGAACAGCTCTCGCTGTATACCTCCTCACCAAGCTTTGGCATTCTGCGGGCGTTTCCGAAAATAATATCCACATTGGCGATTCCAAATCCCCCTACACTGTTCATACCTTCCATCCTCCTGTATACTCCTCATAAATCTCCAGATACTCCCTGAGCAGTTCCTCTGCCAGGGAATAGGAATTCACCAGAGGGTTCACCATAAGGGCATCTATGGCCTTCTTTGCATTGCGTTCCACTATGGCCTGGGCAGCTGTTCTCTCATAATACTTGACTGCACAGATGAGCTGCTTTGCGCTTTGGGGCAGAGTATACGGCCCGGGTTTCGGCACTGCCCCTGCTTTTGAAATATGACAGGATACTTCAATCACATCCGTATCCTTTAACCAGTCCACAGTTCCCTGGTTGGGCATACAGAGAATCATCTCTCCCTCTTTCCCTGTGATTTTAGCCCGCATAAGTGCCAAGGCTACCCCTGCATATCCGCCTTCATCTTTTGTACTCAGATCAAATTTCGGAATACAGGCATCATCCCTCGCCACAGATGTCTCGCCCTGCATATAATTGCTCTCTCTCATATATGTATGATCACGGTATATTTCCAGCATTTTGTCAAAATCTTTTCCGGCATCATACCGGCCCAGCTCCTGCAGCATACAGTCATTGATCCTCTTGATCCTTTCGCCCCTGGTCTCGCCGGTCTTCTGTATATTCTGCAGTGCCTTTTCCCTGTAATAGAAATAATAGAGATATTCATTGAGCATGCATCCCATGTGCTGTGCCAGCTTCGGTTCAAAATACCGCATGTCCGTCTGCTCATAGAGCCTGGGATCCTTTAATATCTCCGGGAGCATCTCCCTGTTCTCTTTTTTTACACTGGTAAAATAAGATAAATGGTTCAGACCTATGAGATGCACCTGAAAATCCGAAGCCTCGGCCTTGTAAAGCCCGGCCACCTGCCGCATAAACCCGGAGGGAGCATCGCAGATTCCATACACAAAGGAATATCCCTGGTCTCTTAAAGCCTGTGTCACAAGCCCTGCAGGATTGGTAAAGTTAAATACCATCACATTAGGGGCAGCATATCTGCGGATCAGTTCACAATAGTGCAGCAGGGTGGGAATGGAGCGAAGGGCCATGGCAAACCCGCCTACCCCGGTTGTCTCCTGTCCTATCACTCCATGCTTCAGCGCTACCCGCTCATCTATGATACGGCTTTCCTCTTTTCCCGCGCGGATGGTGGTGATGATAAAATCCGCCTCCCACACAGCCTCCTTTTCATCTGTTGTGCACACATAATGTACGGAAGGCGCTGTCCTGGCAAAGACCTCCTTTACCATTGAGCCGAAAACCCTGACCCGCTCTTGATCCGTATCCATAAAAACAACCTCTGTTATGCCAAGGCTTTCCGCCTGTTGTGCCAGACATTTTGCCAGCATCAGACTGCGTGAACCGCATCCGCCAATGACTGTTAACTTCATAAGCCTTCCTCCTTCAGTTTCCCATCATAATTTCCAAAATCTTGCTGTCCGTCTCTCTCATGCCGTCTTTTCCGATTCTGCCCACTGCCTCAATGGTCTCGTCTGCATTTTTACCCACAATACCCTCTCCCTCCATAAAGCGGCACTGGTTTTTCGCCATCTCATAGGCCAGAAGGCCTGTTTCCACAGACATGGCGATTTTTGCGGCACAGGAGGGCTTTGCGCCATCACAGAGCATGCCTGATATGGTAGCCAGTGTATTTGTGATAATATCCTCCATCACAGCAAGCGGCGCCTGATCCAGATATGCGATGCCGCAGACTGCGGCACATCCGGCATTGACTGCCCCGCAGTAAGCAGAGAGCTTCCCGATTCCACGTTTTATATAAATAGAAATAAGATTTGCAAAGATCATTGCACGGTGCAATGCTTCCCGGCTCTTATCCTTTTTTTCCGCATAGATAGATATGGGGACCGCAATGGTGATTCCCTGGTTTCCGCTTCCGCAGTTTGCCACTACAGGCAGAACGCTTCCGCCCATTCTGGCATCACTTCCGGCTGCCGCATAAGCTGCCAGCACTGCAGCGTCTTCCTCTTTGTATAAACGCAGAAGATTTTTCCCCACCTTTGCCCCATAATCGTTTTTCATTCCTTCTTCCGCTATTTTCCGGTTGCAGGCGATCTGCATATCCAGAATATCCTTTAATTCTGCTGTACTGGTCTCACCTGCAAACTCATATATATCTTTTAATTTCAGATCATCCTCATTTGTCTGTGTGCTGCCAACGCACTCCCGGCGCTGATACTGCTTTGTGATATCTCTGCCGTCTTTCTGTACTTTTGTTATATGGATATGGCTTTTCTGGATCTCCACCAAAGCGGTATGTTCCCCTTTTCGCAGATCAATACGCACATACAGAGGTTCCTCCACCTCTGCCAGATGGATACTGTATGTACTCTCCTCCCGCACCAGCTTTCTCACTGTGTCTGCGTCATTGGCGGTTAGTGTGTTCAGTACCTCCAGTTTGCGTTTTGGATTTCCCCCCACGATTCCACAGAAGGCAGCTTCTGCTACCCCCTTCAGGTTTCCGGTGTTGGGTATAATCACACTTTTTACATTTTTTAATATATTGCCGCTGACCCATATCTCCATATATTCCGGAATGTCACCCAGAATCTCTTTGGCACAGGCCGCCGCATAGGCAATGGTTCCCGGCTCCGTACATCCAAGAGCCAGCATGATTTCCTCTCTCAGCAGTTTATTGCAGGTTCTGTCCCTTCTTTCTCTGCTTTCTGTATCCTGAAGCGCCTGTATGAAGACCGCCTCTATTTTCTCCTTTGTCGGTACCCCTTCCATAACCATTTCGCCATCTATATAAAAGCAGGGTACATAAGTGAATTTCCTGCCTGCAGGCAGTTCTCTGTCCCGCTCTGTATCCAGAAAGCGTATCTCGATCTTTTCATATTTTTCATTACTCCTTCGCAGTTCCTCCATCAGCCCAAAAGCCTGTCTGCAGTATCTGCATGTAACTCTGTATATCATCTCAATGGTTTTCATCTGTCTCAAACCCCTTTTCTGCAAATTCGGATGCCAGAACACAGAATGCAGCCGTGCCTTCCGCCAATATGGATTCATCAATCTCAAAACAACTGCTGTGAAGCGGATACTGCTTTGCCTCTTCTTTTCGCCAGCAGCCCAGCCGCAGAAACAGGGACGGGCACTGGGCGCCGAAATATGAAAAATCCTCTCCCAGCATAGCCGGTTCTCCCTCTGTGAGGATCTCCGCCTCCTGCAGCTTCTCCCTGAGCACGCGGGCCGCCCAGTGTGCTGCTGTTTTGTCATTGACCGTTGCAGGATAACCGGAACTCATATGGTACGTCCCTTCCATTTCCCAGGCTTCTGCTATGGATTTTGTCAGTCTTTCCAGGCGGTGTATGATTTTCTCCCTCACATCCGGGTCATAGGTCCTGATGGTGCCTTCCAGATATCCGGTCTCTGCTACAACATTATATTTCTCTCCGCATTGTATCCGGCAGATGTTCACCACTGCTGCCTCCTGGGCAGATACCGTATCGGCTGTAATATTACCAATGGCATTTACCAGTGCAGCCATGGCGGGAATGGGATTTCTGCAGAGATGGGGAGATGCCCCGTGGCCTCCCTTTCCTTTTATCTCAATGCCGAACGCATCGGGCTGTGCCATAACAGGTCCCGGCATACAGGTTATGCTGCCTGCTCTCTGCGGCCAGACATGAAACGCAGCTGTAAATTCCGGCTTTGGCTCATCCATGACTCCCTCTTCGATCATACGCCGGGCACCTCCCTGCTGTTCCTCGGAGGGCTGGAATAAAAAGACCACATTGCCGTGCAGACACTCCCTGCACTCCTGCAGAAGCCTGATACACCCAAGAAGTACAGCCATATGGACATCGTGCCCGCAGGCATGCATGACCCCAGGATTCTCAGACTGCCAGGCAAGACCTGTCTGTTCCGTCACCGGCAGAGCATCCATATCCGCGCGGAGGGCAATGGTATGCCCGGGCCTCCCGCTTTTGATGACTGCGTATACTCCTGTATCTGCACAGGGCCTGCACTCTACCTTCCATTTTTTCAGTTGTCTGAGAATCCATTCCTGTGTTTTATATTCCTGTCCCGAGAGTTCCGGATGTCTGTGGAGATGGATGTAAAAGCTTTTTATCTCTGCTTCTGCCTCCCGGACCTTTTGGTAAAAATCAATTTGCACTCTGAACACCTCCCCGAAGCGTCTGCCTATTCTCCAGATTTTTTTCTCATAAGATTTGAGAGACTGTCCACTGTAATACTGTGCCCTAAAAACAGGCCCTCCGCATACTCTGTCTTTGCATCTCTCCCGTATTCCCTGGCAAGGCTCATAGCATAAGGCAGCACATCCTGGGAGCTGTGTGCCGTACAGGCACGTTTCTTTATCTCTATGACATCCGTAATATCCACATAGATATCAGGCCTGCGCCGGTTGGTCCTGTTGTCCGCCCCGAAAAAGAGAAGGGCATCATAATGCCAGTCCGTATCGTCATCCGCATATTTTTTCAGTCCCGCTGTAAAGCAGGCTGCCTTTGTTATTTTTGACACGGCTGTGTGGTCGGGATGGTAATCCTCCTCTAAAAGTGTGAGAACAAACCGCGGTGAGCATTTCCGCAGATGCGGTATCAGAGCGTCCACTGCTTCCTTAGAAAAATACATGCCGGCATCCGGAAAATCCAGCATGGCAAAATAGTCAAGCTGCAGTATGGCGGCGGCTTTTTCCGCCTCCTCTTCTCTCACGCACTTCTGTGCATAACCTCCTGATTCTCCTCTTGTAAAAATCACAAGACCTGTTTTCAGTCCCTCTTTCTTTGCCTTTGCAAAGATACCCGCTGCGCAGACCTCCAGGTCATCCGGATGTGCGCAGACTGCCAAGATATCTATCATTTCATTGCCTCCTTTACTGTTTTACGCCTGTTGTGGCAATCCCCTCCACAAACTGTTTCTGGAAGAGGAAGAAAATTATGATCATGGGCAGTATGGCGATAATACCGCCTGCCATGACCTGAGGATAATAAGTTGTATGTTCCCCGATCAACATAGCCAGCCCGGCTGACAAAGTCATCTTATCCATAGAGTTATTCACGATCAGCGGCCACATCAAATCCTTGAATGTGGAGATTGCAGTCAGTATTGCCAGAGATGACAGCGCAGGTTTTAAAAGCGGCAGTAAGATTCTGTAATAAATCTGGAAAAATCCGCAGCCGTCCAGCATAGCCGCCTCATCCAGGCTCCTGGGAAGCCCTTTAAAAAATTCCCTCAGCATAAATGTTCCGAATGCGCTGAATATCTTCGGAAGCCACAGGGCCGTCACGGTGTCGGCCAGATGCAGCTTCACCATAATGTCATAATTGGGCACCAGAAATATCTGTCCCGGAACCATTAAGAGCGCCAAAAGCACGATAAAGATCACATCCCTGCCCGGAAAATGCAGCCTGGCAAACGCATAGGCGGCCATGGAGCAGATCAGCAGCTCTATCCCTATGGTAAATAAAAGAACTAAAAACGTATTCACATAAAAATCAAAAAACGGAAATTTATCTACCACTTCCCGGTAACTTCCCACGGTAAAAACTTCCGGAAAAATCGTAGGCGGTATCTGAATGCTCTCCTCGTATGACTTAAAGGAAGTCAAGATCATCCATAGAAACGGACCCACCGTCACAACCGCACACAGGATAAGCAGCAGATACACCGGCCATTTTCTTTTTTTCATCATTCCATTCTCCTTTCCGCGTCCTGCTGCGCATCAATCATCATAAAATACCAGTTTTTTCTGGCATATCATCTGCACCGCAGTAATTGCCAGAATCAGGAGAAACAGCATCAGGCTGATCGCCGCCCCATAGCCCTTATGGAACTTTACAAAGGACTGCTCAAAGAAATAAGTGACCAGAGACCTGGATGCCTCCGTTCCGCTGCTTCCCTGGGGGATCATCAGATAGATAAAATCAAAGATCTGAAAAACATTTATGACTGTTGTGACGCACACAAAGAAAATGGATGGGGACAGCAGCGGCAGTGTGATCTTAAAAAACCTCTGCACTCCATTTGCCCCGTCAATTTCAGCGGCTTCCCTGTAGCATACCGGAATCCCCTGCAGTCCGGCCAGCAGCACGATCACCTGATATGCCACGCTGGCCCAGATAAATACTATGGAAATAGAAAACAACACGATCCGGGAATCCGACAGCCAGGCCACCGGCTCCACGCCGAATTTTCCCAATATCTCATTGAAAATACCGAATTTATAATTCATCAGCCACTTCCATAAGAGTCCGATCGCAGCCGGCAGCGTTACGGCCGGCAGGAAGATACAGACCCGGAAGGCTCCGATTCCCTTTACCTTGGAATTGAGCAGAACAGCCAATAACACAGCCAGTATCACCACCAGCGGCACGCAGATGACCACATACAGGATGGTATTGATAAACGCCTGATAAAATGCGTCATCCTGGAATAGCTTCACATAATTCTCCATGCCCACAAACTTAGGTATTCCGAAACTGGACTTGTTTGTAAAGCTGTAATAAACGTTCTGAAAAAACGCCCCGATAAAAAACACGATCACCCCTGCCATCAGCGGCGCGATCATCAGGTATCCTGTTATTATCTCCCGGCGCCTCAGAGAACCCTTTTTCTGTCTTTTCATCAAACACCCTCTCCTGTCGTTTTAAAAACGGAAGTGCTGCGGATTCGTCCTGTGCAGCACTTCCATCCCGTTTTATGATTCACTGTCCAATGCGCTCTGTGTTGCTTCCTGCATCTGTTTACATCCCTCTTCCGGAGTCAGTTCCTTTGCAAAAATCTTTGCTGAGATTTCATTTACAGTGGGAAGCCATTCTGCCACGCTGGATGATGTCGGGAAGGGGAATCCTGTCTCAGCCACATCGAAAATCACATTTACATCTACATGCTCTGCTTTGTAATACTGCTGTGCGCTGATCAGTGCAGGGACATCAATCTTCGCCTCTGCCTGCATCTTATTGGACTCTTCTCCTGCCAGATATTTCACCAGTTTCCACGCTGCATCTTTATCTTTGCTGCTGGAATTGACTGCATATCCAAGGCCGCCGATGACACTCTGATTTCCGCTTTCCTTTGCGGGCATGGCAATGGTTCCCACCTGCTCTGCAAAGCTTGCTTCGTCAATGACTGCTGTTTTCCAGGAGCCCATGAAAAGGATGGCCCCCTTCTGGGACAGGAACAGATCTGTTCCCTTCGTATCGGAGAGCACTTCACTTCCCGGCATCAGGCCTTCATCCATCAGTGATACCATATCTGTATATGCTTTTACGGTTCCCTCCTGGTCAAAACCTGCTTTCTTCATATCATCGCTCAAAACATAACCGCCTGACTGGTTGATAAAATTAAAGAAAGACGGCTGTGGATCCAGTTCCATCAAAATCGGGTATTCATCGGAGCCTGCTTCTTCAATCTTAGCTTTTAACTGTCCTGCCAGATTCTTCATATCCTCCCAGGTCCACCCTGCCTGTGGTTCCTCCACACCGTATTTTTCAAAAATACCTTTGTTGTAGAAGACCTGTACAGTGTCCATTCCCTTCGGCATACAGTATTGCACATCATTGTAATTGTAAGCATCTTTTACAACACTTACATAGTCATCCATATTTACCTTATCCTTCTCAATGTATTCGTCCAGGGGTTCCAGAACACCGGCCTCTGCGTATTTGGGAAGATATGTATTCATCCAGAAAACATCTGCTGCACTGTCGGAGCCCATGGCTGCATCCAGCTTTGTCCAATACTGTGACCACGGCGTCAGCTGCAGTTCCACATCAATATCAGGATTTTCTGTCTCGAATTTCTCTACGATCTCATCAAACACCGGTTTCTGCACTTCATCCCAGAGTGCAAATGAGATTTTTGTCTTCTCTGAGCTGTTATCCTTTTTTGCTTCGTCTTTACCTGCATCTGCCTGGGAGTTTCCGCAGGCTGCCAGAGAACCTGCCATTAAGAGTGTCAGCATCATACACATTCCTTTTTTCATTTTGTACCTCCATACCTTTCATCTTTCCGTATTTTTATTTCCTGTTTACAGTTTCCTTTGATATTGCTTTACTTTTCTGGTTGACAACACAGGTTTCTCCCTGTTCCAGCCGATAGGGCAGTGTGATCTCTATATTTTCTTCCTTTTTCTGATTCTGGAATGTATCCAGTGTCTGTTCTATCATTTTTTTAATAGGCTGGCTGATGGTAGTCAGTTTCGGTGTCACCTGTCTGGATAAGCTGATTCCGTCAAATCCCATCACAGATACGTCCTCCGGAACTTTCAGTCCCACCTCAGACAGCGCACTGATCACACCCAGGGCTGCTTCATCGCTGAAAGCAAAGGCAGCCGTAAAAGTGATCCCTTCTCTGATGGCCTGTGCAGTCATCCGGTAACCGCTGTCATATGTCAGCTCACCATATTTCACCTTATTCTCATCAAACTCCAGACCGAATTCCTCAAAAGCTCTTTTGCATCCTGTAATACGCTGAAATCCGGAACTGATGCTTTTCGGATAATCGGATAAGATCAAAATCTGTTCGTGCTGCAGGTTAAGCAGATATCTGGCTCCCTCATGGGCGGCTGCCAAATCATTGATATGGATCATCTTACATCTCTTGTCAGCACTGATCGCACCGAACATGACTGTCTTGATATTCTTGGCTGCTATATAATTCAGCATATCCTGGTCTGCATTTTCCTCCAGATAGATAACTCCCGTAATATCCAGCTCTTTAAAAAATTGTTTGTATGCCTCCCCCTGTTCCGTAACAGGGATAAATACCATCCTGTATCCGTATCTCGGCACGGCCTCCAGCAGCTCTCTCAGCACCTCGCTGAAATACGCCAGCTTCAGGTTCGGAATCAGAACAGCTATGACACCGGGGTTTTTCTGTTTATACACAGGTGTATATGCAAGCTCCCGGACAGCCTCCTCAATCCGCTTTGCCGCCTCTGTTGTCACAATGTTCTTCCCGTGAAAATATCTTGAAACAGTGGCCGGTGATACTCCTGCTCTTTTCGCCACATCTCTTATGGTTGCCCCATTTACATCACCTCTCTTTTGTGCACTTTACAATATTTTCCAGTATTTTCTACCCTTCCCTTGTGCTTTTCAACCAACTTTATGAGACTTATTATAGAAACAGCCATGTAAAATGTCAATATTGTTTCATTTGTTTTACTTTTGTTTCATGAGTTTCATATGATTTCTTTCAATTTACTGATAAAATCCCTCTTTTTTCTGTCCCGCCTCCCTGATTTCCCGGCACAAAAAAAGCCTCACCGGCATTTCGCTGCCAGTGAGGCTCTCCTCTTCTATCTAATTAATTATTCATGAATCTTAATAACTGCTTTCACAATATCCGCCTTGTTGTTCATAGAGAACTCCATAGCCTTGTCCGCTTCATCCAGCGGGAATTCATCTGTCACAATACCTTTCAGATTGATCTTGCCGTCCGCAACTGCCTGGATTGCCATAGGATAGATATGACGATAGCGGAATACGGTCTTAAAGGTCAGCTCCTTATCAAGGGCAATGCTCATAGGCAGGGTCACTTCCCCTGTCCTGCTGTATCCCACGAACACAATGGTAGAGCCTTTTCTTGCCATAAGGATCGCCTGTCTGGAGGTCACTTCCGCGCCTGCAGTCTCGATCACCACATCGGTTCCTCTGCCGCCGGTCAGCTCTTTGACCTTAGCCACAACATCCTCTTTTGCACCGTTGATGACGCCTGTGGCACCCAGCTCCATGGCTTTTTCCAGACGTTTATCCATCACGTCCACAACATAAACTTCGCTGACACCTCTGGCCTTTAAAGCCATCATGGAGACCAGACCGATACAGCCTGCGCCCATGACAACAGCCTTCTGTCCCAGATGAGCATCTCCCTGGATCGCAGCATGGAATCCGACTGCCAGAGGCTCGATCAGAGCGCCCTCCAGAGTGCTGACATTGTCCGGCAGCTTGAAGCAGAGATTTGCCTCATGGGCAACGTATTCCTGGAACACACCGTCAACCGGCGGAGTTGCAAAGAATACCACGTCCGGGCAGAGATTATACTTGCCTTCCTTGCAGAATTCACACTGTCCGCAGGTTTTTCCCGGCTCCAGTGCCACACGGTCACCAACCTGCAGATGCTTAACATCCTTACCGACTTCCACTACAACTCCGCCCGGCTCATGGCCCAGTACGAAAGGCGGTTTTACCACGTAATCCCCGATTGCCCCTGTCTCATAATAGTGCAGGTCAGAACCGCAGATTCCCACATAATCCAGCTTTACCAAAACCTCGTCGTCCTTTGGCTGGGGGATGGGTCTTTCTTCAAAATCCATCTTCTGGATATCCGTCATTATTGCTACTTTCATCATGCCTTCCATCTCTTGTTTTCCTCCTCTTATGAATGTACATTATGTGACTTCATTATAAGTCAGAAACGTATATATCACAAGTGAAATTCATGTCTTTTTCCTTCAAATTTCTTTGAATTTTTTTATTCCGATTTCTTCCATAATAAAAAAAGAGGCAGGGATAAAACCGGAAATTCCGGTCTTATCTCTGCCCCAAAGCGGAGGCGAAATCAATTAGTGATGGAACAGACGAATGCCTGTAAATGCCATCGCCATATTGTACTTATTGCAGCACTCAATGACTGCGTCATCGCGTACGGAGCCGCCCGGCTCTGCGATGTATTTTACGCCGCTCTTGTAAGCGCGCTCGATATTGTCTGAGAACGGGAAGAAGGCATCAGAACCTAATGTGACATCTGTCAGCTTGTCCAGCCATGCGCGTTTTTCCTCACGTGTAAACACTTCCGGTTTCTCTTTGAAGATCTTTTCCCATGCTCCGTCAGCCAGAACATCCATATATTCCTCACCGATGTAAACATCAATGGCATTGTCTCTGTCAGCACGGCGGATACCGTCGATAAACGGCAGATCCAGTACCTTCGGGCACTGTCTCAGCCACCAGTTATCAGCCTTCTGGCCTGCCAGACGGGTACAGTGTACACGTGACTGCTGGCCTGCGCCGATACCGATCGCCTGTCCGTCTTTTACGAAACAGACGGAATTTGACTGTGTATATTTCAGTGTGATCAGAGAAATCTTCAGGTCCATCAGCGCATTTGCAGGAATCTCTTTATTCTCTGTCACAACATTGGAAAGCAGCTCATCATCAATGGAAAGCTCCTGTCTTCCCTGCTCAAATGTGATGCCGAATACCTCTTTATGCTCCAGCGGAGCCGGCTGGTAATCCGGGTCGATCTTGATCACATTGTAGTTGCCGTTCTTTTTCTGTTTCAGGATTTCCAGTGCCTCATCGGTATATCCGGGAGCGATAACACCGTCGGAAACCTCTCTCTTGATCAGCATTGCTGTGTCTTTATCACACACATCAGACAGGGAGATAAAATCTCCGAAGGAGGACATTCTGTCAGCGCCCCTTGCTCTCGCATAGGCACATGCCAGCGGTGATAACTCGCCCATATCGTCTACCCAGTAGATTTTTTTCAGCACATCTGTCATAGGAAGTCCCACTGCCGCGCCTGCCGGAGACACATGTTTAAAGGAAGTTGCTGCCGGAAGCCCTGTGGCTTTTTTCAGCTCTTTCACCAACTGCCAGCCATTAAAAGCATCCAGGAAATTAATATATCCCGGCTTGCCGCTTAAAACTTCGATAGGAAGCTCGCTGCCGTCAGCCACATAGATTCTGGAAGGTTTCTGGTTCGGATTACATCCGTACTTTAACGCTAATTCTTTCATATTCCGATTCTCCTTTATGCTTTTCTATTATTTATTTTTATTCACGATCCTGGTTTCATACTCACCGGTTGCGATATCTATATAACGTACAAACAGAGATACTTTATTGTCCTCATTCAGGCTCTCCCACACATCTTTTGTGAATGCATCGATATCATTGGGAACTCCCACCAGCTTCGGTTCTCCCTCAAAACTCGGCAGCGGATTGCCGTCATGCATATAAGTATGAATGAAATGTCCCTCTCCGTTAACCGGGTTTTCATAGGTAAATGTATAACGGCAGCAGCTCTCAGGATTGCCGTTATTGCTCTTTAAAATAGACATGGCATAGTGGTATGTGCCGTTCTCCACCTGCATGATACCGGAGATTCTCGGTGTATAATTAGGGCCGTCCGGCTCAAATTCACGAGTTCTCAGGGACTGCTCAAAGGAGATTCCCTTTTCCATACCTTCATAGACAGTGTCTGTCTGGTCACCGTTGGTGACGATCGTCTTATTTCCGATCACACGTACCGGTGCATATATAATCAGGCTGGGATCAGTCAGCTTAGACGGGTCAAATGCCTGGGTGCGGATACCCTCTCCCTCTTCAACGAACACACGGTTTCTGCTGTTCTCACTTCTGCCCATGATAAAATATGCAGTAACTGCCTTTGTTCCATCCTCAGACTTACCAATAACAATTCCCCTGCCCGGGTACGCATTTTCTCTCAATTCATTTTCAAGTGATAACATTTTCATGAATTCCTTCTCCTTCTCATTTTGACCATAATAAACTGCTGCCGACCAACCGACAACTTTTCATAACAACAAAAAAAGCCCACACTCTGAACATACTTGCCCAGACGGTCGGCTTCCAACACTTATACTCCCTGTGGTTCATTCCACTTCCGTCAGTCATATAAGCAATTTAAACATTATCACGGAATTCTCCCCTTGTCAACGCTTTTTGACAATTTTTATCAAAAACCTTTCACTCCCATGTTATCCGTATCCTGCAGCCGCTCCTTCCCATGATCAGCCCGGGGAATAAACTCTCCCCGGACAGAATGATTTATAGGACTATAATTTTATTGCGGCAGGACAGATAGTGTGTTAAAATAGAAAAAAGCATATTTTCTAAAAATATATCTAATTTTGGATCCATCCCAGGATTCAGAATATCTTAGAACATTTCATAACAGCAGGCCACTGCCATCCGGCCTGTCCCTTCGGAAAATTCGTGCTTTTATCACCTTTATCAGCAGGGGTTTTCGGAAGAGTGTAAAACCTCCTGCAAGTGACAATTAAATAAAAAGGAGGTTTTACATGGAAGAACAGAGACCACATGTACTGCAGTGGCATCCGGCCTTTTATGCCGGGATACAAATTGAACTGGAGACTGAAGCGAATACTCTGCTTTTTGAGAATGAACATCAGCTTGGAACCAAGCCAAAGGAAATTGATGTATTGATCATCAAAAAGGAAAAGGGGCGATAAAATACCCATGCAGCTCATCTTGACAAAAGAACTGTCAGAAACCCAGAACCTGTGGCTGAAAAGCCTGACTGATGAACTGGAAGAAATCGAAACCGTAAAGCATTTACTTGAGCAATACGGAAAGCATAAAGGAAATATCCTGTATAAATCGGTAATGAATTTAATTGTCCGTGCCAATCAGGAAAAATTCAAGGAGGTGAAAACAATGTGTGAAGCACTGGAAGAATTGATGAAAGACGAGATGGAGGCAAAAAGGACAGAAGGAAAAGCTGATGCCGTTTTGGAACTGCTGCTTTCCCTGGGCAGCGTATCTGAACAATTACGAAAAGTAATTATGGAACAGAAAAATACAGCCATTTTAAATACCTGGCTTATATATGCAGCCAGAGCAGAATCCATAGCGGATTTTGAGCAAAAGATCAAAAATGACAGCTTTACCGCAAAAGCAAATCCCCACTAATACACGCTGCGCCCCTCCGCGCCGGTACCAACAGGCCAGCCATATCTGACTGGCCCTCTGCATAGTCTGCTGTCCGTTTCTTTTTATCCCTCACACACCTGAAAAATATAGAATTTCAAATAATAAGACTCCTCCGCGGCCCAAAGAATCGGATGATCCGCTGCCTGTGTCCGGTACTCCACCTGCCGCAGTCTTTTGTGCACATTTCTTGCCGCCTGCCCGATGGTCTGTGTAAACATCTCATAGGACATAAAATGCGAACAGGAACAGGTAGCCAAAAATCCCCCGTCCTTCACAAGCTTCATAGCCCGCAGATTGATCTCCCGATACCCCTTCACAGCGTTCTTTACAGAATTCCGCGATTTGGTAAACGCCGGCGGGTCCAGTATTACCACATCGAACTTCTTCCCCTGCTCCTCCAGCCTGGGAAGCAGCTCAAACACATCCTCACACATAAATGTTACAGTCTCTGACAGCCCGTTCAGCGCAGCATTTTCCCTTGCCTGCTCAACAGCCAGTTCTGATGCATCCACGCCCAGCACGCTCTTTGCCCCTGCAATCCCTGCATTCAGTGCAAAGGACCCTGTATGCGTGAAACAATCCAGCACCTCTGCATCCCTGCATAATCTCTGGATGGCCAGTCTGTTGTACTTCTGGTCCAGGAAAAATCCGGTCTTCTGTCCGTCTTCCACATCCACCAGATACTTCACGCCGTTCTCGCAGATCTCCACCTTTGTATCAAAGGGTTCCCCGATAAATCCTTTTACCAGTTCCATCCCTTCCTGTCTTCGCACCTTGGCGTCACTCCGCTCGTAAACACCGCGGATCACCACACCGTCCCGGGCCATCTCCTCCTTCAGAAGTTCCAGTATCTTCCCCTTCAGCCTGTCAATCCCAAGTGCCAGTGACTGTACCACCAGCACATCAGAGAATTTATCCACAACAAGTCCCGGCAGAAAATCCGCCTCACCGAAGATCACACGGCAGCTGCTTGTATCCACTGTTTTTTTCCTGTATTCCCAGGCATCCCTCACCCGTTTCCTCAGAAATTCCTCATCTATTTCCTGCTCTGACTTCCTTGTCATCATACGGATTCTGATTTTGGAGTTGGTATTGATAAATCCTCTGCCCAGGGGATAGCCGTCAAAATCGTGAACGATCACCATATCCCCATTCTCAAAGCTTCCCAGGATACTGGCGATCTCATTGTCATATACCCACGGACCTCCCGCTTTCAGGGAACGTCCCTCCCCCTTCTTCAGTGTCGCAATTGCAAGACTCATGTGTGTCTTCCTCCATTTTCTCTATTTTTTCTGTCCCAGCACAATATAAGCGATTCCGCAGAACAGGCCGCCTACCGGGAATAGGACCCAGCTCACCTGCCAGGCATTCTGTAAAAAACTCCAGAGCAGATAAACTGCCGTTGTCACGATCATGATACAGGCCGACCATTTGGCAGCCAGCGGCATATGGCTTTCCTCATCCAGCATACGCAGCTGCTCCGGTGTCAGACGCTCACGGTACAGCGGATCATGCTCTTTATTGTACTCCTCTATATTATATTTGCTTTTTGCAAGGCCTGTATGGACCAGAAGCATAACACCCACACTGACCATGAGAAGCATCACAAAGCTGTAAAATGCGGATGCCTCCACCCCAAAAGGCGCAGGCAGAAACTTCTGCAGTTCATCTGCCACAATACTCATCAGAATGATCCCGATACCTGCTGCGATCCTCACTGAAAAGACGCGGTTAAACCGGTCTGTCTCCTCCTCCGTGTAGAAGGGCTGGATGTAAGGATGCTTTTTTGTAAAATCGCTGTGCCGGATTCCTGCAACCACCACCGTCAGTACAGCTACGATCACAAAGGGCAGCATCACAATATCCTGCAGATTTTTCATAAAACCTTCCATCCCCTCAAAAAGAGTGGTGAAGGCACCTCCTATTATCAGTAATCCCACACATAAAGTAACTGCTTTTCCAAAGCTGTTCATGTGCTCTTCATATTTTGAGGAATCTTCTACACGCTCCGCCTGTGCGTCTCCCCGCATAAGGGTATCCATACTGCAGGAAAACAGATCACAGAGCTGCAGGATTTTTTCCATCTCAGGATAAGAAGTACCTGCTTCCCATTTGGAAATTGTCTGTCTGGACACCTCCATCTTCTCTGCAAGCTGTTCCTGCGTGATCTCCTCCCTCTTCCTGTAATACTGCAGATTCTCTCCAAAACTCATAATGATTTCCTCCATTTCTTAATCTTGATTTTGGAATCATTATAGAATTGCGTTCATGTAAACACTACCAATTTCCTGTTGCTTTTGAGGAAATCCATGTAAACTTACGGTTGCACCCCGCTGTTTAAGCGGGTTTTCACACTTTTCCACCGGGGGCAGAACGCATCCATATATCCATAAAAAATCCGGTTGTGTCCCCGCTCTAAAAGGTGGACCAGCTCATGGGTGACCACATATTCCAGACATTCCCTGGGATATTCCCCCAGCCAGACATTGAGCCAGATCCTCCTTTTCTCCACATTGCAGGTCCCCCACCTGGTTTTCATATCCCGCAGGCGCCACTCCTCGGCGTGGACACCCACTCTCTCTTCACACTCCCGTATGACCTGAGGCAGTATTTCCTCCAGACGTGTTCTGCACTCCCGCTTCTTTTCCTCCCGCTCCGGGCCTTCATATAATTCCCAGGGCTGCGGACTCTTTCTTTTTCCCTGCCGTTTTGCTTCGATCCAGTCACTTCTCTCCCGGATGAAACGTCTGATATCATGTTCCGGCATCCGAAGCGGTGCGGATACACGAACGCTCCCGTCCGCGCCCACGCGCAGATACATATTGCGGATGGCTTTTTTTGTGACCTGGATGTCCAGTCCGTTCTCCGTAAGATGATAAATCTTTACACTTTTCCCGGAGGTCTTTACCATGCCAGGACCTCCGGTCCGTTCTCTGTCACAAGCACCATGATCTCCCACTGGGCGGAGGGCAGTCCGTCCTCTGTATAAACAGTCCAGCCGTCTTCGTCATCAATAAAGATATCACTGGCGCCCATATTAACCATGGGTTCTATGGTAAACATAAGTCCCGGCGCCATCACCATGCCTGTATCGGCCCTGCCGATATACCCAACCCATGGGTCCTCATGGAAATCCAGGCCAATACCGTGCCCTCCGATCTCCTTCACTACGCTGTAACCGTTTTTCTCTGCATGCTCATGGACTGCCTGGCTCATATCCCCCAGAAAACCCCAGGGCCTTACCTGCTCCAGTCCCTTTTCCACACACTCTTTTGTGACACGCACAAGGCGCTCCTTCTCCTCCCCCACGTCACCGATACAGAACATTCTGGAGGAGTCAGAGTAATAGCCGTTCAAAATCGTGGACACATCCACATTGATGATATCCCCCTCCTTAAGAATGATCTCTTCTGAGGGAATGCCATGACACACCTGATTGTCAATGGAGGTGCAGACGCTCTTTGGAAATCCTTCATAGCCGAGAGGGGCCGGCACTGCCCCTGCCTTTGCGGTGATGTCATATACCCAGCGGTCAATTTCGGCTGTAGATATTCCCTCTTTGATATGCTCTGCAACATAATCCAGAATGGCAACATTGATCTCAGCGCTCTTCCTGATCCCGGCGATCTGCTCCGGTGTTTTAATGATCTCCCGCTTGGGGACGATTCGCCCCTGGGACTGCAGATGAATCAGCTTATCATCAAAAGGTCCGTGGCATTTTTTATATTTTTTCCCGCTGCCGCACCAGCAGACATCATTTCTCCCTAAACGATTCAATTTATTTCCTTCCTTTCCCTTAAAATCTCCCTTAATTTTTCTGTCACAGCCTCCGCAAAAACTCTGTGTCCCTCAGGGTCCAGATGGACAGAATCCTCCGCACCGGGCATAGTCACAGACGCCGCATCCAAAAAGGCGCAGCCCTGCCGCTTCGCTGTCTCCCTGTAATATCCGGCCAGCTCTCCGGAGATCTTCACTGCCCGCTCTCCGCCGAACATGGGGGAGAATTTGTGGTCCACGATCTCCTCCCGGATCTTAAGAGGAGATACCAGCAGAATCTCCGGCACCGGCTCCCGGTTCTCCCGGAAATACATCTTTATGGTCTTCACCAAAGTCTCCGCTCCTGCTGCCACATCGGACGCAGACAGGGAAAACCGCTGTTTTATATCATTTGTCCCCAGCATCAGCACCACCACATCCAGAGGGCTGTGGCTTTCCAGACAGGGAATCAGGTATTTCAGCCCGCTTTTCATCCCTTCAATGGGATCATCCCAGACGGTCGTCCTTCCATTCTGTCCTTCCTCGATGATTCGAACCTGTTCCTCCTTCAGGGCCTCCTGCACCAGACTGGTCCAGCGCACGCCCCAGGGAAAACGGCCCCCGGTCACGCCGTCATATCCGTGGGTATTGGAATCTCCATAGCATAATACATTTTTCATCTCTTATTTCTCCATTGCCTCGTATTCTTCTCTTGTAATGCAAAACAGGTCATGGGGCATGTCGAGCCCATAGTAATGCTTCACAAAGGAACCTGTTATCGTCATGCCGTTTCTTCTGGCCACATTCCGGGACGGCGTATTGTTATCCCGGATAATAGAATAGACTTTATCAGCCTTTAATGTCTCAAACGCGTAATCCCTGCAGGCCCTGGCAGCTTCCGCAGCGTAGCCGTGGTGCCAGAATTCTTTACAGAACAGATATCCAACCTCCAGCACCTGTTCTTCCCCGCATTCCTGCATGGTAAGGCCGCACTGGCCGATCAATTCTCCTGTCTCTTTCGATATAACTGCCCACAGGCCAAAACCATACTGCCTGTAACGTGCAAGCTGCCTTTCCAGCCACTCCTCTGCCTCCTCATCGGAAAAAGCATGGGCATAGGCATACATCACTTCCGGGTCCTGCAGCATTTTGTTCAGAGCTGCCTGGTCTTCCCTGCACATTTCCCTGAGCACAAGACGCTCCGTCGTAAGCACAGCATTTTTCATGATCATAACTCCTTCTGATATGCGATCCTCGGTGTTCCATCTTCCATGTATACAGTTCCGCAGCGTTTGAAACCATTCTTTTCAAATACCCGCTGCATAGGTTTATTATCCCTGTGGGTATCTCCCCGCATGTTGCCGCACCGGGCCAGACACCACTGTACACAAAAAGAAGCCACGCCCTTCTTTCTCCCTGCAGAGGCTATCCGGTGCAGGAATCCATAGGGCTTTTCATTCAGCCAGCAGCCATTCTCTATCCTCCGGTAATTGGGTTCTTCTCCTGTCTCGAACATAAAAACACCCTCTGTTCCGTCCGATGACTCACAGAGATATAAGGCGCTGCGGTTTAAATCCTTTTCTATGTCTTCCCGCGCCGGGTAGCCGTTTACCCACTGTCCGGGATTGCCGTTCTCTGCCATGTACTTTCTGGCATGCTCATACAGGGACATGACTTCATCTATATCTTTTTCTTCTGCTCTGCGAATATGAAACTCTGCATCCATCTCTGTCTCATCCTCTCCTGTGATTCACTCCGGGGCTGCCATGACCGGATAATGGCCGTTCCACAGAATACGCATACACTTGCGCATGGCCCCCAAAGCACGATATGCACAGTATACCACGGTTTTTTCTGTTTTTCCACCGGGCCTGCAGGATTTATCTGAGGTTCCCGTTGTATGAATCCTTTGTAATTTTCAGATAATAATATAATTTTCATTCTCTTTACAGTTACATGAATTTTTATTGATAAATTTTCATTTTACTTCTTGACAAATGAAAACATGACTGTTATAATAAAGCCATAAACAAAGAGAGAACAAAATAAAAAACAGAAAGGACTGATACCACCGAAAACGTAAATTACCATTCATAATTTTAAAGAAAGGAAGGTACGGACCACCAAGAACATAACGATTTAACCCATAATAAAAAAAGGAAGGTAAAGTCCCATGGACACATCAGATTAAAAGAGTCATTCGGAATGTAAACTTCGAATGACTCTTTCCTATTGTCTGAAAAACATTCTGCTGCATCCTTCCATACCGGAAGAATGTTGTCTGCTGTCTGCAGTACATGAAAGAAACCCTTCAGGATTTCTCCCAAAGGGTCTGGTTCATAATACTGCATACTGTTCTTAATGTGCAAACGGTGAAAGCTCCAGCCGGATAAAATATCCCTGGTCATGGGAACATACCGGACATTTCTTAGGCGCTTCCTTGCCCCAGTGGATATAACCGCATTTTAAGCAGATCCATCCGGTCTCCACATCTGATACAAAGAGATTCTTGTCCTCCAGAAACTGTGCGAATTTTCCGAAACGGTCTCCATGGAATTTTTCAATATCAGCGATCATATGAAAAGAATTCGCGATCTGTGTAAACCCTTCCTCTTTCGCCTTATCCCCGAAGTTCTTATACACATCATCATGCTCTTCATATTCATTGTGCTGTGCCATACGGAGAAGTTTATCCATATCCGGAGAGATATCTACCGGGTAACCGCCGTCGATCTGAATGGTCTCCCCTGCCATCTCCTTTAAATGCTGGTAAAAAATGTAGGCATGCTGGCGCTCCTGGTCAGCCGTATAGTTGAACACAGCTTCCACAACATGCAGATGTTCTTTTTTCGCCTGGGCTGCTGCAAAGGTGTAGCGGTTTCTGGCCTGACTCTCGCCTGCAAAGGCGCGCATCAGGTTCTCTTTTGTTACGCTTTCTCTAAAATCTACAGACATACAATTGCCTCCTGGAATTTATTTTCCATGTTATTTTTTCCAGAAGATGCAATTTTATACCTGAATGTTACAGCCGTATCAGATGGTATTGTACAGGGCAACCAGGATTTCCAGGATCTGTTCCCTGGTAAAACGGCTGCTGTCCAGACACAGGTCGTATCCCTTCATGCTGCCCCATTTCTCGTCTGTATAGTTGTTGTAATAGTATTTTCTCTGTTTATCCACTTTTTTTATGAGCTGCTCTGCCCCTTTTTCATCCCATACGGTCCGCGCCCGGATAGTTTTGATCCTTTCCTCCATAGGCGCGTAGATAAAGACACTTCTGCAGTCCGGTTTATCCCTGAGAATGTAATTTGCGCACCGTCCTACGATCACACAGTCTTCCCTCTTTGCAGCCTCCTCAATGATCTCCGACTGCGCATTGAACAGCACATCATTGAGAGGTTCATAGTGAAACTGACGCTCCATGGCCATATTCTCATCAAAAGAGTATCTCCAGGGACTCTCCCGCTTCTCATCCACTTCCTCTAACTTCTCCTCCGGAAGGTTCTTTTTCTTGGCCGCAAGTGTGATCAAATCCTTGTCATAATACTTGATACCCAAATGTTCCGCCAGATCCTGAGCGATCTTCCTTCCGTTACTGCCAAATTCCCTGCCAAGTGCTATCACTTTACCCATAACATACCATCCTTCCCTATTCACATGGCGCCAGAGGGCTCTGTCCCTTGCAGAATCCTCCGGCTGCGTTTTCCGGTATCCGCAGGTTTCAGTCTTCCGGCTTTTCACTGACAAAAGACTGAACTCTTATCTTAATTATACTAAATTTTCGCAACTTTTACAACTTTTTTCAATGGGAATCTTCCTCCTGCGCAAGCGCGATCCCCGTCTGTGCCGGGCCATCCACACAATGCCCCATATAGTCGAACCTGGAGCCGTGGCAGGGACACTCAAAACATTTTTCATCGGGATTCCATTCTAACTGGCATCCCAGATGGGGACATTTTGCGGACACCAGATAGATTTCCCCCTCCTCATCCCTGTATGCTCCCACTTTTTCCCCGTCATACTCAACAATACCGCCGTGTCCCACAGGAAGTTCCTCCAGGTCACTTCTTCCCGGTGTGAAAATACGCCGGCTTAAATCCTTCACCGCGTGGACACTGTCCTTACAGAAATTCCCGGCAGAAGCCCTTGGGGTAAACCGCTGGGGAGAAAAGATGCCGAACACTTTCCCGTCATCTTCCTCCCCCAGGATACTCTCCGTTATCATACCGGCCGCTGCCATGGAAGAGCTCATTCCCCACTTTCCGAATCCCGTGGCAGCATACCAGTCCGGAGTCTCCGCAGAAAACCTGCCGATATAAGGAATCTGGTCCATGGGCATGCAGTCCTGGGCAGACCACTGGTACCGCACTCTGCTGCCCGGATAGAATTCTGCTGCTTTTCTTCTCAGAAGTTCGTATTTGCCCCCGGTACGATTTTCTCCGGTGCGGTGGCCTCCGCCGCCGAAGAGCAGATACTCCCCGGCACTTCTGAAAGACCATGCCTGCTCCCTGTCTACGCCCAGATACATTCCCTCCAGCTCCGGCACCTGTTCAAGCCCCACTACATAGCTGCGCTCCTGGTGCATCCGCATAAAATAATATCCGGGCATATTGAGAAAGGGGTAATGGCAGGCAAAAACTATTTTTTTCGCCCTGACACTCCCGTTCTCCGTGACCAGCCTGTCCCCCTCTGCCTGCAGCACTCTTGAGTGTTCATAGACTGCCAGGTCACGGGCCGCTGCTTCCAGAAAAAGAAGGGGATGGAACCTGGCCTGGTTTTCAAACCGCACTGCGCCTGCCACCTGAAAAGGAAGTTCTGTCTCCTTGGTAAAGGAGGCTTCGATGGAAAGCCCGGCAGCACACTCAGCCTCCTCCTTAAGAAGTTCAGGTGCTTCCAGTGTGTATAAATATGCAGGACATCGGACAAAACCGCACGCGATCTGTCTGTCCTGTACAATTTTCTCATACCGGTCTATTGCCTTTTGGTTTTCCAGGCTGTACTTTTCTGCTGCTTCCCGCCCGTGTTTTGATAAAAGTTTCTGATATATCACTCCATGCTGGGAAGTGATCTTGGCTGTTGTCTTCCCCGTCTGTCCTCCGCCAATCCTGTCCGCTTCCAGCACAGCTACGTGAACTCCCTGTTCTTTGAGTAAGTATGCAGTCAGTATCCCGGCCATTCCGCCTCCCACTACAGCCACATCCACGGTGATATCCTGCATAAGCATCGGAAAATCCTGTATCTCTGTTTCATCCATCCATAAACTTTTCATGGCAACCTCCATTTTGTATATCCTTCTTCCTAGAATGCGCCTGATGCTTTCAGGATATACAAAAAACAGGGGCTGCTTTTTATGCAGTCCCTGTCTGTGTCACACTTCCTCGATCACCATCTCATCGCCTACCCGGATCTTCCCTCCGTGGATCACCCTGGTAAACACGCCCTCTCTCGGCATGATGCAGTCACCCATCTTCTTAAATATCTCACAGCCGTGGTGGCATTCCTTTCCGATCTGTGTCAGCTCCAGCACCACGTCGTTGCAGCGGAATCTTGTCCCAATGGGCAGGTTCTTAAAATCAAATCCGCTGACCACCAGATTCTCACCGAATGCGCCGTCCGCCACCTCAGCGCCCCGGTTTCTGAAATCCTCTATCTTTTCATAACTCAGAAGACTTACCTGACGGTGCCATTTTCCCGCATGCGCGTCTTTTTCAATGCCAAAATCTTCTATAAAGCTGGCCTCCTGAATGTTCTTTTTCTGTGTTCCTTTCTTTTCGCTGATACACACAGCAAGTACCTTTCCCATCTCATTCATCCTCCAATTTCTGACATCTTTTTGTTTTCCAGCCCTTCCTCCTGCGCCTCGCCAAAGCGGTGGCTTCTGGGCTTCTCAAATATGATTTTTTCAGCCACGGCTCCGATCTGCTCATCTGAACTTCCGTCTCGGAGCAGGCTGCGCATATCTGCCCCGTGTGAAAACTGCAGGCACGGTTTTAAAAATCCCTCGGACGTGAGCCTTACCCGGTTGCAGTCCCCGCAGAACTTGTGGGAAATGGCGCTGATAAATCCGATCTTCCCCTTAAAACCATCCGGCAGTATATATGTACTGGGACCGTTTCCGAATCTGCCGCTCAGGGAATCCGCTTTGCCGTAAGCTTTCTCCAGCAGATGCCGTACATGGTCCTCGGTCTCTTCGCCGCAGTATTTTCTTCCGTACCCTATGGGCATCATCTCAATAAACCGCACGTCTATGGGTCTGTCCTTCGCAAGCCCCGCAATGGGGATCCACTGGTCCTCGTTGACTCCGTGCAGAAGCACACAGTTTACCTTCACACGCACATCAGGGAACTGAAGGGCCTTATCCATTCCCTCCAATACCCGGTCAAGTCCTTTTCTCCTGGTGATCTTCTCAAACATCTCTTCTGTCAGCGCGTCAAGGCTGATATTCACTGCGTCGATTCCCGCATCCGCCAGATCCCGCATCTGTTCCCCCAGCAGGATTCCGTTGGTGGTAAGCGTCACGTTGTCGATTCCCGGTATGCTCTTTATCATTCTCACCAGCTCTGCCGCATTCTTTCTCACAAGAGGCTCCCCGCCGGTGATCTTTACCTTGCTGATGCCTTTGAGGGCTAAAATACGGCACAGTCTGGTAATTTCATCATAAGTTAGAATATCGCTGTGTTCCACCTGTTCGATACCGCCTTCCGGCATGCAGTACATGCAGCGCAGGTTACAGCGGTCCGTGATGGATATGCGGATATATTCTATATTCCGTCTGTATTGATCCAACATAATTTTATCTTCCTGTTTTTCTTAATATATCTACAGTATACCTCAAATTTACCGAAATTGCACCTATAACTTTGCCCAATTACGACATTTTACACAAAATACCAGCGGTGCATCTGCCGTCAGTAGTCCTCACAGTTCAGTCTGAAATACCCCTGGGGATAACCGCACACCGTACACCTTATTGGGGCACAGTCCCCGTAGGCCAGATGGCCGCAGTTCATGCAGATCCATACTCTGTCCATATCCTTGCAGAATACATGATTGGTCAGGATATCCTGGGTCAGCTGCTCAAAACGATAGTCATGATGCCTTTCAATCTGCGCCACCTCTCTAAAAAGCCTGGCAATTCCCTTAAAGCCCTCCTGCTCCGCTTTTTCGGCAAAAGACGCGTACATGTCTGACCATTCTCTTTTCTCATCCTCATGGGCCTTCTCCAGGTTTCTGCTGGTTTCCGGTATCTGCCCTCCGTTCAGCACATTCTGCCACAGCTCCGCATGCCGCTCCTCATTGCCTGATGTCTCCTCAAAAATGTCCGCTATGTTCATATAGCCCTCTTCCCTGGCCTGTTTTGCATAAATGCGGTATTTTCCGCTGGCCTGCAGTTCTCCTTGGTAAGCTTTTATCAGATTTCTAAAGGTTTCGCTCTCTCTTAATTCCATCTTCTCTCCGCTGTTTCCTGTTTTACAATATTCTATGTACGGCGGGTAGATTTCTTTCCTCTCACCAGGTCATAACTTTCCTCTATCATTCTGTATATCTCTTTCTCAGGTATGGAGCCGTCCAAAATCACGGAATTCCAGTGCTCTTTATTCAGATGATAGGCCGGAAGCACTGAGGTGTAGGTGCTCCGCCAGAAATCCCTCCACTGGGGGTCTGTCTTTAAATTCACCCAGATATTGCCCTCGCGCTCAAAAATCCATGCAAATACTTTTCTGCTGCTTTTCATTCGGATGACGGTCCAGTTTGGGTCATGAAACGGATAGTCCTCAAACACATCCGGCATTTTCAGACAATACGAAACTGCTTCCTCTCTGGTTCTCATATATGCCTCCTTTCTTTCAACACAGTTACAGTATACAGGATTCCATTTATCCCGTCAAATTGTTCATTTTTGACCCATTGACAGAATTCAATTTGTGTGTTATGCTATAAAACAATTAAAAAAGCATTTTGTTAAATGCGGTGACGGGGAGGAGTACATACCCAGCCGGCTTTCAGAGAGAAGATGTCTGGTGCGAATCTTCAGCAAGGAAGTATGGAAGTAGCCCCTGAGCAGTGAGCCCAACAGAGATGTGATATCTCTCAGTAGACCTCAACGTCTCTTTCCCACGTTACAGGGAAAACAGTATCGATATTTCTCTTAGTATCCGTACTGGCAGAGCGCAGGATTTTTCCTGAAATCAGGTGGTACCACGGATGACTTATCCGCCCTGAACTGAATTCTCAGTTCAGGGCGTTTTTCATTCTGTAAAAGCCATCTAACAATGAGTTAAAGGAGGATTTTGTCCATGACAGGAAATGAATTATTTGTAAAAGCACTGCAGAAAGAAGGCATTGATTATCTCTTCGCATACCCCGGCGGTTACGCCATCGACATTTTTGATGAGCTGTATAAACAGGATTCCATCCAGGTGATACTCCCCCGCCACGAGCAGGGTCTGATCCACGCCGCTGACGGCTATGCCAGAGCCACCGGACGCACAGGCGTCTGCCTGGTTACAAGCGGCCCCGGCGCCACCAATCTGGTCACCGGAATCGCTACCGCCAACTATGACAGTGTTCCCCTGGTATGCTTCACCGGCCAGGTTCCCACAAATCTCATCGGAAATGACGCCTTCCAGGAGGTGGACATTGTGGGGATCACACGCGGTATCTGCAAATACGCCGTGACCGTACGCGACCGGAACGACCTGGGCCGTATTATCAAAGAAGCCTTCTATATTGCCAATACCGGCAAAAAAGGTCCTGTCCTCATTGATCTTCCAAAAGATATCATGCTGCAGGAGGGTGACGAACACTATCCCAAGGAGGTTCACATCCGCGGCTACAAACCAAGCAGCGGCGTACACATGGGACAGTTAAAGAAAGCAGTCAACCTCTTAAAAGAAGCCAAAAAGCCTCTGTTTCTCATGGGCGGCGGCGTAAACATCGGCAGGGCCAACGAGACTGCCCTGGCCCTTGTGGAGACCACCAGAGTCCCGGTTATCACCACCATTATGGGGAAAGGCTCCATCCCCACCGGCCATGAACTCTATGTGGGCAATGTGGGAATGCACGGCTGCTATGCGGCCAACCATGCCATCAGTGAATGTGACCTGCTCTTCTCCATAGGAACCCGGTTTAATGACCGTATCACAGGCAAGATCGAGGAGTTTGCCAAGAATGCCAAGATCGTACATGTGGACATTGACACAGCCTCCATCTCCAGGAATATCCAGGTGGATATCCCCATCGTGGCAGACGCAAAGGACGCCATGGAGGCACTGTTAAAGCACGTAAAATGCTGTGAACATAAGGAATGGCTGGAGCAGATCGACGGCTGGAAGCAGGAACATCCTCTTGATATGGACCAGAACAAAGGCATCACCCCACAGAAGATCGTGCAGTGCATCAACGAACAGTTCGAGGAGGGCATCTTTGTCACGGACGTAGGCCAGCATCAGATGTGGGTCACACAGTATCTGGAAATGAACGAGAAAAAACAGCTTCTCACCTCCGGCGGCCTCGGCACCATGGGATACGGATTCCCTGCCTCCCTGGGTGCAAAATTCGCCTATCCGGGCAAGCCTGTAGTCTGTGTCTCCGGTGACGGCGGCATGCAGATGAACATTCAGGAGATGGCTACTGCCGTATCCTACGGCCTTCCGGTCATTATCTGTATCTTCAACAACAGCTATCTGGGCATGGTGCGCCAGTGGCAGCAGCTCTTCTATGACAAGCGCTACTCCTCCACCTGTACACGCCGCAGAAAGACCTGCAGCGCCAACTGCAAGGGCCCGTCAAAGGACTGCCCGGAATACACCCCCAACTTCGTAAAACTGGCGGAGAGCTATGGCGCGTATGGCATGCGCGTGGAGAAAGAGGAAGATATGGCCCGGGCCTTCCAATTTGCAAAGGGCAATACGGATGCCCCCACGATTCTGGAATTTATCATTGACAGTGATGAGCTGGTACTGCCTATGGTACAGGGCGGAAAACCGCTGCATAACATGATTTTGGACTGCTAGGAGGAGAAGAATATGAAGAAAAGATGGATTTCCTTATATGTAGAAAATGAAGTAGGTGTGCTGGCAAAGATCGCAGGCCTGTTCTCCGGAAAATCATACAACCTCACAAGCCTCACCGTGGGCACCACAGAGGATCCCACCATGTCACGGATGACCATCAGCGTGGAGAGCGATGATGCCACCTTTGAACAGATCAAAAAGCAGTTAAACCGCTGTGTGGAGGTCATCGAGGTCATTGACTTCACCAATTCCCGCATCCACAGGAAAGAAGTTCTGTACATTAAGATCAAGGACTGCGACGAGGCTGTGAAGACGGAGATCTTCCGCATTGCAACTATTTTCCATCTGGCTGTCGTAGACTACGGCAAAACAGAGATGCTGCTGGAGAGCCTTCAGACAGAAAAACGGAATGATGAGATCATTTCCTATTTCTCCAGCTACTTTAAGAATATTGAGGTGGTGCGCGGAGGAAGTGTTGCCATCAAAGGTGTCAGCATCCAGGATAAATAAAAACAGAAAAAAGTGGAGCCATGCCCATCACAGCATGACTCCGCTTTTTCTATTGACCGGTACTACTGCCGGTCCTCTCCTGCCTCTTTTTTCAGATCCGTAATATCATGGCAGGTGAGCAGGACTGCCTGCTCCCCCTTCCACTCAATAAAGCATGCGTCCGCTGATGTCCACACCTGAAGAAAGGGATTGTAAACCTGCCGGACGCAGCGGGGATGCGCGCTGTCCAGCGCTTTTGCAGGACAGAAATCACAGGGCGTATCCCGGCGGAAGAAGGCTTTATGGCAGGTAACCCCCGGTTTTGCCTCAGGCACCCATATTTTCGTCTTCCGGTTAATATACAGCATTTCTTTTGTCTCCGGATGTACCACATAGATCCAGGAACTCTGATTGTCAAGGATTGCTTCCAGGGATGCCGCGTTCTGCACCGCATTGTCCTGGGCCCGGAGTTTCAGGAGAAAGGTACTCAATATCTGCGCGATGAATACCAGTGTATTTACCTGTTCCTGGGTCCAGTAACGGTTGACACGGCACTCGTCAAAGCCCACAAATCCCTTGAACTTCCCTTTGTCGTAAATGGCGCACTGCAGCATGGACTTGATTCCCTGGGGCTCCAGTATCTCCCGCTGCTGCGGTGTCAGTGCATCTATGTCACGGCAGTAAAATACACCGCTCTCGTTGAAATTGCTCTGGTATCCGCCCTCCAGATCATCTGCATAGGGCACATGCTGAAGATTTCCAATCTCCGGCCACACACCCTCGTTGCACCATTCATATGTATTCTTACAGTAGTCCGGGTCCTCCTCATTCTCAAAGATGTAGACACGGCTCACGTCAAACTGGCGCCCGATCACCTCCAGTATGGCATTGACTGCTGTATCCGGATTGGAGGATTTATAAAGTATCCGGAACACATACTCAAACAGGCGGAGCTCCACATTGCCCTCTGTCTCCTCATCCGAATCTATCCTGGTATTGGCCGCACTGCAGGGCTTCTGGGGGAACTCCTCTGAAAAAAGCTTTGCATCCGCTATGCAGTATCCATTCTTTCCCCGGTTCTTAGCACGGTACAGTGCCTGGTCTGCCCGTTTAAAAAGTTCATTGTAGGACTGGCCGCAGTCCGGGAAGACAGCTATGCCAATGCTGCAGGACAGCTCCACATCTGTCAGCTCCTGTACTGCCATCTCTCCTATGGCTTTCATGATCTGGGCTGCTTTCTGCTCAGCCAGGGAGACATCCGGTATCTGTCCGAGAAACACTAAAAATTCATCTCCCCCTACACGGCCTACAATATCCTCACTGCGGAACTGCTTCTGGATCGTGTGCGCAACCTCCGCCAGAAGGGCATCGCCGAAGAGATGTCCCATGGTGTCATTCATATGCTTGAAGTTGTCCAGGTCAATGATCATAAGTGCAGACTTCCTCTCGGGTCCGCTGCCTTCCAGAACCGCCTGGATATATTCCTGGCTGGTCCCCTTATTATACAGCTTTGTCAGCATATCGCGCTGGGCGCGCTCCATAAGATTCTGTGCCTTTCTCTTTTCGGCATCAATATCCAGAATGGCGCCCACAGCCCGCACCACGCGCCCTGACTTGTCCGCCAGCCCCGTGATCCGGATACGGCACCAGACAGGCTTATGCTTATCGCTTACGATACGGATTTCCTCCTCTGCGTAATGCTCTCCGCTGCGGATGCGCATCAGCAGCTTGGAAAAAAGAATCTGGTCCTCCTTCAGGATGTATGGTGCCTTCCAGAAAAGGCGGCTGACATGCTGTGTGACCGGAGGACAGCCGAATTTTTTCTCCCAGTTCCCTGTAAAGGTCATGGTGTCTGCCTGGATATCCCACTCAAAAAGAATGTCTGTGGTCTGGTCCATGATGATCTGGTGCCGTTCCAGAGAAATGCGCAGCTTCTCTTCCAGCTCCTTACTCCGTGTCACATCCACCAGCACACAGCAGAAATAACCCGCGCCCTCTTCGTCGCGGACCAGATGACCCTTATCCAGAACCCATATGGTACGTCCGTCCCCGCGGGTCATCCGGTATTCCAGCTCCTTGTCCGGTCCAAGGGAAATCTGCCTCTGCACTTCCTCCAAAGTGCGCAGGCGGTCTCTGTAATCTATCATTTCCCAGAAACTGTTCCGGAATTTATCACTTATCTCCTGCCGTGTATATCCCAGCATGGACAAAAATCCTTTATTCATCTGCAGAAGCGTCAGCCTTTCATCAAAACGGCAGGAAAACATTCCCCCCGGAATATTATCGCTCAGTATCTGCAGGTCACGGCCGCCGACTTCTTCCGGCAGCGGCATTTTGTGCTCTTCGCTCTTCATATTGTCATATGGCTCCTATTTGTTATCCTCTGTATCCGGCTATGATTGGAAAACAGAGTTAACCACGTTCATTTTCTATCATTCTAACAAATGCCCTGTAGTTATGCAAGGAACAAAAAGAGGAAAAGCTTTATTTTTACATCCATCCGCTGACCCAGGCTATAGGGCACACCACAGCGGAGGCCAAAACACAGACCGCTCCCAGAATAAAAAACGGTACCCCGATAAAAGTGCAGAACAGCGCTATGCACGGATGTCTCCGTGCAAAACGGGCTGCTGTTGTGTCAAACCGATATTCTGCTCTTCGGATCGTCTCCCTGATATATTTCATAACTGTCCCTCCTATGGCATTTATCCTACCACCCGCCGTATTAAAACGGTAAAAGTGATATACAGATGAAATAAAAATGCCATAAAAGAGTTCTCTGCAAAACGGCTTTGATGCCCGGAAACCTTTATTCCAACCCTTCTTTCACATATTCAATATATCTCCTGCTGCACCCCCCAAGCTCCCTGCCGGCACGTTTAATATATCCGCAGCACACTTTCACCCTGCAGTCCTCCAGCTCGATTCTGTGTATCCTGCTGTCTCTGTGCAGTCTGGAGTCCATCAGACAACTGATATTCCCCAAATCTGTTTTCAGCAGAAGCTGGGTCATGGCATGGTCACTGCACACCTCCACACCTCTGTAGAAAAACTGGGAATCCACCAGCTTTTCCTTCAGATTGCCGGGATGCTGAAACAGGGGAATCCCCTCTTCCAGGTTCTGGACAAAGCGTATCTTCTGCAGTTCCGCTTTTGTTACACTTTTCCTGTCATAATAGGGATTGCCGGGGCCTGCGAACAATACAAGCCTTGTCTCCTTTAACATATGGAATTCCAGATGCCTCTGCTCCAGCATACGGTCAACCGCATTTTTCTGAAATTCCGAGACAAAGACAAATCCCAGTTCTGCACGGCGGTGTGTCACCTGATGCAGCACCATTTCCAGGGTACCTTCCAGATATCTGGCCTGCAGGTTCTGTTCCCGCCTGTAAAATTCCGCAAACAGACCGGCCAGAAGGTTGCTTGGCATGGAGGAAAGACAGAACACTTCTGACTTAACGCTTGTCTGCACCTGCTGGATCACCTGCATGTCTTTTAAAATCCTGCGCGCCTGTTCATAGACCAGTTCCCCCTCCACGGTCATCTCCACACCCTTCTTACTCCGCCTAAGAAGACGGACCCCCAGGCTTTTCTCCATCTTGCCGATCGTCATGCTCACATGCGGCTGTGTTGTATAGAGCATCTCCGCCGCCTTGCTGATCGAACCGGTATCCACGCTCACCACAAAATACTGCAGTTGTTTCATCTCCATTCCTGAACCCCTGTCTTCTCTCTTGTCAGATAAGAAATATCTGCTTTCTTTTATCCAAAGCGGTGGCAGGCTGCCTGGTGACCCGGCCTGATTTCCCGAAGCTTTGGCTTCTCTGTTCTGCACCTGCTGCCGCAGAAACTGCATCTGCTCTGAAACGGACATCCCTCCAAAACGTCAAGAGGACTTGGGACCTCCCCTTCAATGCTCCTGATCTCACAGTTCTGCTCCATATGTATGGAAAACAGCGAGCCCAGCAGCGCCTGCGTATAGGGATGCACTGCCCTGGTCCGCACTGCCTCCCCCGGTATCACTTCCACAATATGCCCCAGGTACATCACAGCGATCTGATGGGCAAATGCCTGTATCAGCGCAATATCATGACAGATAAATACAATACTGATATCCTTCTCCTTCTGGAGCTTTACCAGAAGTTCGATGATCGTCTTCTGTATGGATACGTCAAGAGCCGAAGTGGCCTCGTCGCACACCAGCACCTCAGGCTCCAGGGAAAGTGCTCTGGCTATCCCCACCCTCTGCCGCTGTCCCCCGCTCATACTGTGGGGATATCTGTATAAAAAGTCCTCGGAGAGCTCCACCATCCCAAGCAGCTCCTTTGCCTTCTTCTCTTTCTCACTCTTCTTCAGCCGTTTAAAATTCATGAGCGGCTCTGTCAGGATATCTATGATCTTCATCTTGGGATTAAAAGAAGCCAGCGGGTCCTGAAACACCATCTGCATGTTCTGGCGGTTCAGCCGTTTTTCCTTTTCCGGCAGATGTACAATGTCCCTGCCGTGGCATAGGATCTCACCGCTGGTAGGGGCGTCCATCTGGATCAGCATCCGCACAAGGGTGGATTTTCCGCAGCCGCTCTCCCCCACAATCCCCAGGGTCTTTCCTTTGTACACATTCAGACTGATGTCACTGCAGGCAGTCAGTACCTTTTTTCCCGGCGCGGAAAACTGTTTTACAATATGGTTTGCCTTTAACACAACATCCGATTCATGAAACAAAACGTTCACCCTCCATTTCCGGAACAGCCTGCAAAAGACTTTTGGTATAATCACTGACCGGATGATTCATCACCTCATCCCGGGTACCCTGATCCACCACTTTGCCGTTCTGCATGACAACCAGCTTATCCGCCATATAGGCAGCTACGCCAAGGTTATGTGTCACGATAATAATCCCTGTCTCGTATCTGTCTCTCAGCTCCATCATCTGCCGCACGATCTGCGCCTGTGTGGTCACATCCAAAGCGCTGGTGGGCTCGTCAGCCAACAGAAGCTGAGGCTGAAATGTCATGGCCATGGCGATTCCCACTCTCTGGCGCATACCGCCGCTCAACTGGTGGGGATAGCTCTTCATAATGTTTTCCGCGTCGGCCAGACGCATCTTCTTCAGCATTTCTGCAGCCTTGTTCCAGGCCTGCGGTCTGGTAACTCTGCTGTGGGTACAGATATACTCCACATACTGTTTTCCGATCTTCCGAATGGGGTTGAGGGTTCCGCCGCAGTCCTGGAAGATCATGGACATTCTGGTTCCTCTCAGATTTCGCCACTCCTCCCCGGATTTCTGTGTGAGTGCCTCCCCTTGGAAATATATCTCACCGGCGCTTATATATCCCGAACCGGGGAGCGCTCCCAGCACTGCCCGGATCACCGTTGTCTTGCCGCTGCCGCTCTCACCTACTATGCTGACAATCTCGCCTTTTTTCATGGAAAGCTGAAAACTCTCCACTGTGGGCTCCTGCTTTCCGTAACGGACTGTCAAATCCTTGATCTCAAGCATATCCTCTCCTCTATTCAGCCAGGGAAATGTCCTTGGTCAGCCAATAATAATCCATGGGATACATCTTCACCCCTGTCACACTTTTTGATGAAAACAGATAGGTGGTTTCATAGCCGAAGAACACCGTTGCCGCGTCATCCATGATGAGCTGCTGTATCTGCATGATCAGATTCTTTCTTGTATCCTCATTAAATTCTGTGACAAGCTGGTCCAGAAGCTCATCCACCTGCGGATTGCTGTATCCCATCTGGTTGGAGGATGAGGTGCTGTACCAGTTCTCACGGAGATATTTTTCCGGGTCACCGGTGTTTGCCACCAGGACATTCCAGATGAGCATGTCAAATTCTCCGGAATCTCTCATGTCAAGCAGAGTCTCATAGCTGACTGTATTCAATTTTACATTGATTCCGATATCCTTCAGGCTCGCCTGTGCTGCCTGCGCGTAGACATTGAGCTCCTCGCGGCTTGTATATATGACAAAATTCAGCTCCAGTTTTTCTCCGGAAGGTGTCTCCACAAATCCATCCTCGTCTGTATCCTTGTAACCTGCTTCCTCCAGAAGCGCTTTCGCGCCGTCCGGGTCATATGCGTTTTCATCCTTCAGCTCATCGAAGCCAAAATCAAGTGTGGGGGGAACCGGAGCTTTTCCCGCTGTGGCTCCGCCTTCCAGCAGGGTATCACAGTAAGTTTCCTTATCCAGCCCTCTGATGACCGCCTGGCGCAGTGCTTTATCACCAAGCACGCCATTCTGGTTCATAAAGGCATAGGTGGACCGCAGGGACTCTAACTGCTGTATATTATATTCCCCGCTGTCCTCAAAATCTGCCAGATTCTCCGTCTTCAGATTGTACGCGATCTGCACTTCATCTGTCTGCAGGGCCATGGAACGCGTTGTCTGGTCATCTATGCACTTAAGCGTCACCTTGTCAAGAGGCACTTCCCCATCCCAGTAATATTCGTTGCGGACTACAACGCAGGAATCTGTGGGGCTGAAAGATTCCACTGCGTAAGGTCCGGTACAGATGGGACCTTCCATGGCAAAGGCGTCCGTATCCGCCTGGGTATCCACAATGAGGAACAGCGGGTCTGCCAGACTTCCCGGCAGGATGGCCACCGGCTCTTTTGTCTTGATAAGCAGGTTCTGTCCGTCCACCTCCATGGATGCAGGCTCAAAGAAGGAGACTGCCCTGTCGCTGAGCTCAAAGGTACGTTCCAAGGATGCTTTCACAAGCTCTGGTGTCATGTCATCCCCATTAGAGAACTTGACTCCCTCACGAATCTTAAACGTCCAGGTGAGCTGGTCCTCGCTGATCTCCCAACTCTCTGCCAGGCAGGGCACGATCTCGCCGTTTTCATCAAAACGCACCAGCGTCTCCCCGACTCCGTATCTGGACACCACCCAGCTGAAATACTGCTCTGTAGGCTCCAGAGTATCCGCAAAGCTTGTAACGCCTATGGTGATCTCACCGCCGTCTCCGCCTGTTTTATCTAAGGCGGAGTTCTCCCCGGAAGCTGCCGTATCCTCTGTATCCGCCTTTTCCCCGGCGCTGTTTCCGCAGCCTGCCAGCAATCCCGCTGCAAGACTTCCCGCCAGCAGGGCACACATGATTTTTCTGTAAAATTGATCCATATCTCTTTTCTCCTTCTGTTTTACTCTTGTTTTGGGTCCAGGATATCCCGGATACTGTCGCCCAGCATATTGAAGACGACCACAACGACTACAATGGCAATGCCGGGATAGATCATCAGCCAGGGGGCTTTGGATATGTAGGTTCTGCCCTCATTGAGCATCAGCCCCCATTCCGGGGTGGGCGCCTGCGCCCCGAATCCCAAAAAGGACAGGGATGCCAACTCCAGCATCATGGTCCCAATATCTGTGGCTGCTGTCACCACCATGGTTGTGATCATGTTGGGGATCACATATTTCATAATTATGCTGCCCCTTTTCGTTCCTGTTACAACAGCCGCATCAATATACAGGTTCTGTTTGATCTTCAGGACCATACTGCGGGCAAGTCTGGCATATTTTGTCCAGCTCACAGCCGAGATGGCAATAACGGCATTTACCATATTTGGCCCCAGAAGACCTGCTATGGCGATTGCCAGCACCAGACCGGGAAAGGAGATCATCATATCCGCAATCCGCATGATCACAGCGTCCACAGCTCCGCCAAAATATCCCGCCAGAATTCCAAGAGCAGTCCCCACCACAAAGATGACCGCCACCAGACACAGCGTCATGGTCAGGGATGACCTGGTTCCGTATATAACTCTGGAGAGCACGTCCCTCCCCAGCTTGTCAGTTCCCCAGACATAAGTGCTCCCCGGCTCCTTTAGAGAATCACTCATCACAGCATCATAGGGGTCCCGCGGAGCGATCCAGGGTGCAAAGACAGCTATTGCCGCAATTGCCAGGGCCAGAAGAAGAAAGACGGTAAACTGTTTGTTGTTCTTCAAAAATCTTAATACCTTCAAATCACCGCTCCTCCTTTAATCTGGGATCCAGACGGGTATAGGAAAGGTCAACCAGCAGATTGATTCCCATGTAGAGCAGTGCGATCCACAGCACATAGCCCTGTACCAGGGGATAATCCCTGCAGGAAATGGCTTTTACCGCCATACTGCCCATGCCCGGCCAGTTGTAAATGATCTCCACCACTGCGGTTCCTCCCAGAAGACTTCCCAGGGAAAGACCCAGCAGGGTCACCAGCGGCAGCATGGCATTTGGCAGCACATGCTTCCACAGAATTGTTCGCTCCCTGATTCCCCGCATGCGGGCACCCGTCACATAATCCTGGTTCAGTTCCTCCAGAACAGCTATCCTCACCTGTCTTGTGTATTTTGCGGACATGGCAATAGCCAAAGTCACGGCGGGAAGGATCAGGGATTTGAAATCCGTGCTTCCCCCGGAAACGGTTACCCACCGCAGCGTCACACCGAATATACTCAGAAGGATCAGTCCGATCCAGAAATTCGGAACCGATACTCCAAGGAAGGTCAGCGCCCGCACCAGATAGTCCACCCATTTATTCCGGTAGACTGCTGATAAGATTCCCAGCGGAACGGATATCAGCACCATGATGACCAGAGAAGCCAGCGCCAGTTCCAGTGTGGGCCAGAAACAGGATACCAGTTTGTCCACCACGGGAACCTTCATAGAATAAGAAGTTCCCATATCTCCGGTCATCACTCCCTTCAGCCAGGTTCCGTACTGCACCAGAAACGGTTTGTCGAGTCCCAGTTCAGCCCTTGTCTTTTCCAGAAGTTCTGGCGTGGGCACATTGCCGCACTCTGTTAACATGATCTCCGCCGGATCCCCCGGCGACAGATAGGTGAGTCCAAATGTAAAAAAACTGATTCCCATCAGTACGATCACAATCTGGACCAGCCTTCTGCCTGTGTTTTTCTTGTTCAACCTTTTCACCTCCATTGTTATTAACAGCTCTGAGATATCTGCGGTCCGCATCGCTGCCGGATGCAGTCGCGTTCCTTCTGCGCATCAAAAAAGGACAGCCCGATACACAGACTGTCCCTAACTCTCAAAATTTACCTAAAAATGCAGAATCCTGCCCTTATTTCAAGAGTTCCCATCAGCCGTGCGAAACATCTTAAAGATATAAGCAGTTCTCCTGACTTCAGTTCAGCGCACCCGGATACCTTCCCGGACTTCTGTCCAGTGGCATAACATCTGAGCGCTCCCTGTCACAGTGGCGGGACCGTACCGGACTTGCACCGGTTTCTCTTTTCATGCTGCAATAGCAACTTATATCCTGTATGATCAATCTCTAAGTCTTTATTATACTTGAATATTTATGGATTGCAACTCTTTATACATCACAATTTGTTATAGATAAAAATTTCCCATCCATTATCTATCCGCTTCATTTCAAATAAATACCGAAAAAGCCCTTGCAATCTGGAAAAAATCTGTTATAATAATATCTTGTCAGAGAGAACTGACATATCTAAATAAAACATGGACGGTTTCCCGAGTGGCCAAAGGGGACAGACTGTAAATCTGCTGCAAATTGCTTCGGTGGTTCGAATCCACCACCGTCCATTTTATCGGATAGGTTCGCCTATCCGATATCTTTTGCCGCAGTGGCGGAACTGGCAGACGCCCGGGACTTAAAATCCCGTGGGTAGTGATACCCGTACCGGTTCGATTCCGGTCTGCGGCAGTAATCAGGAAAGGCTTAAACAAGTAATTGTTTGAGTCTTTTTTGTGTTGTATAACTGCCGCAACAGTGACTACAGAGAAGTTACCTATAGTTGCGTACTATATCAAAGCCATTACTGTATGAATTTCATATCCACACCATTTGCATAGAGCAGTGTGGCACAACTATAGTGTAGATCGTGGATTCTGATACGCTTTAGCCCCGTTTCCTTTGTGCCTGTGTCCGTCTCCCGGATACCGCACCAGCAGAACATGGCTCAGGTAAGCGTAGTTCGTTAAATATTAATAATATATATGTTCCAGATATTTTTTCTATGGTATGATATAAATATAGAATTATACAATACTCGGCTTAAAATGTTGCGACAGCAATTTATATATTGAGTATACTTTGTTTGAAGGGAGGGAGATTTTTGGATTTATTAACCCGTATGGATTTGGCACTCGCGTATGTGGAGAATAACCTGACAGGTGAGATCGATCAAGAAGTGCTGGCACGAATTGCCTGTTGTTCAATTTATAACTTCTCTCGGATGTTTTCATTTATTACCGATATTTCGCTAACGGAATACATTCGCAGAAGGAGGCTGACGATGGCAGCAATGGAACTGCAGCAAGGTGGCAATATCAAAGTGATTGATCTCGCTTTAAAGTATGGTTACGATTCGCCGGTTTCATTTTCACGTGCGTTTCGAACACTCCACGGGGTTACACCGACGGAAGCGCGCGCTGGTGGTGTAACACTTAAAGCATACCCAAGAATTTCTTTCCAAATTTCAGTCAAAGGAGAGAAAAGAATGGATTATCGCATTGAAAACAAAGAGGCATTTCAGGTTTTTGGCTACGAGGGTATTTTTAATACAGATGGAATAGGTGTGAATGCAGATATTCTGCATGATAACGCTGTACACCCAAACAATCCTCATGAGCTTTGGAATCAAAATTACGTGAACGGTGCATATGAAAAACTTGCGGCAGATGCCGGTGATTTACCTCTGTTTGTCAGCCCCGGCTTATGCAAGGTACATGGGGTATGTGATTATAAACAAACGGAACCCGGGACATTCGCATATATGCAGTGTGCATTCAAAAATAAAAACAGCAAGGTTGACGGATATACAGTTGCGAATATACCTGCGAGCACATGGGTAATATTTCCGTCTGAAAAGTTTAAATGGGATAATGTTGTCGAAGTTATAAATAACTTGCATAAGCGTTTTTTTTCTGAATGGCTTCCTACCGCTGAATATGAGCAGGTGAATGGTATGAACTTTGAGATTTACGGCGGGGATTCCGATATGGGCTACGTTGAACTGTGGTATGCAGTAAAGAAAAAGGTATAGCAAACGTGAATGGGCTGCTCTGCAATATGTGGGGCAGCCCCAGTTCTCTTTAGAAATTAAAACGTGAATTACTTGCAAAATATAAAGTGTTTTTCATTCCATTAATTACTAATAATAGTTAAATCATGCACAGATTATAGTTATCTGCACAGATGATGAAACTGTAATAGTTCGATTCCGGTCTGCGGCATGATAAAAAGACCGGCACATTCAGCCGGTCTTTTTGTATGCTTTTAATCATTTCTTCTGTCTTTATCCACAACACATTTAATCACCATGGCTCCGTGGGAGGGCACTCTCATCCGCACAACTCCGCCCTTACAGACATGAATCTTCTTAATCAGGCTATAGCCGAAGTCACCGGTCACGATGAGCTGTTTAAAACGCGCTTCCCTGCTCCTGGATATCCCCAGCTCCCAGACAGACAACTCCACCATCTTGGTCTGGTCACTGTTGTTCACAGCCACCACAGTTTTTTCCCTGTCCGTAAATCTGCCGTAGCACAAAAGCTGGTAATCATTTGCCAGGAACTTTAAAGAGCCGTCTATCAGCTCCCGGTTCCCCTTGTGAATGGCGATCATGTCCCTGTGGAACTGGATCAGTTCCCTGTCCTCCCGGCCCCAGGGATATGTTCTCCGGTTGTCCGGGTCCGTGAATCCGCACAGTCCGGCTTCATCTCCGTAATAGATCGTGGGTGCACCGGGCCATGTCATCTGCATGACTACCGCTTCCCTGAAAACTGCCTTGTTGATGTCCTGCCCTGCTGCCTCGGAACCCAGATGCGCCACACGGCCCACCTTGTGGTTTGTCCTTGTAAGGAAACGGGAATGGTCATGGTTGGACAGTTCATTCATGGCAGTCATCAGAGACGGTGCATAAAAGCTTGCCATATGATACTGCATGGCACTGATAAAACAGTCGCTGTTGCCATACATCCCCTCACTGTACTCGTCACTGTGCTTTTCCATTCCGGTCAAAAACCAGGTGACCGGCTCCATAAAGGCATCATAGTTCATGACAGTATCCCACTGGTCACCCTGGAGCCAGGATTTTGCCTCACCATAGTGCTCGGCCAGAATAATAGCCTCCGGATTGGCTTCTTTCACATTCTTTCTGAAATCCCGCCAGAACTGGTGATTATATTCATTGCTGTGTCCCAGATCCGCTGCCACATCCAGACGCCAACCGTCCACATTATAGGGCGGTGATACCCACTTCCTGGCAATCTTCATAATATATTCATACAGCATGGGGGAATCCTCGTAGTTCAGCTTAGGCAGTGTATCATGCCCCCACCAGCCGTCATAAAACTGGTTATACGGCCAGTCAAATTCATTGTGGAAACGGAAAAACGTGCGGTAGGGACTATCCCCTGTAATGTACGCGCCCTTCTCGTATCCCTCCTGGTGCTCATATATCCGCTCCCTGTCAAGCCATTTGTTGAAGGAACCACAGTGATTGAACACGCCGTCCAGAATCACCTTCATACCTCTTTTGTGCACTTCCTCCACAAATCTGGCAAAAAATTCATTGCTGGCCTCCAGGTTCTCATAATCAGTCACTCTTTTAATGTATTTGGAGGCATGGGAATTATCCTTGTCGCCCCAGTTCAGGGCATCCCCGCCGTCACTGACGATCTTCCCGTAATGGGGATCAATATAGTCATAGTCCTGGCTGTCGTACTTATGGTTGGAGGGGGAGACAAAGATAGGATTAAAATAAATCACATCTACCCCCAGCCCCTGCAGATAGTCCAGCTTATCCCAGACCCCCTGCAGATCACCGCCGTAGAAATCCCGCACATCCATGGACTGCGGCCAGCGGTACCAGTCCTCCACTCTCTGTACATGTTCGTCAATATAGCAGTATTCTCCTGTCACCACATCATTGGCCGTATCGCCATTGCAGAAGCGGTCCACAAATATCTGGTACATCACCGCGCCTTTTGCCCATTCCGGAGTCTTAAAGCCCGGCACAATGCCAAAGGAATAATGCGGGTCTATCTCCCGCACCACGCCCATCCTGTTGTAATAACAGTTCAGTTTGCCTGTATATATCTCAAAATAATACCTGACTGTCTCAGTGCCCAGGGAAATGTTGGCTTCATAATAGTCAAATCCGTCCTTGGAATCAGCCAGGTCCATTACTTTTTTCTTATCCTCGTATACCAGATAGACCAGATCCACATTGTTTTTCTTTGTGCGGATCCTTACATTTACAACGTCTCCCGGTTCCGGTTCAAAAGGTGTCCTGTAATTTTCTGTCTCATCACTGAACACCGCACGTTTATTGAAAGCAGGACGCATGTTCGTCACATACTCCTGAATTTTCTGTGCATTCTTCATATATTCGTAATTCATAATGCATCCTCTCCATCATTCAGTCGAAAAAGTTGCCGGTCATGGGTCTACTTTCCCATCTTTCATCTATTTTATCCCACTCTTACTGCATATACAACCATTTTTTGAAAACAGACACTTTTATACAAAAAATGACAACTTTTGTATAAATTCCCACAGGAACAAAATATATCCTTCAGAAAAGCCCCGAAACAGCCGGTGTCCTCAGAAAAGTAAAAGAGACAGTCTTACGACTGCCTCTTTTGGAGAAGGTATTTCTTCTTATGGGGTGTAGCAAAAACTATATAATGTATTGGGGGGTTTTTACAGTTATTATAATACCATGCAGCACGGAAAAAGTGTGCACAATCTTAAATAAATTTTTAACGATTTTTTGACCAATTTTACACGCATCAAAAATCGGCATTTCCCATTCTTTCGGAAATCTGTACAAAACCCGCCGCAAAACCTACATTTTAGCTTTCTGCCACCGCATTTTCCTGAAATAACGCCTCGAACTCTTCCCGTCCGATTTTTTCCTTTTCCAACAGCAGCTCCACACATTTGTGAAGAACATCCATATGTGCACTGATCAATTCTTTTGCCTTGCCGTAAGACTCGTCGATGATCCGTTTTACTTCACTGTCGATCAGAGCCGCTGTCTGCTCACCATAATTTCTGGCGTGGGCCAAATCCCGGCCGATAAACACTTCATCTTCATCGGAACCGTAATTGATAAGCCCTACTTTATCCGACATACCAAACTGTGTGACCATGGAGCGGGCAAGCTGTGTCGCCTGCTTGATATCCTGGGAGGCACCTGTTGTCACATCCCCGAATATAAGCTCTTCCGCCACACGTCCGCCCAGGTCCACAATGATGTTCTCCAGCATTTTATTCTTGCTGTTGAACATTTCGTCCTGCTCCGGCAGAGGCATGGTATAACCTGCAGCTCCCATTCCGGTAGGGATAATGGATATGGTATGCACAGGGCCCATCTCCGGCAGCACATGGAACAGGATCGCATGGCCTGCTTCGTGGTACGCGGTAATCTTCTTTTCCTTTTCGGAAATCACGCGGCTCTTCTTCTCCGCTCCGATTCCCGTCTTGATGAATGCCTGGCGGATATCCTTCTGGGTCAGAAAATATCTGCCGTCCCTGGCAGTGATAATCGCTGCCTCATTCATCAGGTTCTCCAGGTCAGCACCTGTAAAGCCCGCTGTAGTCCTGGCGATTTCTTTTAGATCCACGTCCTCGCCGAGGGGTTTCTTCCTGGCGTGAACCTGTAATATCTCTTCTCTTCCCTTCACATCAGGTCTTCCCACGCCCACCTTACGGTCAAAACGGCCGGGGCGCAGAATTGCCGGGTCAAGAATATCCACACGGTTGGTAGCTGACATTACGATGATGCCCTCATTGACACCGAAGCCGTCCATCTCCACCAAAAGCTGGTTCAGGGTCTGCTCCCTCTCGTCATGGCCGCCGCCCATGCCGGTTCCCCTTCTTCTGGCAACCGCATCGATCTCGTCGATAAATATAATACAGGGCGCGTTCTTCTTGCCTTCCTCAAACAGATCCCTCACACGGGAGGCACCCACACCTACGAACATTTCCACAAAGTCGGAACCGGAAATGGAGAAGAACGGAACGCCCGCCTCTCCTGCCACGGCTTTTGCAAGAAGAGTCTTACCTGTTCCCGGAGGGCCTACAAGCAGCACTCCTTTCGGAATCCTGGCACCTACTTTTACATATTTCTGAGGACTTTTCAGGAAATCCACAATCTCCTGCAGCTCCTCCTTCTCCTCCTGAAGACCCGCCACATCTTTGAATGTAACGCTCTTTTCGCTGTCCACCGTCATCTTGGCGCGGCTCTTGCCGAAATTCATCATCTTGGCATTGCTGCCGCCTGACATCTGCCGGCTCATAAGATTGAACACAAAAATGACCATGATACCCACTAAGATAAGAGGCAGGATGGAAGACATAAAAGTATTGTCTCCGGGTACGTCCCCCACTTTTGGTTTCACACCCTTTTCCTCCAGGAAATCACTTAATTTCTGCACATCTGTTGTGTTGAACTGTTCCTGGTCCCCGCTTTTCAACTCCACACTGACTTTGCCGTAGGGACTTACTTTTTCGGGATGGATATACACTTCCACAACCTGATCATTCTCAACTGCGACTTTGAATTCTGCCTCGCTGTACTCGTTATTCACTGTAAGCTGCCGGCTGAAGAGCCAGTATCCCCCTATGACCAGTACAACGATCAAGAGGACGCTGGGCAGCCAGCTTTTTGCCTGTCTGTTCACGTCATGTTCTCCTTTCACCTTATATCACTATAATTCCACCACACCAATATAAGGCAGGTTTCTGTATTTCTGTGCATAATCCAGCCCATATCCCACTACAAATTCGTCCGGAATATTAAAGCAGACATAATCCACTTTCACGTCCTTCACTCTGCGCTCCGGCTTGTCAAGAAGTGTACAGAGGCGGAGGCTGCTGGGCTTCCTCTGCTTCAGCACCTCTATGAGATAGCTCAGTGTCCTGCCGGAATCAATAATATCCTCCACGATCAGGACATCCTTGCCCTCTATACTCTCATCCAGATCCTTTACGATCCTGACCACACCACTGGAGCTGGTGTCATTCCCATAGCTGGATACTGACATAAAATCAAGGCTCACCGGAACATTGATCCTCTTTGCCAGCTCACAGGTAAAAAACACGCCGCCCTTGAGCACACAGATCAAATGTACCTGCCTGCCCTCATAATCCCTGCTTATCTGCTCTCCGATCTCACGGATCTTTCTGTCCACATCCTCTTCGCTGATCAGCTGTCTGATTGTCTCACTCATCTTCCATTTCTCCTTTGACCTGTACTTCGATTACTGTTTTTGTCTGCTCGGTAATTTTGTAATATTCACTGATACGGTACCCCACTACCCATACGATGTGGGAACCGTCCGCCAGCAGGGTCAGGTTCTCCCGCTCCTGCCTTGGAATCTTGCAGTCTATAAGATAATCTTTTAATTTTTTTCTTCCTCCCGCCGGGGTGACAGTCAGATAATCTCCGGGCTGCCGTTTTCTCACGGTGAGGTTTCCTTTTATTTTATCATAATCGAACCATTTCGTATACTTTTTTTCAGGAATTTGCTGGTTTTCCCGGGAAAAAACATGGAATTCCAATTCTTTTTCGGGAATTTCCCGTTCTGCGTTTTTATAAAACAGAAGATTGCCGTAGGACTGCTGTACCGTGATGCCATGTGCCAGGGATTTCTGCCTCCCTGTCCTGTGCCCCAGCAGCTCAAGGGCCTCCTCCACATGGACGGAGGTGATGTCTTTTTCCCCTCCCGCCAGATATGCCAGCACGCGCTTTACCACGTAAGCCTGCATGACAGGGTGTTCACCGGAGATCTCCTTTGAAAGGATGATCCCGCCCTCTTTTTCCCCGGCATACCTACTATAAAGCATATCCGCCTGCTGCCCAAGATATTCCTCCACAGATAGAAAAGTTTGCGCGGCCCTGGCAATGTGCTGCGCGGCGCGGGGATTAATTTCCTCAAGCTGCGGCAGGACTTTTTGACGGATTTTATTTCTGGTGTAGGACAGCTCCCGGTTGGTGCTGTCCTCCATCCACGCAATGCCTCTTTTTGTCAGCCATTTTTCGATGCCGCACCTTCCCACACACAAAAGGGGACGGATATAGACTCCGTCCCCCATCCGGCGCACAGGATGGATTCCCGCCAGGCCCGCGGCTCCGCTTCCCCTTGCCAGGTTGTGAAGGACCGTTTCTGCCAGGTCATCCCGGTGGTGGGCAAGTGCCGTGCTTTTCGCGCCTGTCTTTTTACAAGCATCGCCAAACGCCTGCTGGCGCACAGCCCGTCCTGCCTCCTCCACCGTCATATGTCTCTCGGCGGCAATCCGCTCCACATCATAGGAATACACTCTGCAGGGTACGGACAGCTCCCTGCACAGCCTGACCACGTACTCCTCATCCCGCTTTGCCTCACTGCCGCGAAGCTGATGGTTTACATGTACTGCCTGTACGGAAAACGGCACCTTTTTCTGATACTCCCATAACAAAAACAACAGGCACACCGAATCTGCCCCGCCGGATACCCCGGCGATCACCCGGTCGCCCGCTTCTATCATTCTGTACTGTTCTATATAAGAAAATACCTTTTCTTCCATATTTTTTCCTTGGTCCATTGGGTATTTCAGTCCTTTCTTACTCACTTTTTCCACAGGCCTGCTGCAAGCACTGTCATATCATCACTGGCTTTATACTCGCACTGGGCCAGTACCCGCTCCAGAATCCCTCTTCCCAGGTCCTGTGCTGCTTCTGCGTGGGTCTGCAGGATGATCTCTTTCATGGTATCCTCCGCATTCTCAGGCGGCAGGGCGTCCAGCACCCCGTCTGTCACCATGATGATAAAATCTCCCTCGTAGAGCTTCTTGCTGGTAGATTCATAATCCACCTGCTGGACCAGTCCCAGAGCCAGGCTTGTGGAGGAAATGGCTTCCACCCAGTGATCTCTCTTGATGAAGGTGGTGGCTGCGCCGGCTTTCAGGAAATGACACATTCCGGAGTACAGATCCACAATGGAAATATCCACCGTGGAGAATTTTCCTTCCCTGGTCTGCAGGTTCAGAACGGAATTGACCATTCTGGCTGCTGTCTCACCGGTAAACCCGGAATCCACAAACTGCTCCAGCATGTCCACCACGTTCTCACTCTCCCGGCAGGCCTCCAAGCCGGATCCCATGCCGTCGGACAGGCACATGAAAAACTGGCCGTTGTCCTCTGTTGTGCACATGTAATTGTCACCGGATATAGTCTCCCTCTCCTTTGTCACCTTCGCCACCCCGTACAGCATCTTGAAGTTCACTTCCTCCACAAAACGGATGACCGTGAACTCCCGGGTGATCAGGGTCTTGCCCTCCACCTTGGGGGTCATTCTGCTGCCGCTCATTTTCGAGAGCACTGCCCCGGCCTCCGAGGCGGAGATACAGGCCTGTCCCTTTGCCCGCAGCTCGCAGAAATACTGCAGCTTACCGTCCGGCTGCTCCAGCATCCAGACATTTCTCAAAAGTATATGCTTCTTTTTCAGTCTCTTGGCAAATTCCTCCCGGAACACAGGGTCCGTCTGAACAATGTCGAACAAATCCCTGGACAGCACCTTCATAAGCTGTGCCATCTCTCCCAACTGTTCTGCAACCGCAATCCGGTTTTCCAAAAGTTTATTATTCCACATCAGATTCTGTCGTTCTCTCTCCATTAACCTCTGCATTTCCTGCGTAAGCTTGCCCTGGTTGATGCAGACCCCTGTGAGCTCCGTCTTCGCCACCCTGAGTTTCTCCTCGTCCCCTTCCTCCATAACACGGAAAAGGCTGTAGACTCTCTGGTATGACTGCACGGAATGCTGCTTCCAGCAGATATGGTTTGCCGGGCATGTCTTACACTGTCTCTCTCTAAGTTGTTCCACCAGTTCTTCCAGTTCCCCGCCTGATAAGTAATCTTTACGGTATGGCATGCCGTAAAAGCTGTCTGCAAGTTTCTGGAAAGAACGTGCATAGCGCTGCATTTTCTCTTTCTGTGGATGCTGGTCGTACACCAAAGTGGCTGCACTTTTTTTCATGTCTGAAAAAATAGTTTTTGCCATGTCCCGCAGTATCAACAGGGCGCTGACCACGAGCATGGCAATGATCCATTCCTGCATCTGGTATTACCTCCCCTGAATAAGCAATCGCTATCAAAGGTGTATTATAGATGCTTTTGGCTTCAATCTTTGTCAAAAACACGCTGCAGAAGTGAAAAACTTTTAGACAAAATCCGTTCCTTATTCTTCCTCTTTAAAGATAATCTGATTTCCTTCCACAAGACCCAGTTTGTCCCTGGCCACTTCCTTGGCGTATTCATCTGTCTGCATGTACTTTTTCAGTTCATCAATCTCTTTCGTCCGAGCTTCCTCGTCTTTTATTTTAGCGCTCACTTCGCTCTTTTTCGTCTCGTACTGTGCTACTTTTCCTTCTAATCTGCTGCTTTCTGCCATTAAACCTATAAATAAAACACCTACAACAAACGTCACGCTAACCATGGCGATCTTGTTCTGCAGGCTTTTTTTCTTTTTTCTTCTCATTCTGATTCTTCCTGACTTTTCGTATCGACTTTTGTTTGGATAAGGAAATTTTAACCCCTGACAGCCAAAATTTCAACCTTTTTCTCAGATAGTACAGTGGTTTCAGCGGTATTTTTAATAAACACTTAATCTTTGACAAAAAAGCGGAAAGATACTTCACCAGAAAACCGCTCAGGCCCCAATGATAGATCAGCGCGCCAAGACATATGCCCGCCAGAGCATATACCCGTATGATCCCATCATTTTCCAGATAAATGACGGAGAAAAGAAAAACGCCTGCCACGCACCAGTATAGCAGGTCCTCCAGGCTAACAAATAAATCATTGTGGGATATGACATTCCGGAAAATACGGAGTATATCGTAAGCTGCCGCAAGCAGGACTCCGGCCAGAAAGGTCCTGCAGAAAAACAGCAGCTCCTGCTGCATATATCCGCTCATATTACTTAAAGAGCCTCTTTAACATGCCGTCTCCGCCCTTGGACTTCAGAACCGTCCCCTGGCTGTAGACAAGACTGTCCACCTGGCCTGCTATGTCCACCTCCTGTTTATCCAGATCGAGACGGGTCACATGGAGTTCAGACCCTTTTATAGTCAGCATGCCGGCATTTGTGATCAGACTGATCTCCCCGTCATCAAAAGCCACCACATCTTTTACTCCGGATATGCTTCCCGTCTCCCTGTCAGTCATCTGGAGCTTATGTCCGGTCTTCACCTGCTTCTCTTCCAAAATAACAAATCCCCCATATATCTCTCTTAAAAGATTATATGGGGGGTTCAAAAACAATATACCTTTTCCATTCACATTCGGTAATTTCACAGAATGCGGCCGTGCCTAAAGATAGCGGAACAGTTCACTGGCCGCCTCTTTTTTCACAGTCTCCTGTACGTCCAGTATTTCCACACGCACATTCTTGCTGCCGAACTGAATCTCCAGGATATCACCGGCCTTCACCTGAGCGGATGCCTTGGCGGGCTTGTCATTGATCAGGACACGCCCTGCATCGCAGGCCTCATTTGCAACGGTTCTGCGTTTTATCAGGCGGGATACCTTTAAATACTTGTCAAGTCTCATTTTTCTCTTATTCGTTCACAGCGTCTTTTAAAGCTTTGCCTGCTTTGAATTTCGGAGATTTGGAAGCTGCGATTGTCATAGTCTCGCCAGTCTGAGGATTTCTTCCCTCTCTTGCAGCTCTCTCGGATACTTCAAATGTACCAAAGCCGACTAACTGAACTTTTTCACCTTTCTTCATCTCAGCAGTTACAACATCGATAAATGCTTTTAAAGCTGCCTCTGCGTCTTTTTTGGATAATTCTGTTGCTTCAGCCATAGCTGCAACTAATTCTGTTCTGTTCATGAGTATTTCCTCCTAAATGAATTCTCCCTTATTTCTCAATAAGTTTCATAGTCTCATAGGGCTTTTTACCACTTACCCGGTGAAAGCCTACTGTTATTTATACCTTTTTTCCCTGTGTTTGTCAAGCACATACATTACGCTTGCAGGGAATTTTTTTGAATCTTCGGGCAAATACCCCTTTTTACATCATTTTATCTATTAATTCCTTTACAGCCTGTCCAAGTGCAGCGGATTTCTCGTCTGCATCTGCCAGGGATGTGCCCTTGATTCCATAGTATAATTTGATCTTAGGCTCCGTGCCGGACGGACGAACGCATACCCATGCATCATCAGTCAGATCATAGTAAAGTACATTGGAGCTTGGAAGTCCGGTTGCCTTTACCTCTTTTGTCTCCATGTCCACAACGGTATCTGCCTTGTAGTCTCTTGCGGAGGTCACCTTGTACGCACCGATGGCGGACGGCGGGTTCTTTCTCAGGTTCTCCAGGATGGTCTGGATCTTCTCCAGGCCCTCAATTCCCTTCAGGGTGATGGACTGGATATCATCTTTGTAGTAGCCGTATTTGTCGTACATGGCGATCATGGCATCCCACAGTGTCATATTTTTTGTCTTGTAATATGCGGCAGCCTCACAAAGAGCCATAGTTGCCACAATGGCATCTTTATCCCTTGCGTGGGTACCGATGAGGCAGCCGTAGCTCTCCTCAAATCCGAACAGATAGGTACCTTTTCCTGATGTCTCAAATCCCAGGATCTGCTGGCCTATGTATTTGAATCCTGTCAGCACTTCAATGAAGCGGATGCCGTAATGTCTGGCAATGGCTCCTGCCATATTGGTGGTAACAATGGTGGATACCATGGCACCGTCCCCCGGCAGTCCTCCGTTCATTTCTTTTCTCTGGCCGATCTCATAGTCAGCCAGCAGGCAGCCTGACATATTGCCGGTAAGGGTATGGTATTCCCCTGTCTTACTGTCTTTTACACGGACACCCAGACGGTCAGCATCCGGGTCAGTGGCAAGCACCAGATCTGCATCCACCTCTTTGGCAAGCTTTAAGCCCAGGTCAAAGGCCTCATCTGCTTCAGGGTTTGGATAGCTGACTGTAGGAAATTCACCATCCGGCAGCTCCTGCTCTTTTACTACATATACATTTTCAAATCCCAGCTCTTTTAACACGCGTCTTGCAGGAATATTTCCTGTGCCGTGCAGAGGGCTGTACACGATTTTCAGTTCTTTTGCCATGGCTTTGATGGCATCCATGTGGATCACCTGGCTTTTCAGCTCTTCCATATAAGCGTCATCCACTTCCTGTCCGATCACCTGGTACAGGCCGGCTGCCTTTGCTGCCTCCTCGTCCATGGTCTTAACAGCGGCAAAGTCTGTGACTTTTTTTACCTCGTCCATGATTCCTGAATCATGAGGCGGTGTGATCTGGGCTCCGTCCTCCCAGTAAACCTTGTATCCGTTGTACTCCGGCGGGTTATGGCTGGCTGTGATATTGATTCCGGCAATACATCCAAGCTTTCTCACTGCAAAGGAAAGCTCCGGTGTGGGGCGCAGGGAATCGAAAATATAGGCTTTTACACCGTTGGCAGCCAGGCACAGCGCTGCTTCTTTGGCAAATTCCGGGGACATGCGGCGGGAGTCATGGGCAATCGCCACGCCCTTGGCCTGACCGTTCACTGCTGCTATGTAATTTGCCAGACCCTGTGTGGTCTTTCTCACTGTGTAGATGTTCATGCGGTTAACACCGGCACCGATCACACCTCGAAGACCTGCGGTACCAAATTCCAGCTCTTTATAAAAGCGTTCTTTCACTTCATTTTCATCATTTTCAATTGCTTTCAACTCTTTTTTGGTATCTTCATCAAAATACGGGTTGGAGAGCCATTCCTCATAAAGCTTTTTGTAGTCCATATTCTACTACCTCCCTGTGCAACGTTGATTTATAGCGGACGTCCTCGGCACCAACTCCTCTATGGCCTGCCGGACCGCTCCTTTATGGGTCATCACAGCCCGCAGCCTGCGTATTGAGCGCTGCGGACAGTAACTATGGAATACATTATACACTATCACCGATGAAAATTCAAACATTGCACAGGGGTTTTCAGAAACTTTATACCGAAATATTTTCGACAAAGTTCATCCAATTATCATGCTGGGCTATGAGTTTCTCCAGTTTTTCCAGGTTTTTCTCGGAAATCCATGCTTTGCTGTGGGAATAGTAGTAGTTTGCCAGCTTCCAGAATTTCTCCGGATAGGCAAAACGGATGCGCAGGTTCTCTAACTCCTGCACATTCATAGGCTTCTCCTCATGATAGGCCAGAAGCATCTGCCGCCCCATCTCCAGGTCCCAGTTATGCTTTTCCAATATTTTGCGCATGAACTGGTAGAGATCCTCCATCTGGACATCATAATGCCACCGGTCAAAGTTGATGACAGCCGTATTCTGGGCAAGCATCAGCACATTGTGCTGGTTGTATTCCCCGTGGCATACATCCCCTGTCTCCAGGGACCGGCACCGCAGATCCTCATAATCAGAGCAGTTAAGCCTCCTCTGGGCCTCCTCCGCATGCCACAGATAACAGGCAATGCTGTCCAGATACCTGAGCTCAAAATCATTTTTCCGCCGTTTCTGGCAGACAAATTTACGGATCTTCCGCAGCTCCCTGTTTTTCCTTTCATATTCCATGAGAAGCGGTTCCTTGACATAGTGTGTCTGGACCGGCATTTTCATTGTTTTATGTAGACTCGCCAGGGCTGTTACGCTGCGTTTAATGTCTTTCATAGACTGGGTGTCACATTCTCTTCCTTCGTACCACCGCTTTACCACATAGGGTATGTTGTCTTTGTCGGCTGAGACGTATGCGCCTTCCTGGTTAGGAAGGAGTGAATCCACGCTGATCTGATTCCGGGTGCTTACAATCTCCAGAAGCTTAGCCTGATAACCAAGCTTTCTGGGTGAGCCGTTATATTCACGGATTTGAACCAGACCGGCCTGGGTGTCGCAGATGAGTGCACCTCTTCCGCGGTATGTGGATTTTGCTTCCAGTCCGTATTGCTCCAGTACGCTGAGACCCCTATCATACACTTCCTTGTCCCCCTTTACTTTGTGTCCTCTCTATTTTATGCAGGAGATTAGAAACGTAGAAGGCGAAAATATATGCAGGCGGACGACAGCAGGCGGGGAGGGCGGGGGGAAGGCAGGGCGGCTCCGCCTGCTGTCTGATTATAGGAGTGCTGCGGTTGGCTTTCGGCTTGCCTGTTGATATGAGCACTGCGGTTGTCGGTCTCCTTATCCGCTCTTTTAATAGCTGCGGATGGAAATAGTTCACCCATAAGCTCACCCATAACCAAAAACCGTTGACACTACGATCATTACTCGCAGTATCAACGGTTTTTTACTTTTCCCCTATACGAATTGTTTCTATAACAATATACAGCTCCAAAAAATCACTTCCGCTATCCCAACGCATTTCCCGATGCCAACACCTTCCCTCACCTAAAAACTCCTCACGGTGAGGACTTTTCCCTCACAACTATCCGGTCTTCACTGTCAGCCCGAACAGCCGGTGTGGTGTGAGGGCAGGGGAGGCGGGGATACAGGCTGGCGAGTGTCCAGCGAAGAGAGCCGAAGATCCACTTGCCCCAGTTACTTAATGAAGAGGCCATTGCCGATGAATTTAGTAAATGGGAGCAAGTTAGCTGAGGGGAACGGAGCCAGGAGCCAGGCTGTATCCCCGCCTCCCCTGCTCTCACCCCGCACCGGCTGTTCGGGCGTCCGCAAAAGCCACTCCCTTGCTTATCCTCTCCCCAACTCCCTCTCAACAATCCCCATCAGCCTCCCCATCTCATTAATCTCCGGCTCCTCCAGCACCTCTTCCAGCAGCCTATTAAGCATCCCCCCAATTTCCGGCCCCGGCTTCATCCCCGCCTCTATCAAATCCCTTCCATTGACAGCCAGCGTCTTCACCGAAACACATTCCTTTCTCTCCAGCACTCCCCGGTAAATCTCCTCCACCTTCCGTATCCGCTCCAGCTTTTCCTCCCTGCGGTACTCACTCTGCGCCATAGTATCCGCATACTGCACCTTCAGCAGCAGAGGAAACAGATCCTCCCCTACCTTATTCAGTGCCCTGCGGACAGCTTTTGCATTGGGTTCCGGACGGTAATCATGCCAGTAAACCAACTTTGTCACCTTTTGAATGGTATCATTGTCCAGCTTAAGCCTTCTCAGAACATTCCTCGCAGTCTTCTCACTTCCCGTACTATGCCCTTTAAAATGGTCCCTGCCGTTCTCATCCGTAGTCCTGGAAGCCGGTTTTCCGATGTCGTGAAGGAGCATGGTGAAACGCAGGATCTTATCCGCATCCACATATTCCAGGCTTTTCAGCGTGTGTTCCCCCACACTCAGACAGTGATGCGGCGTATTCTGCGGTGTTTCCATCATGGCATCAAACTCCGGAAGGACCACCTTTGTGATACCTGCTTCCCAAGCTGTTTTCAGCAAATGTGGATTTTTCGATACGAGAAGTTTTGTCAGCTCCGTGGCAATGCGCTCCGCACTGATCTTTGCCAGTGTGGGGGAAAGCTCCTGTGCGGCCTTTTTTGTCCGCTCCTCTATGGAGAATCCAAGCTGCGCCGCAAATCGGACGGCACGCAGAATGCGCAGGGCATCCTCTGTAAAACGCTCATATGGGTCGCCTACACAGCGGATGATCCCCTGTTCCAGGTCCCCGATACCCCCGAAGGCATCCACAAGCCCCTCCCTGTCATTATAGGCCATGGCGTTGATGGTAAAATCCCGGCGGCGGAGGTCTTCCCGCAGTTCACCTGTGAAGACCACCTCTTTTGGATGGCGGCTGTCCTCATATTCCCCGTCAATGCGGTATGTGGTCACCTCAAAGCCTTCCCTGCCAAGCATCACAGTCACAGTGCCGTGCACAAGCCCTGTGTCCACAGTGCGGCGAAACAGTGATTTGACCTCCATGGGTTTTGCTGATGTGGTAATGTCCCAGTCCGCCGGAGATGAATGGAGGAGGCTGTCACGAACACAGCCTCCTACCGCATAAGCATCATATCCATGTTCCTGCAAGGTTTCTATTATCTCTTTTACTCTCTTAGGAACTTCTATTTTCATTCTAGTACGCACGCCCCCAGTAGACCATCTTCTTAGCCGGTTTGCCGCAGCAGACACATTTGTCTGATAAGTTTTCCTGCTCAAAAGGTATGCAGCGGGATGTTGCCTGGACGTCCTCTTTGATCTTGTCCTCACATTCCTGGCAGCCGCACCACATGGCCTTGATAAATCCCGGTTTCTCGTTGACAGTCTGTTTGAACTCTTCATAATCAGTTGCCACATATGTGTGTGCATCACGGTGTGTTCTGGCACGCTCCAGCATATCACTCTGCATGATTTCCAGAATTTCCGCTGTCTTCTCTGCCAGAGCATCAAGGGATACCACTGTCTTCTCTCTGGTGTCTCTGCGGACAATGACTGCCTGGTTGGCCTCAATGTCTTTTGGACCGCACTCGATGCGGACCGGAATGCCGCGCATCTCCTGCTCTGCGAATTTGAATCCCGGGCTCTTGTCTGTCTCATCCACTTTCACACGGATTCCGGCAGCCTTCAGTGCGTCGGAAAGCTCACGTGCCTTTTCCAGAACACCCTCTTTTCTCTGCTGGATGGGGATCACCACTGCCTGAACCGGAGCGATCCTCGGGGGAAGCACAAGGCCGCTGTTGTCGCCGTGCACCATAATGATGGCGCCGATCATACGAGTGGTCATGCCCCAGGATGTCTGGTGTACATATTTTAATGTGTTGTCCTTGTCTGTATACTGAATGTCAAATGCCCTGGCAAATCCGTCGCCAAAGTTGTGGCTGGTGCCTGACTGCAGTGCTTTTCCGTCGTGCATGAGGGACTCAATGGTATAAGTAGCCTCCGCGCCTGCGAATTTTTCCTTGTCTGTCTTGCGGCCTTTGATCACCGGGATCGCCAGCACCTGCTCACAGAAATCCGCATACAGGTTCAGCATCTGAACGGTTCTCTCCTCTGCTTCCTCTGCAGTGGCATGTGCGGTGTGGCCCTCCTGCCATAAGAACTCCCTGGAACGGAGGAAGGGACGTGTTGTCTTCTCCCAGCGTACCACGGAACACCACTGGTTGTATACTTTCGGCAGATCCCTGTGGGACTGGATGTCTCTTGCGTACAGGTCACAGAAAAGTGTCTCAGAGGTTGGGCGGACGCAGAGTCTCTCCTGGAGCGGTTCCAGACCGCCGTGTGTCACCCAGGCAACCTCCGGCGCGAATCCTTCCACATGGTCCTTTTCTTTCTGGAGCAGGCTTTCCGGGATGAACATGGGAAGATATACATTCTCCACACCTGTCTCTTTAAAACGTCTGTCCAGCTCGTGCTGGATATTCTCCCAGATCGCATAACCTGCCGGTTTGATCACCATACATCCTTTTACACTGGTATAGTCAACCAGCTCTGCTTTTTTTACTACATCGGTATACCACTGCGCAAAATCTTCCTCCATGGAAGTAATGGCCTCTACCATTTTCTTGTCTTTTGCCATAGTAATGTTTTGTCTCCTTCTACTGTTTATTTTTGTACAGACAGCTACACGTCAAAGCTGATGTTTCTGCCTGTGTGGTTATATTTATAATAACGGACTCCCGCTGCGTCAAGCATTCGTTTGGAAGCCTGGACAGACGGAGTATCCGCGTATTTATCACTGTCATAGACAATGGTCTTGATTCCTGCCTGGATAATGGCCTTGGCACATTCATTGCAGGGAAACAGAGATACATAGAGCTTTGCTCCCTCCAGTGAACCGCCCCTGTAGTTTAGGATGGCGTTCAGCTCACTGTGGGTCACATAGAGATATTTTGTGTCCAGCTCCTCCCCTTCCCTTGCCCAGGGAAACACATCGTCTGAGCATCCTTTCGGGAAGCCATTATAGCCCATAGACAGAATCTTGTTGTCCGGGCTTACTATACAGGCTCCCACCTGGGAACTCGGGTCTTTGGAACGCATTCCCGAAAGCTTTGCAACCCCCATAAAATACTCATCCCAGGAAATATAGTCATTTCTCTTACCTGTCATTTTCAAAACCTCCCGAAAAACACCTGTTATTTTGTCCCGAAAATACGGTCTCCGGCGTCACCAAGGCCCGGCACAATATAACCGTGGTCATTCAAATGTTCATCCAGGGCACCGATATAGATGTCCACATCCGGGTGTGCTTCGCTTAAAGCCTTCACACCTTCCGGCGCTGCGATCACACACATGAAGTGGATATTTTTCACGCCTTTTTCCTTCAGCATAGTGATGGCTGCCTCAGCGGAGCCGCCGGTGGCAAGCATGGGATCTGTGACGAAAACTTCACGCTCTTCACAGTCAGCCGGCAGTTTGCAGTAGTATTCCACCGGTTTCAGGGTCTCCGGATCACGGTACAGACCAATATGGCCCACCTTGGCAGCGGGGATCATGGTGAGCATACCTTCCACCATGCCCAGTCCGGCGCGGAGAATGGGAACTACTGCCAGTTTCTTGCCTGCCAGTTCTTTGACTGTTGTCTTTGTGATCGGTGTATCTATCTCAATATCTCTTAACTTCAGGCCTCTGGTGGCTTCGTATGCCATAAACATGGCGATCTCACTTACCAGCTCCCGAAATTCCTTTGAACTTGTCTCTGTACGGCGGATGATGCCGATTTTGTGCTGAATGAGCGGATGCTCCATTACCTGTATTTTACCCATTTGTTTTCTCCTTTGTCTTCTATTCTTCGATCAGGTCGATTCTTCTCTGATGTCTCTCCTCACCGGAAAACTCTGTATTCAAAAAGGTATCCACAATCTTTACAGCCAGCCCCGGTCCTACCACGCGGCCGCCAAGAGCCAGTACATTGGCATTGTTGTGCTGTCTGGTGGCCTCAGCGCAGAAGCAGTCTGTGCACAGCGCCGCACGGATTCCTTTCATCTTATTTGCCGCTATGGAAATACCGATGCCTGTGCCGCAGATCAAGATCCCCTTGTCACACTCTCCGCTCTGAATGGCCTTCCCGACTTTTCTCGCGTAGACGGGATAGTCCACTGACTTGTTGCTGTCACATCCGAAGTCCTTGTATGGAATCTTGTGTTCCTCCAGATATCCGATGATCTCCTGTTTCAGCTCAAATCCGCCATGGTCACAGCCTAATGCTAACATTTAAATTTCCTCCTGTATTTTCATTTTTTATCGCTCTGCAGTTTATGTGCCTGCACACGGAAACGGCTTGTCCGGCATATGTCTGCCCACCGCCCGCAGGCCTGTTAAACATGTATCAGATGATGCCCTGCCGCCTTGAGAAGCCGGTTCATAATGGCCTGTCCCATTCTGGGCGTATCAAAGGACTCTGAAAAAATATGATCTACCTGCTCCTCATCAAACTCTCTCAAAAGCCCGAACAGATGTCTCGCAATGGTCTCCTCATCCTGCCGTGTTCCGATACTCTTTATGACCTGGGCCTCATAGGCGCCCACAGTCTCATCCGTGCCGATGACGCCCACACGTTTTCCCTGAGCCTGCAGTTCACGGCTTTTTTCATTGATGGTTTTAATAACCTGCTCCGTGCTGCCTTCCACAATGGTCAAGCCGGCATTGGGGGCGTAGTGACGGTACTTCATTCCCGGGGCCTTTGGCTTTACCTTTTCATCCGAGATCAAAAGACCCTTGTCCATCCGCACCGGGCCGATCACCTCCTCAGCCATCTTCTGGCTGATATATCCGGGGCGCAGGATTACGGGTATCTCCTCTGTAAAGTCCACAATTGTGGACTCCAGCCCGATTCCCACATCTCCGCCGTCCAGGATCATATCCACTTTTCCGGTCAGATCTTCAGCCACATGGGCAGCCCTGGTGGGGCTTGGACGCCCGGATGTGTTAGCACTGGGTGCCGCAATATATCCTCCGCCGAGACGAATCAGCGACAGCGCTACCGGGTGGGAGGGCATCCGCACCGCTACGCTGTCAAGGCCGCCTGTAGTCTCATAAGGCACCGCATCGCTTTTTTTGAAAATCATGGTCAGAGGGCCGGGCCAGAACTTTTCAGCCATCTTTCTGGCTTTTTCCGGAATCTCACTGACAATCCGGTCCAGGCTCTCCATATCCGCAATATGGATGATCAGCGGATTGTCTGAGGGCCTGCCTTTTGCCGCATATATTTTCTCAGAAGATTCTGCATTCAGCCCGTCTCCGCCCAGCCCGTACACGGTCTCTGTGGGAAACGCAACCAGGCCGCCGTTTTTCAGGATTTCTCCCGCCTGCCTGATCACAGATTCATCGGGGTGTTCCCTGTCTACTGCCAATATTATGGTCTTCACGTTTTCTCTCTTCTTCCTGTCTGTTCTTTACATACATAACCATAATACCATTGTCTCTATGGTTTTTCCACAATTTTTTTACAGCCGGTGAGAAATTCAGGACTCCGCGTCTCCCAGATATGTAAGAATACCGTCCCGGACCGCTTCTGCCACCTTATCCTGGTATTCATCTGTCTCCAGAAGGCCCGCCTCTTTTGTATTGCTTAAAAATCCGCATTCCACAATATTTAAGATCCCCTCGCTGCGTTTCAACAGATAATAGGTGGAATTGGCCTTCTCCACTCTCGGTCTGCTCACATCAAGCTGGCTGTTCATAGCATCCTGAATGCATTTTGCCAGTTTCCCGCCCTCTGCTGAGTGAGTGAAATAAAAAACCTGGGGGCCGCAGACCGCCTCGTCAGGATAACTGTTCTGATGGATGCTCACAGTGAGCAGGGGCTTCTTTTCCCTGATAAGCTCGCACCGCTTCTGCATATCCTGTACCTTCTTGTTTCTGCTGTCCGCGTCGTAAAGGCCGCCGTCCTCAGATCTGGTCATGATCACCTGATACCCTTCTTTTTCCAGAAGCTTCTGGAGCTTTTTCGATATTTTCAGGTTGATCTCCTTTTCCTCCAGTTTCTTTATGCCCACCACTCCGGGATCCATACCCCCGTGTCCGGCATCCACAACGATGACGCCTTTCTTTCCTTCCGCTTCCTTGCTCACCAGCCGCGCCCCTTCCCTGGAGAGCAGAAATGCAGAGGCAAGCAGAAGAACAGCCATTCCCAGTTCCACAACACGTCTTTTCTTCATCACAAAAAAATCCCTCAAAGCCTATTCGTTAAAGTATATGCTTTGAGGGACTTTCCTAATCTTTTAATTTTTGCCCGGCTGCAGTTTTTCAAAAAACTGCTCTGCCGGAACCGGCCGTCCGAAATAGAAGCCCTGTATAAGCCGCAGACCCATGCTGCTCACTCTTCCGTATTCCTCTTCTGTCTCCACACCCTCCAGGCAGACCTGTTTCCCCACATCATTGCACAGTTCTGTGATGGAACGGATAAATGTGGCGTTGAACAGATCCGTGGTGATTCCCTTGACAAATCCTCTGTCTATCTTCACAATATCTGCAGGTATATACTTTAGCATAAAGAGGGAAGAATACCCCACGCCAAAGTCATCCATTGCCACCCGGACACCCATTTCCCGAAAGCTCTCCAGTGTCTCCCTGACTATGGCATCCTCCTTGACAAAATAGGACTCTGTCAGCTCCAGTGTAAGATTTGCGGGACTGAGTTTTATTTCGTCCAGGGTGTCCCTCACAAAGGACGTCAGATCCCCTTCCAGGAACTGCTGATAGGACAGATTCACACTCATGTTGAAATCAGGTTTCTGTTCACACCACTGTCTGCACTGGGCGGCGGCCTTGCGCAGGATCCACATGCCCATAGGAACGATCAAACCGTTCTGCTCCAAAAGAGGTATGAACTCACCGGGTGACACATCCCCGTATTTGCTGCAGTGCCAGCGGGCCAGCGCCTCGGCTCCGTAAAGCCTGCCTGTCTTTGCATCCACCTGAGGCTGGTAGCAGACAGAAAATCCGGCAAAGCCCCGCTCTATACTCTCTCTGAGCATCTGCACCATTTCCAGTTTTTTCTCCTTCTCCAGGGGAATCTCCGGAGAATAGATCGTCATCCGGTTCTTGCCCCTGACCTTGGAGCGCTCCAATGCATAGTTCGCGCACTTTAAGAGGTCCAGGTAATTGTCCGCATTCTCAGGGCAGACCGCGTAGCCCCCTGATATGGTACAGTAATATTTCTTTCCGCTGTACTCCTGCTGGCGTGTATACTTATTCTGGATCTTTGAAAAGATCTCCTGCGCGTCCTCTTCGGTACCGTTGGTAAGGATAATTCCGAACTCATCCCCGTCAAGGCGGTAAAGCCTGGCATTATCAGGGAGCATAGCACTTATATTTCCTGCCGTTATCCGCAGGATCTCATCCCCGAACATCCGGTCATACAGGTCATTTACATTCTTAAAGGCATCCATATCCAGGATCATGATCCCGATTCGGGTGATCTGGCTGCCGTCCATAAGGTATTTCTTGATACTGCCCTCAAATTCAAACCGGTTATACAGGCCTGTCATATGGTCAATCTGCTTTTCTTTGCCCAGATTCGTGATCATGCCGGCAAACATATCCGGTTTCCCGTACTGGTCGCGGATCAGCTTGCCTCTGCACCTCAGCCAGATCCATTCTCCCTCCGTATTCTTAGCTCTGTATTCAATGTTGTGTTCCTCTATACGTCCGTCCGCGATCTCCTGATTACTCTCAAGGAAATGTGCCTCATCATGGGGGTGAATCAGGCCGATCCAGCAGGCTGCCGCGTTCTCCACCACCTCACCCGGCAGGCCAAATTCCTGCACCATGGCCGGAGGATAACGAAACACGCCGGTCTTCATATTGCCTATAAATATGTAGTCATCTGTACTCTCTGTCAGCGCGTCATACAGACGAGCCTGGTTATATTGAAATTCATCCTTTGATTCTGCTTCCGAATCGTTGTATTTTAATCTGTTCTTTGCCCGCATAATATGATAATTACGCTTCTGCATATACATCAATTCATCCGTTTTGGCTATGATATCGGAAACTGTAAAGCAGTCCTCAGGATAGACTTCCACTGCTCCATAAGAAAAAGACGGCTGGCACTCCAGTCCGTAATCTTCCCGCTCTCTCTCCAGTATTTCCAAAATCTTCTGTATGCGCTTATCCGCGCAGATCAGCTCTTCCCCGTAAAATGCCACGATGAACTCATCACTGCTCAGACGGAAAATCACATCCTCCGGACACAGACAGCGTCTGGAAGCAGATGTGACAAACTGAAGCACCCTGTCACCTTCCCCGTCTCCATAACGATTGTTGATCCAGTTCAGACTGTCAATATCAAACATTGCCACTGTCAGCATTTTCTTCTCTTTTTTGGCTCTCTTGACGATCAGTTCCAGCCTGTCCTTGCCTTCCCTTCGGCTGGATACCCCTGTCAAAGAATCCATTGCTGCCAGCTGCCACAATTCCCTGTGCTCCATAACGCCCTCTCCTACACGAAACCCTTTATCCCTCTGCTATCTTATCATTGTAAATGGCAGCAGGGAGAGATACAAGTGTATTTTACCACATATTTGAAATAAATTCAAAAAACCCCGGGACTTTATCCTCCCGGGGCAATGAATCTTATTTTTCGTTTTCCAGTTCTTCCTCAAGAAGGGCTTCGTCTTCCTCACTCAGCAGCCTGGATATCTGCATGGCAAGTTTGGAGTCTTCGTCTTCCTCCTCCTCAAACTCTTCCAGCTCCGCAATATCATCCAGAGCATCTAAAAGGTCCAGCTCCTGGGTGTCTCCCAGGTGCAGCTCCTCCGCATCCTCCACCGGCTGGGGAAGTTCCACTTCCGGTTCTTCCTCAATGTCATTGAGTGAAGTGGGCATTGTGCTGATGATCTGGTGCACCTCTTTATAGGAAGCCATGAAACGCTTCTGCGCCTGGTTGATGAGCTGAACAATCTCATTCATCTCATCCTGGACAGCTATGTATTTTTTCTTGCCTTCCCGAAGCTTGTCATCGATCTCAGACTGTACAGCCTCCACCCGCTGTTTTGCCTCTGCCTCCGCCTCGGAGATCATGGTGTTGCATTTCTCCTCAGCATCTTTGATCATAGCATCTGACTTTAACTGAGCGTCAAAGACCAGTTTTCCGATGCTTTCATAATTGTCAATATACTTCTGGTATTTCTCGTGGATCTCCATCTCCAGTCGCTCCTGGTGCGCGTCCTTTAACTCAATGCGCTTCATAAGCTCTGCGATCTTGGCATCCTTTTCTGAGATGAGCTTTTTCAGTCTCAACTGTTCAGCAGCAGCTTCATCCTTCATTCGCTGCACCTGTTCTAATACGTCCTCCTTATCAAATCCCCCCATGATCGTGGTTTTAAATATTTCATGTTCTCCCATTACTCCACCTGTTCCTTTCTGCATCACATCCTGCTGTTTTTACTGCAGGTACTGGCTGATGGTATTCCAAACGTCAGCCCTCTCAAATCCCAGTTTCCATTCTGCCACGCCTCCCAGCTCATACTTCTGTACAAGCTGCATCTTGGCATCCAGTGACTGCTCATCCTCCAGCCACATCTGATATAAACCATTGTCTGTTGACAGCTCCGCATAGTTCTGCGAAACATCCTTGTTCCAGTACATTTCCATGCCCATCTCTGTCACAATTTTACTTGCCTGGTCCATACCCATGATCTCACTCGTTACAGTGCCGGCATTGTCAGTAAACCAGAGCCTTGTATAGAAGGGAACTCCGTTGATCACCTTATTCTTCGGAACTTCCTTTAAGGTCTGCTGGATTCCCTCCTCCACAAAAGGCAGGGAGGCGACAGAACCTGCTTCCTCTGTTCCGTCTGTGTGTTCATCATATCCCATGATAATGACATAATCCGCCACGATTCCCTGTTCCTTCCTATTATAAAAGGAGGTAAACTGCGGAACCGGATTGTCTACAGACAACACCAGGTTATTTTTCCGACAGGATATGGACAGTTCGCGTATAAACTGGATAAAATGGGGCGCCTCCTCCTGCGTCAGTGCCTCAAAATCCACATTAATGCCGTCCAGCCCTACCCTTACTGCCTCTTCTATGAGTTTCTGAATGAGATGTTCCCTGGATGTGCGGTTAGACAGCGTGTCCAGAGTGCTCACATCTTTATTGAAATTGTCGATCAGTCCCCAGACCTCCAGCCCCTTTTCATGGGCCAGGTTCACGTAATCCGCACTGGCAAGGGAGGAGATGGTTCCCTCTGCCCCGGTAACGGAAAACCAGGTAGGTGAGATCACATTGATTCCCGTAATGTTCTCCAGTGTCTGGGCAAGTCCTGCATTGGCATCCTCTGATGTAACCTGGTGCCATGCCAGATTGATCTTGTGGTCTCTTGTCAGGCTGGTAAACTCCTCTTTATAGCTGCCGTCATATTCTGCCTTCTTCTCCTCAGGGGCTGTGAGGTCCTCCTTGGACACATAGCCGTTGAAGCCGTCAGAAGTTGCTACCTGGGACCAGTTATCCAGCTCTTCTATAAGCGTCAGTTCCGTTCCCTTTGCCACATCCGTCAGAATATCACTCTTGATGCCCCCGCGGTAACGGATCACGGTATCGTTCTTTGCTTTTACGATCTTTTCACTGCCCCACTGATAGCGGATCACCGCTTTGTTTGGACTTTCGGTCACCGTACTGGTGATCTCCATATATTTCTGAATAAAATCAAGGGCCAGATAAATTTTATCATCTGTCTGGCGGATGATTTTATAACCTTCATCTTTATTTTCACCATTCACCGTATAAGACGTGCTCTCAGGTGCTATGGCAAGAATCTCCTTTGGTGTGGTGTAGAGCATCTGGCTGCTGTCCGCTTCCCAGTAAAAACGCCCTCCCAGCACATTTGACACTGTTTCATAATCCAGATAGACCCTTCCGTCCATCCATTTGCCCTTCGTATCACTCACTGTATTCTGGAGCACCAGGGCCACGTCATCCTCTTTCTCCAATCCATAGTAAGTGTTCAGATTCATTCTCGTATCGGAAGGTGTATGTCTCTTGATCGCGGCAGTCAGCACTCCCACAGCTGCAACCACAACGATCAGAAGGATGACTACCAGCACCATAACGGCATTGCTGTTCCTTCTTCTCCTCCGCCTTCTCTTCTTTTGACTCATAATTAAACTCCTTATTTTTTCTCGCATTTCTCCACCATTATAACATACTTTTTCCGTTCGTCATTACTTTCTTCGACAATTTATATTTTTTTAATAGTAGGAAATTCGGGAAAACTTAACAGCCGGATTGGGGAAAAGCCCTGAAACTCCCAGGGTTTTTCCCTGTTCCGGCCCCCTGTTATACATACCGGGAACGCAAATATTACAGGGTTACATCTATGGCTTACTCATTTTTCACGAAATCAAACTGCAGTCTTTCCACCTCCCCTCTTTCGTTCTGCACATAGTCGCGCATATAGACACCTTCCTCTGCGATACTGCATGCCTGTTCAATCTCTTCCGGCGTGCTGGGGCTTCCGTTTAGTAAAAGGGGAATCCCCTGACGCCGGTAAGTCTCCAGCTCACATCGGAGCGCTCTGGTTTCCTTGTCTTTCTTCATGTTTGCTGTGGACAAAAGTTCGTGATATATTATACCTCTGTCCTCTCCTTTCTTCTTGAAACGCGGTTCCAGTATTACAGATAAAGAAAGGCGCTGTAATCCCCATAATAAAAATAAATCCATGGTCTTAGTGTTCTGTCACATGGGATCATGCAAATCGTACAGAATGTACTCTCTGCCTGCGGTCAGACGCCGCCTGAAATGAAAACTTAGAATATTGTCATTGACGAAGGCCTACGGGATATCATCACTCCCCTCTGTAAAATATTTTACAGCACTCCTTCTTTGTCTGTGAAAATCATTATATCATACATGAATTTGTCTTAGCAAGCTGTTTTATGTAATTATTTTCCTTTTTTATCATATTTTTAATTTTTTCCACATATATGAAAAAAGTATGAAGCGCTTTACATACCGGCGTTTCATAGTATATAATATAAATGAGATACCAGCATCTTTGTTTTGCCAGACGGCAGAACCGACAGATAGACAGGATGTGATAAAATGAAGATAGAAAAAATCAACGACAACCAGATACGTTGCACGCTCACAAAGGCTGATTTGGAAGACCGTCAGATTCGTTTAAGTGAACTGGCTTATGGTACGGAAAAGGCCAAAGACCTGTTCCGTGATATGATGCAGCAGGCAAACTATGAATTCGGTTTTGAGGCCGACAATATACCGCTGATGATCGAGGCGATCCCGGTTTCTGCCGACAGCATTATCCTGATCATCACCAAGGTGGAAGACCCGGAGGAACTGGACACACGTTTTTCCAAATTCACACCTTTCGGCGGACCTGCAGGAGACAATGCTCAGCCTCCTTTAGAATTTGAGGGAGCCGATGATATCATCGATGTATTCCAGAAAATCTACGAGGCAAAAGCAAAAAATGCAGCCAAGAAAAAAGGAGTAAAAACCCCGGCACCATCTGAGACACCGGAAGTACCTGTCCGTCTCATACGGCAGTACCGTTTTCAGGACCTGGACGGCGTGATCCGTGCAGCCCGCGGCCTGAATAACTTCTTCCAGGGCGTAAACTCCCTGTACAAAGACAGTGCAACAGGGGAATATGAGCTGGTGATCCACCAGTCCGAAAATACTCCATCCGATTTCAATAAAGTCTGCAACATGCTCTCCGAGTACGGAAAAGGCAGTGCCTTCTCACAGGCAGGGGAAGCCTATCTCCAAGAGCACAGCGAACGCATCATTGCGGATAAAGCACTACAGAAATTAGCAGCCCTATAACCGGATGCTGGTAAAAGTAAAAAGCCCCGGCGGACCTCCACTTCTTTGTGGAGACCGCCGGGGCTTTTCACTTTTCATTATTTATCTGCCAGGAAATCGTTGATCTGAGCAGTCAGAACATCTGCGTCAATTCCATGAACCATGGCAGCTTCTTCCAGGCTTTCACCCTGAGCGGAAGGACAGCCGATGCAGTGCATACCGGCTCTCATCAGAATCGGAACAATATTTTCATCCACACGGAGTAATTCGCCGATTGTCATATCTTTGGAAATTGTCATGATAGTTTCCTCCTTTTTTCGTACTGTGTATTATTATAAACTCTTTTTCTCCTATATTCAACTGTTTTTCTCCGGTTTTCTTTTTCTTCTCGAAATTCACGGATTGTTTAGAAATAAAGACTTGTATTCTAATACCAAATATATTAGAATATGCGTAAGAGCTGAATCTTATACCATCGAATTTTCCCAATGTACTGCTGCGGCAGGTCCTGGGCCAGATTAGGTATGATTCAGAAATTATAAAAGGAGGATTTTAAGTATGGCATACGTAATTACAGACGAATGTGTAAGCTGTGGAACCTGCGAAGGAGAATGCCCATCTGAAGCTATCTCCCAGGGCGATGACAAATACGTTATCGATCCGGACAAATGTGTTGACTGCGGAACTTGTGCAGAAGCATGTCCTACAGAAGCAATCGTAGAGGGTTAATAACTTTAAAAAAACACAAACCTGTATCACGCAGGTTTGTGTTTTTTATTATCTTTTTTTCTTAAACAACTTTTTATTCTTCTGCCGCTCCTGTTCCATGGCTGCTGCCACTTCCCTGCGGGATTTCTGACATATTCTGATTCTCTCATCCAGCCTTTTATAACGCTCTTCCCCGGAATGAAGGGTCCGCATCCGTTCCTTTACCAGCCTGTCCAGTATTTCCATAAATTCAGCCGGTACCCTGTTGTCCGCTTCTGTTGTCTCGGCCTTTCCTACAGACTGCGGCGGCCTGCCTGTCACGGCTCTGTTCTGAGCTGCCCGGTTCTTTTTGCCGGATGCTTTTCTTGCAGATGCCTTTCTGTTTTTTCTGGCAGCGGACATTTCCCTTTTCTGCTCTGCAGGCTCTGCGGTCCTCTGCCGTACCGGTTCACATGGCTTGTCCTGGTTATGGTTTGGTCTTTCCTGACTTTTCACAGGCTGCGGCTGTTTAGGTGTATTTTCCTGTGTCTTTTTACTGTGTACTGCCTCTTCCCGGTTTTCTTCATCCTTATATAAAAAGGGAATCAGGCTGCCAATCTCTTTTAATGCAAGTCCCTTTTTCTTCAGTTCTTTAATAGCCAGAAGTACCTGGATATCATATCGGGTGTAGTATCTGTGTCCCATTTCGTTTCTGTCAATCGGCAGGTGCAGCTCATCTTCCCAAAAGCGCAGGACATGGGACTGCACGTCCAAAAGCTTCGCCGTCTCAGAAACCGAATAGCTGGTTTCACTCATATACTGACCCCTTCCATTTTGCGTCTTTCTTTAAGAAACATTATAGCAGGGCATGGAAAAATTGCAAGAAAATGTGTTCGACAAAACCTGCCGGAATATCACTGGCAGACATAGGCGCCGTCCACAATCAGGTCGGTTCCGGTCGTATACGCGGAAGAATCCCCGGCAAGATATAAAACCGCCCCGATAAGTTCCTCAGGAGTCCCCATCCTGCCGTATGGCATCATCCCTTTCCAGGCGTCCTTCAGCTCCTGGGGGGTGTCTACGGACATAGGCGTGGAGATGTATCCCGGACTTAAACTGTTCACCCGGATGCCATAGGGAATCCATTCCAGGGCCAGGGACTTTGTCAGATGGATAACTCCCGCCTTCGATGCATTGTAGGAAGCCTGCCACTGAGGTATATTTACAATGGTCCCTGACATGGATGCCATGTTGATGATGCTGCCGTGTATCTTTTTCTGTACCATAAGGCGTGCAGCGCTCCGCGCCATAATGTACTCCCCGGTCAGATTCACGTCAACCACCTGCCTGAACTCCTCTATGCTGGCCTCAAAGGTGCTTTTGTGAATGCAGATGCCGGCATTGTTAAACAATACATGAATACCGCCGCTTCTCTTTTCAATCTCCTCCACTGCCCGGTCCACGCTCTTCTCATCGGTTACATCAGCCTTGATGTCATAGGCTTTATTGCCGTCCTCCAAAATGAGTTTCACCGTTTCCGCTCCTCCCGAACGGCTTATAACGACAACCTCGGCTCCCGCGCTGGCCAGCCCTCTGGCCACTACCTGTCCGATTCCCCTGTTTCCGCCTGTTACAACAGCGGTCCTGCCTTCAAGTCCAAAAAGTTTGTCAAGATAACTTGCTGATTTTTCAGACACGGTTATATCCCTCCTTTAGTTCTCTGTAGATTTCTTCAATATCTGCGATTCTGGGGTTTGCCTGATAATCAGGCAATTCATGTCCCCTGTCTGCTATTCTTCTAAGCATCTCATATTCAACACCGAATTGGCGGAAATTCAGCCACATTCCGATATCTTTCATCAGTTTTTCTATTTCTTCGCAGCACTCCGATGCGGCCCTGGAATCAGAGACATCTTTCAGGGCAGGATTGAAAATGCGTCCCACCTCTGCAAATTTTTTCTCTGCTGCCAGACAGGTGAACCGTAAAAAGGACGGATATGTCAAGGCCAGGGATTCCCCATGCATGATCTGAGGGCAATGTCCGCTGATCGTCATACCCACACCGTGGGGAAGTGTCACGCCTGCGTTGGCAATAGCCAGACCTCCGCAGGTATCTGCCCAGGCCATCCCTTCCCTGGCTTCCATATCTTCACCATCCTTTACCGCCCTTCTCAGATATTGGGCAGCATATTTTATCCCTTCAAGTGCGATCATGTCCGTATACGGAGAAGCTTTTACATTGATATAGCTCTCAAAGCAGTGACAAAAAGCGTCAAAACCGGTGGATGCAGTTATATGGGCAGGCATGGATACTGCAAGCTCCGGGTCGATCAGCGCAACGCGGGGATAAATCAGGTTGTTAAAAATAGCACTCTTGGTACAGGTCTTTGTCTCCGTCATGACTGCAACCTGCGTGACCTGTGACCCTGTCCCCGCTGTTGTGGGAACTGCGATCACAGGCAGCGTTGCCTGCGGCTGCGGATTTTTAAAAAACAGATAATCCCACGCCGTGCCTTCGTTTGCGGCTGCCACGGCAATGGCTTTTGCCGTATCCATGGCAGAACCACCCCCAAGACCGATCACAACCTGGCAGCCTTCTTTTTCGGCAATAGCAGTTCCCTCCTCCACACATTTTGTAGTGGGATTCTGCGATACTTTGTCAAAATGAAAAACGGTAAGGCCGCTGTTTCGCAGGCTTTCTGTAATCCTGTCATATAACTTTTCCCTGGAAGACTTTTTTTTGCCGGTAACCAAAAGGATTTTATTTCCAAGGCCTGCTGCCAGACCGGGAAGCTCTTTAATACAGCCGCTTCCGAAAATAATTTTTGTTGTCTGTTCATATTCAAACTTTTTCTTCATACGCACGCCCCCCGTCACATATAAATATTCTTTCTCTTGATTTTCAGGACAGTAGCAATGTTGTTTTTCCTGGCCTTTGCCGTGTCGATAAGAAGAACATCACCTTCTGCACTCCATGTAAGCGGCTGTCCGTCACCTAAAACGGTTATGCTTTCAATCTCCTCCTTATAGACCATTGGAAGTATATGATGCAGCGCCACCTGGTCTCCTATTCTTCCCAGCGCAGATGCATAGATATACTCATCTCTCATGGTATACCGGATGTCCCTCGGTGTATATTCCACTTCATCCATCTCACTAAAGGCACCGGAACCGGTCATTTTAGTAGGACCCTCCTCTGCTGTACGCCACGGTGTGGTATCATAGACTGCCTCTCCGTTTTCCTCTAGCCATGCCCCCATTTCCAGCAGTATTTTCCTGGCTTCTTCCGGGATGGTTCCATCCGGCTTTGGCCCCACGTTCAAAAGCAGATATCCATTTTTGCTTACATTGTCCAGCAGATAATGGATCAGGGATTTGGCTGATTTATATTCTGCATCCTGCATATATCCCCAGGCTTCTCCCGCGTCCACTGTAGTGTCCGTGATCCAGTCATGGTATGTAGCTTCCGCGAACCTTCCCTGTTCCAGGTCAATCAGACCCGTGCCCACAGGCAGGTGGTTCCATTTGTAGGAGACAACTGTCTTCTGACCATTTTTCTCCGCCATATCCCTGTAGTAAGTGAGAAATTTTCTCTGATAATAATCATTGATAAAAGCCAGACCGAAATCAAACCATATGTAATCCGGGCTGTATGCATCTATGACTTCTTTCAGCTTAATAAACCATTTCTCATGAAACGCCGCGCTCGGAAGGTCCTGTGCGATCCACTGCCTGTCTATAGCGCCGTCCATGGTATCGGACCAGCGGATCGGTTCCGGCAGATATCTTTTGTCAGATCCCCAGTCCATATTATGCGCCTCGCCGTACAGACCTGCGTATCTTGGGTCTGAGGTGTCATATTCCTTTACCCAGTGAGGATAGAATTTCCAATTTTCCGCATGGTGGAAAGCTGTCATGAAGTGCATACCCTGCTTCCGCACTGCTTTTTCCAGTTCTCCTACCACATCCCTCTTAGGCCCCATGGCTGCTGCATTCCATTCATTGACACGGCTGTCCCACATGCTGAATCCATCGTGGTGTTCCGCCACAGGACCTGCAAATCTCGCACCTGCTTTTTTAAATAATTCTGCCCATTCCGCAGCGTCAAATTTTTCCCCGGTAAACATGGGGATCAAATCTTTATATCCCGTCTTGGAAGGGTGCCCGAAATGCTTGCAGTGATAGGCAAACTGGTCGGTCCCCTCCTGATACATCTTATACGGATACCAGGAAACATTTGGACCAAATGCCGGCACACTGTAAACACCCCAGTGTGTATAAATCCCGAATTTTGCTTTTTTCATCCAGTCCGGTGTCCGGTAATCCGTCAGTTCTTTCCAATCCTTTACTTTTATCCCCATAATTTTCTTCTCCTTTTTATTTGTTAGCACCGCTTGTCAGCCCTTTCACTACATTTTCCTGCAGTACCAGATACATGGTAAGAGGCGGCAGAATGGCTATGAAGATAGCTGCCATCAATGCGCCGTAATCACTTTTCCTGGCTCCCACAAAATTAAGCAGACCCACCGAGATGGTTCTGAGTTCCGCCTTACCTATAAACACCATGGAGACCAGAAGGTCATTCCATGTGTACATAAATACAAATATACCAACTGTTGCGATCGCAGGCTTCACAAGGGGCAGAACAATCCTTGTAAATACCTTATATATACTGCATCCGTCAATGATCGCGGCTTCCTCCAGGGATGTGGGAAGGCTGTTCATGGAGCCTGTTATGATAAAGGTAGCCAGCGGCATATGGGACGCTGTAAAAAGCAGGATCAAGATCAGATAATTATCTCTGATATCAAAATTATTGATCGCCCAGGCCAAAGGTACAATGATACTCTGGATTGGCACCATCATTCCTATGACAAAATAAACTCTGACAGCACCCTGTCCCTTAAAACGAAGGCGGGAGATTGCAAAAGAAACCATACTTGCAGCCAGAGCCGTAAGTGCCAGTGTCACAATCGCCAGAAACATGCTGTTTAAAAACTGCCTTCCTATATTTCCTATTTCAATGGCTGTCTTATAATTTTCAAAATGAAATTCCGAAGGAAATTTGAATGGTGAAGTAAAAATTTCCGTATTTGTCTTAACAGATGAAATTATAACGAAATACAGCGGATAAATGAAAATAAAAAGAAAGAAAAAAGAAACCAGGTATAATATTATTTTTTTCGTTATTTTTCTAGTATGATCGTTCATTTTCTTCCTCCTTAATACTCCAGCCGTTCCCGTTTTGTAATGCGGAGACTTATGACAGTAAATATAACGCTCAAAATAAAGATATAAACACCGATAACAGATGCCTTTCCGAAGTCATTGTACCGGAAAGCCTCTTTGTATAAAAGTGTACTGGGCACATCGGTCAGACCGTTTGGACCTCCCTCTGTCATAACATAGACCAGATCAAACGTTTTCAATACTGCGGTTACGATCACAACGATGCTGGAAATGATCGATTCCCATATCATTGGAATGATAATATGGAACACTTTTTTTAATCCCACCGCTCCGTCCAGTTTTGCTGCCTCCACCACATCGTCAGGAATCCCTGAAATAGCAGCGTAACTGACAGTCATATGAAACCCGATGCCGCACCATGTATTCACCAGAATAATAGTTGTCATGGCCGTATTCTTATCTACCAGCCAGCTTTTCACCAGACTGTCAAGACCAATTCCCTGAAGCATGGTATTCAGAACTCCTGTGGGCATCAGAATAAAGTACCAAAGAAGACCAATAACGGTTGTGGAAAGTACCTGAGGTACAAAATACGCAAACTTAAAAAAACGATATCCCCTGAACCGCTCACTGAGCATAACCGCCAGCAGAAGCCCAATGGGAAGCTGCGTACACAATGTCAGCACCATGAACCACATAATATTTTTGATGGAATGCCAGAACATGGCATCTGTAATAACCGCCTTAAAATTACTGAATCCCACAAATACCATGGGGACATTTTTGATTCCATTCCACTTAAAAAAGGACATGACCAGGGAACCGCCGATAGGAACCATTAAAAGTACTGTATATAAAAGGAATCCCGGCATCAGAAAACATAACACTGCCTTTTTATTCCTTCTTATTCTCTCCATTGCTGTACCTCCTTTTCTGAAAAGGCCGCTGCAGAGCCAAACTGCAGCGGCCTGATGTTACTTCCGGTTACTGGCCTGAACCAGCCGCTTCCAACCGGCTTTGAATCTGTTCTGCCGCTTCATCTGCTGTCATTCCGGTAAGTGCGCCGATAAATGCTTCTCCCACAATATCCTCCAATACTGCCACTGTATCGTAAGCCCAGGCATCACTGCCCCATACCTTAACATCATTTTCCTTTATCGTGAGCAGATCAGCAAGAAGAGGACTCATCTTGTCAGTTTCCAGTTCAACATCATTTCTGACTGGAATGTTGCCGCAGTCATAGGCATATCTCTGCTGGGTCTCCTTGCTGGCAAACATGCTGGCAAGCTCCCACACATATTTGAGTTTCTCCGGTTCATCCTTCAGGTGGCCGCCCAATTCCAACTGTGACGGATATGCAATATCATTGTCCTTAAATTCTTCCCTGTCAGTGAAATACGGCATGCGGAATACACCTACATTGTCCTCCATGTCTTTAAGTTCTGCGATCCTCCAGCTTCCGTCAAATGACATGGCTGTCTGTCCGCTGACAAACATAGCTTTTTCTGTCTCATAATCAAGGCCCAGATAATCTTCCCCGAAGATTCCTCTGTCTGCCAGGTCCTGTATAAACGCAATCGTTTCCACTACATCTTCATCTGTCCATTTTGCTTTTCTTCCGCCCAGTTCCTTTGCCTTTTCCACTCCGCACATCTTGTAGAGAAGTCCTGTCTGGATATGTACTACCCGCCATGCATTGGAAGCACCTACAACCCATGGCGTGACCCCTGACTCTTTGAGTTTATCGCATACATCATAGAATTCATCCCAGGTCTCCGGTGCTTTTTCAATCCCTGCTTTCTGGAACAGTTCTTTGTTGTAATAGAAGACTTCCATCTGATTGTTAATGGGCAGTGCGTATGTCCCCTCTGTTCCGACAGACGACAGTTCCATCATATCAAGAAGTGTGGAATCCACATTGTCTTTGATATCCGGTGTCTCTGCAATTAAATCGGTCAGGTCCAGAAAAACTCCCGTGTCTGCATATTCCTTCATGATACTGATGCCGGGCCACTGGATAATGTCCGCCACATTGCCGGATGCAATATCTGTTTTGAACTGGTTCGTAAAGCTGTTGCTGTCATTTGTACTCTCATCCTGGATAGTGATATCCGGGTATTTTTCCTGAAACTCCTGAAGGACCTCCTCTTTCAGCTTAGTTCCGCTGTCAGCGCCTGACATTCTTGTAAGAAGACGGATAGTGATCTCCTCCCCGCTCCCTTCCTTTTCAGAATCTGTTTTTGCCTCATCTGTCTTTGTCTCTGTCTTACTTTCAGCATCCTGGCCCCCGTCCGCGCCTGTATTGCCGCCGCAGGCAGAGAGTCCTGCTGATGCCATAACTGCTGCCAAAAGCACTGCGATTTTCTTTCTCATTCCTTTACTCATAATTAATACCTCCATAATTTTTGCTGTACCCTTAGGACATTTTTTCCGGATCTAATTCCCATATTTTATAAACTTCTTCAGCACCAGGGATGCGGATCCGACTGCGGTGCCGTTCTCACCCATCTGAGAAATAACCAATTTCACCTGCCTTCCTGCAAATTTCATCTGCCTCTCGCGAAGCACTTCCTTTACTTTCTTTAAAAAAATATCACCTGCGTTGGTCAGACCCCCAAATAAAATGATCAGGTCTGGGTCCAGCAGATTAATATAATTTGCCAGTCCGATTCCAATATACTGCATGGCCCGTTCTGTTATCTGTATTGCCAGACGATCCCCCAGACGCGCCGCTTCAAATACTGTTTTCGCTTCAATACGATTGATATCTTCATTAACCAGTTCCATTATTTTCGTTGCATTGCCTTCCAATACAGCGATCTTGGCATCTCTGGCGATAGCATTTCCCGACGCGATAGCCTCCAGACAGCCAAGGTTGCCGCAGTTACATTTTGGACCGTTTTTCTCCAGGATGATATGGCCAATCTCTCCGCTGCTTCCTGAACTTCCCCTGTAAAACTCCCCTTCCCGCATGATAGCAGAACCAATTCCGTGTCCCAGATTTACCACTAGAAAATTTCTGGAATCCACACCTGCCCCGAAATAATATTCTCCCATAGCCAGTGCCCGGTTTGCGTTCTCAATTGTAATGTCCATCTTAAACCGTTCACGGATGGGTGTTAACATGTCAACATTCTCCCATTTAAAATCAGGGGAAAACAGAACCTTTCCGCTTTTCTCATCCAGAATTCCCGGCATGCCGATTCCCATACCTAATATCTGCTTCCTGGACAGTCCGCTCTCGCGTATCACATTCTCTATCACCTGAATCAGCCTGGATATCCATACCTCAGGCACAGCTGTGCCTCCAGTCTCCATGATTTCACGGATAAATACCTCCCCGGCAAGATTCATCATCAGCACATTGGTTTTACTGCGCCCTACCCCTACTCCGATAATATATTTCGAGTCTGGTACCAGCTCCAATAACTCCGGGCGCTTTCCCCCGCTGGATTCACCCTTTCCCACATCCTGCACAAACTGTTTATGAGAAAATTCCTCTGTTATTTTCATGACTGTTGGAATACTAAGGCCGATAGTCCGCGCAATCTCCGCGCGGCTGATAGGCCCTTTTCTTCTTATCAGATCAAAAACCATACTCCGGTTCATCTGCGCCATTGCAAATTTATCATATTTCACTTTTATCTGCTCCTTAATAACTTACTTAATTTAACTAACTAACTGAATAAAAAAAATAATTTCGCTATATTTAGACAAATTATCTTTTTTTCTTTCCGGTACGCTCAGATGTCTTCCATATTTCGGAGTTACTTAATTAACTTAACTAACTTTATATGTGAATTATAACGTACTATTCTTTCATTGTCAACCCCTTTTTGTGCATTTTAACATTAATTATGGAGAGATGATTGGGGCGCCGAAAAGTCCCTGAAAAACTTCGCGGGGCGTCCGACTTCTCAGAACGCCCCGCCCTTTTCTATAAACAGCCTTGTCAGCATAGTGGCAGCGCCAATGGCTGTGGCATATTCTCCCAATGTACCAATTCTTATCACAACATTTTTTCCGGTATACTTCATTTTATATTTCTCAACGGTTTTCTGCATCTGCTCAAAAAATAAATCCTGGGATTTTGTCAGACCGCCGGCAAGAATGATCGCATCCGGGTCCAGCAGGTTAATACTGCTGGCTATGGCTATTCCCACATACTCCATTGCCTCCTCTATAACTTTCCGGCTTAATATATCCCCCGCCCTGGCTGCCTCAAACACCATCTCTGCTTCTATTCTTCCCTGTTCAGATGCCATTCTGCTGACCAGACTCTGCTTTCCCTCTTTTATTTCCTGCTCCATCCGTTTCGCAATGGCATTGCCGGAAGCCAGCGCCTCCAGGCATCCTCGATTGCCGCAGTCGCAGAGCGGTCCGTCAGACTCCATGATCATATGCCCGAATTCACCGCAGGTTCCGCTTTTTCCATACAGTAACTCTCCGTTCTCAATAATAGCAGCTCCTATGCCGTACCCCAGATTGATGCATAGTATATATTCTGCGTTCTTTGCTGCACCGTAGGTGTATTCTCCAATTGCCAGAGCACGGTTTGCATTTTCTAAAAGAATCCTGAAATCCGGAAGGCGGTTTTGAAAAATGCGCATCAGAGGCACATTTACCCAGTTAAAATCAGGCGAGAAGATAACATCCCCTTTTGCATAATCCAGAATGCCCGGCATACCGATGCCGATTCCCATAAAACGTTCTTTGGAAATACCGCTTTTTATGATCAGGGCCTCCACATGGGATGCTATTTTTTCCAGAAACTGTTCCGGCTTTTTGATATCCTCCTCTGTGGTAGGAAAACATTCCTTTGACATAATGACAGCCGCCATATCGATAATCACGATCTTCACGTAATGGCGGCCGATATCTATTCCTGTTATGTAATAAGCGTTTGAAACAAATTCCAGTAAATCAGGTCTTTTTCCTCCTGTAGACTCACCTTTTCCGATAGTTTTCACCAGATTCTGCCGTTCAAATTCCTCTGTGATCTTCATCACTGTAGGAATACTCAGCTCAGCCTTCCTTGCGATCTCCGCTTTGTTGATCGGGCCTTGTGTCCGAATCATCTCCAGCACTATCTTCTTGTTCAACTGTGCCATCATAGCCTTGTTATATGACATTCTCTTCCCTCATTTTTCTCCCTGACGGACTCTCGTAATTCCTTGGTGTTTTTTTCCAGAGTTTCTTCTTTTATTTTAATCTAGGCCATTCATTTTTTCAACTGTTGATTTGCAGCTTCTGTGTAATAAGTCCAGGCAGGTCTGCGTATATACAGACATCCAGCCCATCCCAAAGCGATTTTCTGTTCTCTGCTTTTGCAGACGGCCGGCAGAAATTTCTGCCGGCCATCCAAAATACGTCTTTCCTGTTCTTCCATTGTCATGTTTCCCACTTAAATATGACGATACCAGCAATAGCCACTGCCATGCCGATCAGCTTTCTCCATTCAAAACCAACCTTCTCCACGCCGAAGATACCGAATACTTCAATCAGATACGCCACGGCAAGCTGTGCGATCACAATGAGCATTGCCGCACGGGCCGGGCCCAGGGAAGACATGCTCTGGATAACGGTTACGGTGATAAAAGCGCCTATGACTCCGCCCAGTAAGATGTATTTATGATCCACTCTTGCCAGGTCGGTTATCTTGTCTCTTCCTGTAAAGAGCCAGGCTGCAATACAGACCAGAAACGCTGAAATCTGCACCCATCCTGTGGATACCCACAAGCTCGTCTGTTTTGTCAGCGCTGTATTGAATACACCTTGTACGCTCATCAGCGCACCTGACAGAAGTGCAACTAAAAGACCCCACATAAAAAATCCCTCCACATCCTTTTTCTAACTAGAATGTCCCGATAGGCTGTTTTTATGCGAATCTTTATGGAAATGGCAAAACGGACCATCCATTTCGGACAGTCCGCTCACTCTTTTATAAGAATGCAGCAGGTCTGCGCATTTCCTGTGCTGACCGTAAAAAATCATCAGTCAGGCAAAAAGCTTTTCTCCAGCTTTTCAATCATTTCATCCACATCCGCCTCTGTGATCACAAGCGGAGGTACAAGACGAAGAACATCACTTCCTGCAGAAATGACAAGAAGGCCGTTCTCTATGGCTTTTGTCACGATCTCTCCCACCGGGCGGCCGGAGACAACAAGACCCTGCATCAGGCCTTTTCCCCTTCTGGCTGTGAGGAAATCATATTTTTCTGTCAGGGCATCCAGCTTTTTCTCCAGATATGCAGACACTTCTTTTACATGCTCTGTGATCTTTTCACTCTCAAACAGGTCAAAAACTTTGCTGACTGCCGCGCAGGCAAAAGGATTTCCGCCGTATGTGGTTCCGTGGTCACCGGGTACCAGGGAATTCTCTGCTGTCTTTTTATTCAGCACAAAGGCCCCGACAGGAACACCACAGCCCAGAGCTTTTGCGGTTGTCATCACATCCGGCTCCACGCCGTAATCCTGGAAGGCAAACATACATCCGGTCCTGCCCATGCCGCACTGGATCTCATCCAGGATCAGCAGGATATCATGTTCGTCACACAGGGCACGCACACCTTTTAAGAACTCCGGTTCTGCCGGGTAGATGCCGCCCTCACCCTGGACAGTCTCCATAATGACGGCACAGGTCTTCTCCGTGATCTGGCTTTTTATACTCTCCAGATCATTGAAGTCGGCAAATTTAATACCGCCGATCAGAGGCTTGAATGGCTCCTGATAGTGAGTATTTCCCGTTACGGACAGAGCGCCTAAGCTTCTGCCGTGGAAGGAATGCTTCATGGCAATGATCTCGTGGTCTGTTTTCTTGTCCTTCAGCCAGGCATATTTCCTGGCCACCTTGATCGCACCCTCAATGGCTTCTGTGCCGCTGTTGGTGAAAAACGCCTTGTCAAGGCCGGAGGCTTTTGTAAGCTTCTCAGCCGCTTCCACCATGGGCACATTGTAGAACAGATTTGACGTGTGGATCACTTTATCGATCTGGTCTTTCAGTGCCCGGTTATATGTCTGGTTGTTGTAGCCCAGCGCAAAAACAGCAATGCCCGCTGCAAAATCCAGATATTCTTTTCCGTCCACATCGTAAAGACGGACGCCGTCTCCCTTTTCAAGAACCACCGGAAAACGGTTGTAGGTGTGGAGAACTACATTCTCCGCCCGTTCCATATATGCATTACTCCTGGTCATCATGATAATATTTCCCCTCGCCTTTCCTCAGGATCGCTGTACCGATCCCTTTATTTGTGAAAATTTCCAAAAGCAGGCAGTGCGGAATCCTGCCGTCCAGAATATGGACTCTGGAAACACCCTCCTCTATGGCATCAATGCAGTTCTGCAGCTTTGGAATCATGCCGCCTCCCACATTGCCGTTTTCAATCAGGTTCTTCGCGTCTTTTACAAAAAGTTCGGAGATGAGGCTGGAAGGGTCCTCCGGATCTCTGTACACACCCTCAATATCTGTGAGGAATGCCAGCTTCTCCGCTTTCATGGAGCATGCTATGGCACATGCCGCGTCATCCGCATTGATATTGTAAGTGGCAAAATCATCTCCCAGGCCGATCGGACACACGATAGGAAGGAAATCCTTTTCCAGCAGATCATAGAGAATCTTTGGATTTACGGTTTTTACATCGCCCACATAGCCGATATCCTGACCGTCGGAGAGTTTTTTGCTGACATTCAGGAGGCTGCCGTCTTTTCCGCTGATCCCCACTGCCTTTACACCCAGGGACTGCACCAGGGTCACAAGCTCCTTGTTCACTTTTCCAAGGACCATCTCCGCGATTTCCATGGTCTCATCGTCTGTCACGCGAAGGCCGTTTACAAACTTTGCCTCTTTTCCGACCTTACCCACCCAGCGGCTGATCTCCTTGCCGCCGCCGTGGACAATGATGGGTTTAAAGCCAACCAGCTTTAAAAGTACCACATCCTTGATCACGTCGCGTTTGAGCTGTTCATCCACCATGGCGCTTCCACCGTATTTTACAACAATGACTTTCCTGTTAAAACGCTGTATGTACGGGAGCGCCTCGATCAGCACCTCCGCTTTATCAAGATATTTCTGATTCACCATTTCTCTATATCCTCCGTCAAATATTTGTGTAACTGTTCCGTCTTTGAGACATTATGCATTATGAGCGGTAATCCGCATTGATCTTTACATAGTCATACGTCAGGTCACATCCCCATGCGGTAGCTTCGGCATCCCCCATCTTGATATCCGCAATGGCAGTCACTTCTTTTTCTGACAGGATCTTTGTGGCCTCCTCCTCGCTGTATCCGGTTGCCACGCCGTCCTCTATGATCTTCAGGCTGCCCGCTGCGCTCTCAAAGTATAAATCCACTTTTTCAGGGTCAAACTGCGCTCCGGAATATCCCATGGCGCACAGGATACGTCCCCAGTTGGCGTCGTGCCCGAAAATAGCGGCTTTCGTAAGGTTTGAGGTGATGATGGATTTGCTCAGGGTCACTGCCTGTTCTTTGCTTTCGGCGTGGATCACCTTAACCTCGAACAGGGCGGTGGCACCCTCTCCGTCTGCTGCGATGTGTTTTGCCAGCCAGGTATTTACATAGCCGAGAGCCTCTGTGAATTTGGCATAATCTTCATTTTTTTCTGTGATCTCCGCATTCTGTGCCTGTGCGTTTGCCAGGAGGAGAACCGTGTCATTGGTGGAGGTGTCGCCATCCACGGAGACCATGTTGTAGGTATCCTTTACACTGTCGCTGAGTGCTTCCTGGAGCAGTTCTTTGCTGATATTCACATCCGTGGTCACAAATCCCAGCATGGTGCACATATTGGGATGGATCATGCCGGAGCCTTTGCACATTCCGCCGATGGTCACTTTCTTTCCGTCTATCTCCGTCTCCACCGCGATTTCCTTCTTCACAGTGTCTGTAGTCATGATGGATTCCGCGGCCAGGGTGCCTGCTGCTGCCGTTTCCGAGAGCAGGGGCACCATTTTCTTCACGCCCGCTTCCAGAATATCCATGGGAAGCTGTTTTCCGATCACGCCTGTGGAAGCCACCAGCACAGAATCTTCCGGGATTCCCAGGATCTCGGCCGCCGCCTGAGCTGTCTTTTTACAGTATCCAAAGCCCTCTTCCCCTGTACAGGCATTGGCGATCCCACTGTTGCAGACAACCGCCTGCGCTGCCGGCGCATGATAGACAATCTGCTGGTCCCATTTGACAGGGGCTGCTTTTACAACATTTGTGGTGAAAGTACCGGCCGCTTTGCAGGGTACTGTGCTGTATATCATAGCCATGTCCTTGGCATTTCCTTTTTTGATTCCCGCCGCGATTCCCGCTGCCTGAAATCCCTGTGCTGCGGTCACGCCGCCGTTAATAACTTTCATCTGCTTCGTCCTCCTATCACTTACGGGAACATGGGCACCAGCTTCAGGCCCTCTGTCTCCTCAAATCCAAACATCAGATTCATATTCTGCACCGCCTGGCCTGCCGCACCTTTTACCAGGTTATCAATAGCGCCCATCATGATCACGCGGTTTGTTCTCTTGTCGATTTTAAAATTCACATCCACAAAATTGCTGCCCTCCACCCATTTCGTCTGCGGGCATACATCCTGATCCAGGATGCGGATGAAATACTCACTGCCGTAATATTTTTCATAGGCTGCACGGATGGTGTCATAGTCTGCGTCCTTTGTCAGGGAGGCATAGGCAGTCACCAGGATTCCCCTGTTCATGGGCACCAGATGGGGGGTAAAATTCAGACAGAACGCTCTGCCTGCCGCGTACCCAAGCTGTTCTTCTATTTCCGGTGTATGGCGGTGGGTTGCCACACCGTATGCCTTGATATTTTCATTGACTTCACAGTAGAGATTGTCAATCTTTGCTCCCCTGCCCGCTCCTGAGGTTCCTGACTTTGCGTCAATGATCAGTGTCTCCGGCCGGATCAGACCTTCTTTTACCAGAGGATAACAGGTTAAAATGCTGCAAGTGGTATAACAGCCCGGGTTTGCCACCAGGCGGGCCTTTTTCACGTCCTCCCGGTTGAGTTCACAGAGGCCGTAGACGGCTTCTTCTATAAAGGACGGGGATTTATGCTGGATTTTGTACCACTCCTCGTATACTTTCACATCCTTTAAACGGAAGTCTGCGCTCAGATCCACAATCTTTACTTTGGAGAGGATCTCTTCATTCACCAGAGACGCGCATAAGCCCTGGGGTGTTGCTGTGAAGATCACATCCACTTCGTCGGCCAGGGCCTCCATATTGTCATCCATACATTTGTCATCCACCAGCTTAAACATATTCTGGTAGACCTCGTAGTATTTTTTATCTATGTAGCTTCTGGAACCGTACCATTTGATTTCCACTTCTTTATGATTTAAAAGTAATCTGACAAGTTCGCCGCCGGCGTAGCCGGTTGCCCCGATGATTCCTGCTTTTATCATGTTCTTCAACAACCTTTCTTAAGTAATCTTTATCTTCTTTCATTTCCGCAGCGCTTTGGCCGCTTGTGTATACCTTTATCATACTCCAGTTGTTTTGCATAGTAAAGCTTTATCCTGTCTGCAGCATGATGCATAAAAGTTTCCCTCGATTGCATAATCATACATCTTTTCTGTATAATATGCAAGCCTTTTTTTGAGAAATTTTCCAGTTTTTTTCTGACACACACATTTGTTATTCCATATATTAATTAAGGAAACTTTGATATCAAGTAAAATGATACATAAAATTTTTTTACATTTTTTTCATTTTACTATTGCATAAATATTAAAGTTGTTGTATAGTAAATCATGTCGAAAGCAAATACAAAATTTTAGAGCGGGGCACACGGGCTGCAGGAATGCAGATTCGGATATGCTCCGGTACATAGAAAAAGGAAAATACAGGAGGAATTTATCATGAAAGAAAAGGTTATCTTAGCATATTCAGGCGGACTGGACACAACAGCACTGATTCCGTGGCTGAAAGAAAATTTTGATTATGAAGTTATCTGCTGCTGTGTAGACTGCGGACAGGGAAATGAGCTGGACGGATTGGACGAACGTGCCAAATTATCAGGCGCATCCAAATTATATATTGAAAACATCATCGACGAATTCTGTGACGATTACATTGTTCCCTGCGTTCAGGCAGGTGCTGTCTATGAGCACAAATATCTGCTTGGTACCTCCATGGCCCGTCCCGGAATCGCCAAAAAACTGGTTGAGATCGCAAGGAAAGAAGGCGCCACTGCTGTCTGCCACGGTGCTACCGGAAAAGGAAATGACCAGATTCGTTTTGAGCTTGGGATCAAAGCTCTGGCTCCTGATCTGAAGATCATTGCTCCATGGCGTATGACAGATGTATGGACCATGCAGTCACGTGAGGATGAGATAGAGTTCTGTAAAGCACACGGCATCAACCTTCCTTTTGACGCAAGTCACAGCTACAGCCGTGACCGTAACTTATGGCACATCAGCCATGAGGGACTGGAACTGGAAGACCCGGCACAGGAGCCCAACTATGATGACCTGCTGGTTCTCGGCGTAACACCGGAGAAAGCTCCGGATGAAGGGGAATATGTGACCATGACCTTTGAAAAAGGTATTCCCACAAGCCTGAACGGAAAATCCATGAAGGTTTCCGAAATCATTACAGAGCTGAATGCCATGGGCGGAAAGCATGGTATCGGTATCATTGATATCGTGGAAAACCGTGTTGTAGGCATGAAATCCCGCGGCGTATATGAGACACCGGGCGGAACCATCCTGATGGAGGCTCATGACCAGTTGGAAGAACTGATCCTGGACCGCGATACCATGGAGACAAAGAAAAAACTGGGCAGCCAGTTTGCCCAGATTGTATATGAAGGAAAATGGTTCACACCGCTGCGCGAAGCGATCCAGGCATTTGTGGAAAGCACACAGCAGTATGTGACAGGTGAAGTGAAATTCAAACTGTACAAAGGCAATATCATCAAAGCCGGTACCACTTCTCCGTACAGCCTGTACAGCGAGTCACTGGCATCCTTCACAACCGGAGACCTGTATGACCACCACGATGCAGATGGATTTATCACTCTGTTCGGTCTGCCGCTGAAGGTTCGCGCCATGAAAATGGCAGAGGCTGCAAAGAGCCAGAATAAATAAGCCTGTATTGTAACGATTCAGCCAGCTGAATCGTTACGGGTATTCGCCCATTAAAAATCGCTTCGCGATGGGGCGAATACCTGCCGCCATTACTCTTTTGCACGGTCAGCGCAGTAAATGCGCAGACCTGACTGAACAGTTACCCTATATTTTCTTTTACTTATATTTTTATGCGGAAGGCAGCCGGGAGATATCCCGGCTGTCTTTCTGTATGGCAAAATCCGGTCAGGTGGGTAATCTATAGATGCAGTCTGCCAGACGGGAACCCCCGCCTGACGCTGCCAAGAAATTTATAGAAATGGTATATTAGAAATGCAGTTTTTTCATAACCAGGCACCGATTTCGGAGTTTTTTTCTGGTTTTCAAAAGAAATCTTTCTCTATCTGCTTTCTATTATGAAGAATATTCTTTATCTTGTCAACGCAAAGGCTCCGACAAGATAAGCAAAAATTCATCTTTTTATACCAAAAAGACCCGGCGTTCAGACCGGGTCTCTGTTATTAATCTTCGTCCACGTATCTCTGAATATTGGACGCATTGACATATTTCTTTGTCTCCTCACCATTGATGACAATGAGGGTCGGTGCCTGCATAACACCGAATTTCCGAGCCAGCTCCGGGTTCTTCTCCGCATCCACCAGCTCGTAGTCCTCGCCTTCCAGCATTTGCTTGGCGATCTTGCAGTTGGGGCAGGTCTCTGTGGTAAAGAGATATTTTGCCGTTACCTGTCCGTTCCTGGTCTCCTCTATCCTCACATCCTCTGCTGTCATGGCCACCGTTTTAGTGCTGCCCTTAAAGTCCGAGTGGGCAATATCATAAACGGTACGGTTCTTGTACTCCTGGCTCTTTCCGTCATTCCAGTTCTGCACCGGACGGTAATAGCCTGTAATACGGCTGTAAACCTCAGCCTTCTTACCGCATTTCGGACAGATAAAATGTTCGCCGGAGAGATAACCGTGGTCTTTGCAGACAGAATATGTAGGTGACAGTGTATAGTATGGCAGACGGTAATTCTGCGCTATTTTTCTTACAAGAGCAGCAGCGGCTTTCCAGTCAGGCAGCTTTTCTCCCAGGAACGCATGGAATACGGTACCGGAGGTATACAGAGTCTGCAGTTCGTCCTGAATATCCAGGGCATCGAAAATATCCGCTGTGTAGTCCACCGGAAGATGGGAGCTGTTGGTGTAATACGGTGTGTCCCCTTCGTTTCCTGCTGTTTTGATATCCGGCCAGCGTTTTCTGTCGTGCTTTGCCAGACGGTAGGAGGTGGATTCTGCCGGAGTTGCTTCCAGGTTGTATAAATCGCCGTACTCTTCCTGATAATCTTTCAGGCGCTCTCTCATGTGGTTCAGCACACGTTTGGAGAATTCCTGAGTTCTCTCATCAGACATGTCGCATTTCAGCCATCTGGCATTTAAACCGGCCTCATTCATGCCCAGAAGACCGATGGTGGAAAAATGGTTCTCAAAGCTTCCCAGATATCTTCTGGTATAGGGATAGAGTCCCTCGTCCAGAAGTTTTGTGATCACATCTCTCTTGATTTTCAGGGAACGGGCTGAAATATCCATCATATGGTCCAGTCTGCGGAAGAAATCTTCCTCATCCTCGGCCAGATATGCGATCCTCGGCATATTGATGGTCACAACGCCCACGGAACCGGTACTCTCCCCTGAACCGAAGAAACCGCCTGTTTTCTTTCTCAGCTCTCTCAAATCAAGGCGGAGACGGCAGCACATACTCCGGACATCACTCGGCTCCATATCACTGTTGATATAGTTTGAAAAATACGGGGTGCCGTATTTGGAAGTCATCTCAAACAACAGCTTATTGTTCTCTGTATCTGACCAGTCAAAATCCCTGGTGATGGAGTAAGTGGGAATGGGATACTGGAAACCGCGTCCATTGGCATCTCCCTCGATCATGGTCTCAATGAAAGCTTTATTCACCATATCCATCTCTTTTTTACAGTCTTTGTATTTAAACGGCATCTCTTCCCCGCCTACAATGGCCGGAAGCTCTGCCAGATCGTTTGGTACGGTCCAGTCCAGAGTGATGTTGGAGAAGGGTGCCTGGGTACCCCAGCGGCTCGGTGTATTGACGCCGTAGATAAAGGACTCCACACATTTTTTCACCTCAGGATAGCTTAAGTTGTCAGTCTTGACAAAAGGTGCCAGGTACGTGTCAAAGGAGGAAAATGCCTGGGCGCCTGCCCATTCATTCTGCATAATTCCCAGGAAATTCACCATCTGGTTGCAGAGCACACTCAGATGCTTGGCCGGGGAGGAGGTGATTTTTCCTTCAATGCCCCCAAGACCTTCCTTGATAAGCTGTTTTAAGGACCAGCCTGCGCAGTATCCTGTCAGCATGGACAGGTCATGGATATGGATATCCGCGTTTCTGTGTGCCTCAGCGATCTCCGTATCGTAGATCTCAGACAGCCAGTAATTGGCCGTTACGGCACCGGAATTGCTCAGAATCAGTCCCCCCACGGAGTAGGTCACTGTGGAGTTCTCCTTGACTCTCCAGTCCTCCACCTTCACATAGCTGTTTACAATCTCTTTGTAGTCCAGAATGGTGGACTTCATATTGCGGATTTTTTCTCTCTGTTTTCTGTACAGGATATAGGACTTCGCCACATCAGAGTAACCTGCCTGAATCAGAACATTCTCCACACTGTCCTGAATATCCTCAACAGAAACCTTCCCCTTTACAATTTTCTTCTGGAAATCTGAAGTCACACGGAGTGCCAGCAGATCCAGCATGTCACTGCTGTATTCATTCTCCGTGGCATCGAATGCCTTCTTGACTGCTTCGGCAATCTTATCCAGCTTAAATTCTGCGATTTCCCCATCACGTTTTACTACCTGAAACATTCCTTTTCCTCCTTATATGTAAAGAAGCAGGACCATCTTGCCGCCCCGCCTCGCATTCACAGAGAATAGCCTCTGTATAAACGCTGTAGGTCTATTGTAGCAAAGGTTATACTTTTCGTCAACCGTAAAAACTACCATATATTGTAAACATTCTTTGAATTTTCCAATATATGGTAGTTTTATTAATCAAATTATTAATTCCTGCGTTGCTCTTCTGCGGCCTTTGACCGGTCGGTATAACGGCTTACAGACGTCCGAAAATATCCTTTGGAACCCTTGCTTTTACTGCGATTCCGCCGTCTGTATACTCCTCCTCCATGAGCTGTCCGTACTTGCGGATCTGCTGCAGAATCCCTGCATCTTTATAAGGAATCACGCGCTCCAGATAGATCTGGTCTTCCGTCACGATTTTTTCCAGCACTTCTTTGAGCCGCTCCAGGCCCTCCCCTGTTTTGGCAGAAATGCGCAGCACATGGTCAGCATTAAAATCACTGAGGATCTGTTCTCCGGAAAGTTTATCCTGCTTGTTGAAAAGTGTCACCACCTTTTTATTGGTCACTTCCAGTTCCCGGAGGGTATCATATACCACACGCATCTGGTCTTCCATCTGAGGATTGGAAGCATCCACCACATGCAGAATGATATCCGCGTATTTTGCTTCCTCCAGGGTACTTTTAAATGCCTCGATCAAGTGATGGGGCAGCTTCCGAATAAAGCCAACGGTATCCGTCAGATAGACTCTGGTTCCCCCGGAAAGCTCCAGCATTCTGGTTGTCGGGTCCAGTGTGGCAAACAGTTTGTCCTCAGAAAGGACCCCGGCATCTGTCAGTGTATTCAAAAGGGTAGACTTACCCGCATTGGTATACCCTACAATAGCGGCTGTCATGACACGGTCCCTTTTCCGGCCCTCGCGCAAAAGCTCCCTGTGGCGCTTCACCTGCTCAAGCTCCCGCTTTAACTGGGAAATGCGCTCCTTGATCAGACGCCTGTCCATCTCCAGCTTCTTCTCACCGGGACCTCTGGTTCCGATACCGCCGCCCAGACGGGAAAGGGAATTGCGCAGCCCCACAAGCCGCACTGCCCGGTAGCGAAGCTGTGCCAGCTCCACCTGGATCTTTCCTTCACTGGTGGAGGCGTGATCCGCAAAAATATCAAGTATCAGAAGAGTCCTGTCCATCACCTTACAGTCCAGCTCCTGCTGCAGGTTGTTCATCTGCACCGGCGACAGCTCATCATCGCAGATAATGCCTGTGGCATCCAGCGCCGTGAGCAGCATTTTCAGCTCCTCCATCTTGCCCTTTCCCACATAGGTACCGGGATGGATCCGCTCTCTTTTCTGGATCACCGTTCCCACTACCAGTGCACCTGCTGTTTTTGTAAGCTCCGCAAGTTCTTCCACGGATTCCTCCGTATCGTCGCCGTCCCCTTCCTGAACGCCTACCAGGATGACACGCTCCTCTGCTTCGTTTAAATCGTATAACTGCATAAAAATCTCCTATAATATGTCTCTGTCAACTTGTCTTCCTGCTGTCCGCAGAGATAATCTGTAAAACTGTCTTATCATCATAACGCTTTTTCTATATGCTGACAAGGGGACATTTTTCACAAAAACATCTTGCAGTACCGTGATGGTTTTCTTTTCGGTAATATGATAAGAATTGAAATGTTCCCCCAATACAGAGCCAGGCGGATTTGTCAGCAGCGTGAATACAGCTTCACACATGCCGGCAAATCCGCCTGAATTTCCATAAAGACATCTATACACATTCTTTTCTCTCATATATTTTTGAAGAGATCATATAGGATGCCAGCAGAAATACAATACAAAATACTCCAAATCCTGCCACTGCCATGTTCTGGTTCTGATATAGAAAATCTGTCATAGAGTTGTAAAATGCGGAATTTGTAAACATAGAACTGAAAAATCCCACCACCACAACGGTTCCTGAAAGTAAGTACTGAACTTTTACCACCCCTGCTTTATATACAACGGGAATGAAAATCCCCATTAACAGGATGTAAACAGACAATGCCTGCATGATCTGCCATATATGCAGGACTTTTCTGTCCATAATAAGGCATACTGCTTCGTATCCCGCTGTGCAGAGCAGAAAAAACAGGGTCATGATCAAATATCTCACAGCCACCAGTATTTTCTTTGAACAGGGCGCACACAAGAGTATAACTTCACCTCCGGGATATTTTTCCTCTTCCATACAAATATTTCCAAACAATATCAATCCCAAAATGTTGACTATCATCAGAAGCGGCACAGCCCCCACATCTATCTGAGCATCAAGTCTCCAGTTCAGGAAAACCGGCATACCGATAATCATCACAAGCATGATCAAAAGATTCTTTTTAACGAGTCTGACATCTTTCATAAACAGTGCTCTTACCATACTCTTCACTCCCCTTTCCCATACATGCCATCAGTATCTCCTCCATATCCGGCCTCTCAAACACCACATCCGGAATCAGACGCTTCATGTCCTCTGTCCTGCTGGTGACAGCGGTAAATCCGTATTGGGTTTTCCTAAGACTGATGCACAGTTCTTCTGCCTCCCCGGTCAAATCCCTGCTGTCACCCTTTGCGATCCTGTATTCCTCCATCAGGGCATCCTTCTCCTTCTCGAATACAATCCTGCCCTTGTCAATGAGAATAACAATATCTGCCACCTTCTCAATATCAGTCGCAATATGAGTAGAAAAAAATACACCTCTGCCCTCCCGCTCCATATACTCCCTGAGACTTTCCAGGATCTGTGCCCTGGTGAGCAGGTCAAGGCCGCTGGAGGGTTCATCCATGATCAAAAACTCCGCATGGTGTGACATGGCAAGCGCCAGGGAAAACTTCACTTTCATTCCTCTTGACAATTCCTGTATCTTCTGTTTCTCGTTCAGGGAGAATTTCCGTATCCAGTCCTTATACACGGAATCGTCCCAGTTCTTATACAGGGAAGCGAAAAGAGATGCCGTCTCCTTCAAGGTAAACATTCCGTAAAAGCCTCCGTTATCCGTAACCACACCGATCCGGTTCTTGATCTCCTGTTCGCTCTCCTTCCCTCCATACATATCCATTCCAAGAATATTCACCTGGCCGCCGTCTCTATGTATCAGATTTAAGATGCCTCGGATGGTGGTTGTCTTGCCGGCACCGTTGTTTCCCACAAATCCCGCAATACACCCCTCCGGTACGGTAAAGCTGACATCCTGAAGTTCAAACCTGCTATAGTTTTTCCTTAGATTCCTTACTTCCAGCACATTATCCATTTCCAATCTCCTCGCTTAAAATGTCCAGCATCTCCATGATCTCCTCTTTGCTGATATCCAGCATAGATGCCAGTTTCAAGGCTTCCGTAAGCTTTTCCTCAATCATTCTGCGTTTGGATTCCCTGAAAAGTTCTGTGTTACCGGCCTTTACAAAAGTTCCCAGTCCAACCTGACTGACCACAAACCCCTCTTTTTCCAGCTCCTCATAGACTCTTCGGATGGTCAGCACACTGACCTTCAGATCATTGGCAAAACTGCGGATAGATGGAAGCAGCTCCCCCTCCTGCAGCTCACCGCTCAGGATATTCTCCTTTATCTGCTCCATGATCTGCTGGTACAGCGGTTCGTTGGCCGTGTTTGATATTGTTATCTTCATGACTCACCCCTTTAGTGTGCATATCTATACATCACACTATACACTTACATATCTCTTGTGTCAATAGCTGAATGAAAAAAGCTGCCGCATGATTCCTGTTGATACAAAGCGATTCTCCCATCCTCCTTTATCACTTTCAACTGCTTTCCTCCAAAGGGGACGGTAAGGCAGAATTCTTTTATGGAATCCGGAATATGGGGTTCAAACCTGTATCCATTATGCTCTCCCGGGTCCGGATGGATCCCCGCCAGTTCCTCGATCAAAATACTGACAGGCGCTGTGGCCCAGGGATGGCATAAGCTGGTATTCCACTTCTGTTCCTTTCCCCATGCCTCAAAACAGGCGGAAGCCCCCTCCCGCAGCATATTGACCCAGCCGTATTCCCCTTCATTGACCAGAAGCCTGTATACGCTCTCATAACGTCCTGCATCCGCAAGAGCTTTGAGAACAAAATAACTTGGCATGACACCGCAGCAGAACCCTTTTTCCTCCAGAAAATCCGCTACACGGTCCGCTGCCTCCCCGGGTACCAGCCCGAAATACAGCGCGTACAGATTGGAGTGGAGAGAACAGTGTCCGCTCTGCTTACTGTCTGCAAACAGTTTTCTGTCCGGTCGGTAAAAAGCATCTATATAGGCAGCCCGTATTTTTTCAAAGGAACAGGATGCGGGGATTCCCAGAATCCTCTCTATCTCTGTCAACGCCCTGACTGCCCCTGCATACAGAGCATTGATGACATTGTGGCAGCCTTTTGCCACCACCGGGCGGCTCAGGGTAAAATCATACCCGTCACGCAGATTTTCAGGCCAGTCCACCAGATTCCACTTCTCTGACACCCGGTCTAAAAGCCCGCTTTCGTCCTCATACACAGAAAAATAATTTACAACACCTCTGGCAGTATCATAATATTTTCTCAGAAATCCCTTGTCCCCGGTGAATGCATAGTCTGTCAGCAGAAGCTGCGACCACAGCAGGGAAAAATCAGCGATTTCCTGCATAAAGGCCCCCGGAGCCACTGCCATAAGGCCGGGACAGATGTCTTTTGTAAGGGCAAACTGGTCAATACATTTTCTCAGCATCTCTGTCTTTCCCGTCAGCCACACCTGGGAACGTGACGTGACCACCGCGTCCCCCAGATACTGCCCCTTCTCTCTTGTGGGGCAGTCAAGATATGCCTCCTGAGTGCCGTATTTTACCGTATTTCTGCACAGGGAAAATATACCCGCCAGTTTTTCCTCCGTGGTCCTCAGTGTACACAGGAAATCCTCCATGGGATAATGACGGATCAGGGCGCGGATCTCCAGAATCTTTACGCTGCTTCCAAAGTGAAGCTCCGCGTAACGGAACCCTTTGTAGTCATACGGCTCCAGCTCGCAGATTCCGCCGTCCAGTGTCCATATCTCCCGGTATGTGCAGCCGCAGCGCATGTCACAGCGGACACTGCCGTCCTTACGCAGCTCCTCCCCGCAGAGAATCTCCACTTCCGCTCCGGGCGGGCCGGAGGCTTTGATTCGCAGACTGCCTGTGATCTCACGGCCTATGTCCACATACCAGCAGCCACCCTCTTTTTTTACTGTTTCCGGTGCCCTCTCGTATACGGCCAGCATTTTTGTAGGCTGTCTGACACAAGTATAGTCTGCCCACTCTGCCTTTATCATAGGCTCCCACCGACTGTCATCAAACCCGGCAAGATTCCAGTCCGCATCCCAGCACCGGCTGTCAAAGTTCTCCAGAAACTGCGTCTCATAGCCTGTTGTCTCCCCTGTATAGGCCTCGGATATTTTGTATTTCCAGGAAAGGGGGAGGCATTCCCCCGAACTTCTGCAGATTAGCTGTGCGGTATAGGCAAAGCGTCCGTCCCCGCTGTTCCACACACGGTTGATAAGTCCCTGGTAATAGAGATGTACTGCCAGCACATTCTTTCCGGGATGCAGAAATTCTGTAATATCTATCTCATTGTAATAATATTTCTCCGGCCACGCCGGGGCAGGGCCCTGTCCTGCAAATCTGCCGTTGACCCACAGCTTGTAGTAATCATCTGCGGATATGCGCAGCAGATACCTCTCTCCGTTTCTTTCTGTCTCCACATCTGAACGGGCAAGAACATGGAGATTCTGCACCGGAAACACCTGCATGGTGCGCTTTTGGTGTTCTTTGTGATAAGGCTTTTCCGGTTTTATGCCGTCAAACAGAGGGATGGTCAGCCAAACCGGTTCAAATTTTGTCATATGTCTCACTCCTGTTGATAAGCTGAAAATTTCCTAAAATTCATTGTTTCTGCTCTATCATAAGGCATTCGGGTTTTTAAGTACATGTAACTTTTTTGGATTATATGTACTATTTCTCTCTTTCTTATCTCCGAAGGTATGAAAAAAGAATCCAGCAGAAGACATCTATAGTCCAAATTGAAAAACAAAATGCCGGCAGATGGATGACACTTCCGCCGACATTTTTGTATCTGTATTCCTAATTATTCCCACTGTTCCCTTATGAAATCATAATTGAATTTTGACTGCTGTTATGTAGCAATACCTTTGTATTTCACTTACAAATCTCCGGCAAACTTTCTTGCCATTCTCCCTTTGCGGCAGACCAATCTGCTGTATATTCTATACCTTCTATTGCCGCGGCAAATGGTTTGGCAAGAAATACATTTATTGTTTCCAGAACGGTGCCATAATCATCCGTATTGGTATTGATCTTACGGACAAAAGCTTTCCACTTCTTCTGCATTGCCGCATCATCGCCAAATCCCATAACCTGTTCAAACTGTTTTATACTGAACGTATGTCCACGGTTTACAAAAGTTCTGTGCAATGCTTCTGACAACACTCTGCCTTCAAAATCAAACTTATTTACAATATAATATATATCGTAATAGTCTTTCATTCTGCTGGAAAACTCCATTAAACTAAGGATTGCATCAATTTTTTCAGCGATAGTTGTCTCTAGTGAATATGTATTGATCATAGGTGCATTATAGTCAGGAAGCTGCGTCGGTATCTTGCGCTTTTCCTGTTTTGGTACGATTATGTCTCCCACACCGAAATCAATCCCAAATGGCGTGCGAGTGTTTTTAATATAAGCCACGACTGAAGCTCCGATACCCGCATATTTTTTGCGAGAGCGATTGGTGCAACATCTTTGATTTCAAAAGTCACAAAATCATGCTCAGTAGGGGAAGCAATGATTTCTTCCAGCACCACTTTCAACTGTTCCGGTGTATTTGGAATTTTCTGAAGCAGAAAATCTACATCTACGGTAACACGACTGTCAAAACCGGTAAGCGAATAGATGAAAAGTCCGCCCTTTAATACAAGATTTTCCGCGTATTTCGATTTCTCTAAACGGCGCAGAAACTCCTCTTGGCAAAAGAGCTGCAGACAAAGTTGGTAACTTCTCCCGCTTTCTTTGGCAATCTTTTTAAGGCGTGCAAGTACAGACGCAGCTACATCAGCCATTCAACAGCACCTCCATTACATTCATTACTTTTGTGTAAAGACGCATTGTTTTCGCATATTTGGAAAGATTGGCAAGATTCTTTTTCTCATCTGCCGCATAAGCATTGACTGCCTTATTAAAGAGTTCATTATCAAGCTTTGTGCGATATTTAAAGCAATCACAAAGTGTACGTTCTCGGTCATAGACAGGCAAAGAAATACCGCTGAAGTTTTCCATCGTCTTGCCAAGATTTAAAAACTCTCTTTGAATGTAATAGGTTTTCATGGATATCTCCTGCACCCGCTTAACTGTCCTGACTGCCGTTCGCGGCACCGCAATCGACCACTCGCGCGGGGCAAAGTCACTATATCCATAATGAAAAAGGGCTGATTCGACACAAATAATTCCCTGAGGGAGCAGTTCTTTAATCAGCTGTTCTTCTGTTATCATGGTATTATCAGGAAGTTGATAATATCCATGCCGGATTCGTTCTATTATTCCTTCTCTGCAAAGTGCGGCGACCTCATAATTTTTCATACCGGCTGCAAGAAAATCAGAAGTTCTTACAATACCGCCCTTTTCCTTTATTATATTTCGTACAATTTCCTTTTTATTCAAACAGGCACCAACTTTCGGCATACAATTTTTAAGTTTTGTATGCGTTTATTGTAGCATAAAATCAAAAAAATCACAATGCCCAATGTTTCATATCGTCAACGCCGGACTCTTTTTTACAAAACTGCCTTTTTAAAAGAAATATACGCACTCAGACAGTAAACCAGATAGATGCTGAAAAACACCCCCGCCGTCACTCCCAGGATACCTATTCCCTCTCCAAATCCTACCAGCGTCATTCCCTGGTACGCATCCCAGTTGACGCTGCCTGTGATCGCCATGTACACTGCGGCACCTCCCACAGCGGCGGGAAGTACGGGGAAGGAGTAATAGACGGCAAAATATCTCTGCAGAATCTTCCTCTGTTCTGCCTTATCCATGCCACATTCCTGAAGTATACGGAACTGCTGCCGCTCCTGCTCCAGATCACTCAGTATCTGCACAGTCATGATAGTTGCCGCCGCAGCCAGCAGGATAAATGCCAGATAAAACAGAGGGAAGGAAAGACTCATGACAATAGAGGCCCCGCTCTCCCGGATTTCCGCCTTGCCGGTCACATGCATCTGATTTTCCCACGCTATGGCTGCGATTCCCTTATATACTTCCATGGAGAGCTCTTTTGGCGCCACTCCCACATACAGTTCCTCTATCACCTGCATGTTTTTGGCCACCCGGTCCGGCACGATCAGCAGATAGTAGCTCCCATTCCCGAAAAATTCCTGCTGGAAAAACGCACCTGTGAATGCCCCGCCAAAGGAGAGTGCCGCGTCCTTTTCCCTGTCTGTGCCGGCCGGAATGCTCCGGCCGCTTCCTGTCAGCGCCCGGGTACCGGCATACCGCTCCAGCTTTTCTTTTGCAAAGCCGCTGCAGTGCATATAATACTTGTTTTCCTCCAGATTTACCTTCTCCATACCCAGCATATCTCTTAATTCTTTGTACACGGACATTGCCATATAACAGTCATTTTCCATGGCGTCCATGTGGGAAAATGACATGAATTTCCCCATGTTTTCCGTGGAAAAATACGCGCCGAAATCGCGCCGACCGGAGGTGTAGACCTGATAATCGGCAGTGGCAGCTTCCGGTATTTCCCTCTGTACATACTCTTTCACGGGCTGCAGGTCCTCCTGCCCGTACAGAGATCCTACGGCAAAGTCAAATGCCGTTTCATTCACCCGGCTGTCCACGCGCCTGTTAAAGAACAACCCCAGGCTCACTGCCAGAAATACCAGGAGAAACAAAATGCTGACACTGGCAAAGGTCAGACTGAGATTCCGGATCTTGCCTGAGTATATGCGTCCCAGAACCAGATTCCTGCTCCTGTATTTCCATTTCACTTTATTAAGCTTCTGTTCCAGAACCACAGGAAAACTCATAAAGAGTCCGAACACGGACAGTACGATCATGGACAGCCCGAATAAGGCTGCCGCACCCCCGGCGTCATTGCCGATCTCACAGTACAGAAGTGCTCCAAAAGCACAGCAACCCAGCAGCAATGCCAGCAGGGAGAGCAGAAAAAGTACCCTCTTCTGTTTCTGATTCTTTAAGGGCGCCTTTTCATTCTCCGCGTCCATAGAGAGCAGTTCCCGGATGCTGACTGCCATTACTTTCTTTTTTACCTTTCTGCCTGACAGCCAAAAGATACAGACCAGGTACACACTGGTCAGACAAAACGCTCCCCATGAAAATTCCAGCCCCATGTGGAAAGGCCGCAGAAATAAGTGCATCACCATGGCCTTTAAGATCTGGTAAAAATAAGTACCTCCTACCAGTCCTGCAAGCCATGCCGCGGCTCCTATGGTTATGCTCTCCCGGGCAAACATTCCGGCAATCTCCCGGTTCTCAATGCCCAGCATCATATAAGTCCCGAACTCACGGCTTCTTTTCCTGAATATAAACTCCGTAATATAGCTCACCAGCCTGCCCAGGATCAGTACAATGATAACACTGATAAAAATAATGATAAAAGGCATCATGGACCACTCACCCAGAATGGCTTTTATCTCCTCTGAAAACACCAGCAGGTGAAAGGAATACATCAATGTCACAGACAGAATCAATGTCAGAAGATACACCGCATAATCCCGCATCTGGCGCAGCGCATTCCTCCTTGAAAGTTTTCTCAGCATGACACGTCACCTCCCAGAAAGGACTGTACCTGCAGGATCTCCTCATAGAACTCCTGCTGTTCCTTTTTGCCGCGGACGATCTCATTAAAAATTCTTCCGTCCTTCAAAAAAAGGACACGTTTTCCAAAGCTGGCACAGTAAGAATCATGGGTCACCATGAGTATCGTCACCTGCAGTTCCCGGTTCAGTTCCCCCAAAAGCCCCATAAGCTGCCGGGAACTGCGGGAATCCAGCGCCCCGGTAGGCTCATCTGCCAGAAGGATTCTCGGCTTTTTGATCAGCGCCCTCGCGCAGGCACATCTCTGCTTCTGCCCTCCTGATACCTGGTAAGGAAATCTGGAGGCAATTTCCCCGATTCCAAGCCGCTCCATCATCTCCACACTTTTGGCGTGCACCTTTTCTGCCGGCAGTCCCAGCAAAACCAGGGGAAGGGCAATGTTCTCCTCAATGGTCAGACGATCCAGAAGGTTAAAATCCTGTACCACAAACCCCAGATTTTCCCTGCGGAACTTTGCCTGTGCTCCCTGTTCCACTGCAGTGATATCCATAATCCCGGAAGGCCCCTGCTTCCCTGTGTTCAGATAAATATGCCCTGCACTCACACAGTCCACAGTGGAAATGCAGTTGAGCAGTGTTGTCTTGCCTGAGCCGGAAGCCCCCATTATACTGGTGAACTCCCCTTCCTCCACCTGGAAACTCAGACCATCCAGTGCCTTTTTCAGATTATCCTTTGTACCGTAATATTTTTCTATCTGTTCCGCTCTCAGAACTTCCGCCATATTCCATTCCCTGCCTTTCTTCTTCCATTGGCAACTGCACAAGTGTTCCTTTTACTCCTCTATTATAGAAAACAGGAGGGCAGGTTACCTGTGATTTTACCGAATGTTATCTTACATATTCGTAAGATGAGGCAGAGGATGCATTGGCCGGCCCTCATACCTTGTGAACAGACATCACAGATGCCTGTTCCGCTATGGGAATCTCAAATACGACCCTTGTATATTCCCCCCATACAGATTCCGCCCGGACAGCCATCCCCAGCTTTTTACAGAGCTCCCTGCAGATATACAGTCCCATCCCTGTGGATTCCCTGTTCTTTCTCCCATTGCTGCCCGTGAACCCCTTGTTGAAGATTCTTCCCATCTCGCTTTCACGGATTCCGCATCCGTTGTCCTCCACGATTAAGAGCACGGTATTTTCTTTCCGCCGTGCCCGGACTTTTATACAGGGGGATTCCTCCATGTATTTCAGGCTGTTGGACAGTACCTGACGCAGCATAAAAGTCAGCCACTTGCTGTCCGTACAGGCTTCTGTCTCCAGACCTTCCGTCTCAATTTTTACGCCTCTCTGCCTGAACGTCTCCTGGTCGGCAGCAACTGCCCGGGCCACGCAGGATTCCATTGTTATCCTTCGTATGATGTAATCCTGCTCCGGATTTTCCATGCGGCTCATATAAAGGACCTGCTCAATCTCCCTGTCTATGTTTTCCAGGCTTTTTAAGATGCGGCGGTTCTCTCTGCTTTTCTCGTTTTCACATACAAGCTGTGCCGCTGTGAGAGGCAGCTTGACCTGATGGACCCAGTTTTCCACGTATTCCCGGTATGCCCTCTGCTTCTGCTCTGCCTCAGACACCTGCTCCTCCATGGCCTTCATGGAAATTCTCATGGCTTCCCAGTATTTCTTTCCCTCAAAGGTATCCGGTACTTTTAAGATTTCTGTGACCAGCCATGGTTTTTCCATTTCCCTGACCGTATCCATAAGCTCTGTAAAATATTTCTTCTCCCTGTAAAAAGAAAACCCGGTCCAGGCAGCAAAAATCCCGAACCAGGTAATGAGAAGCAGGGCTGCTTCCCTTGACTGTACCCCAAGCGCTGTTAAAAACACAAAAAGAGCCCAGGCTGCACCAAGCTGCAAAAGCACTACGCCTGTCCTGTCCCCCAAAAACTCTCTGAACTTCATACCTTATACCCCATCCCCCTTTTTGTCTGTATCAGGCCGGGCAGACCTATGGAGGCCAGCTTCTCCCGGAGTCTGCGCACATTTACGCTGAGTGTATTGTCATCAATATAAATCTGGTTTTCCCAGAGATAATCCACCAGTTCCTCCCGGCTCACAATATTTCCGGCATGCTCAAAGAGCCGGTGTAATATCTTCTGCTCATTTCTGCCAAGCTCCAGGCTTTTTTCTCCGTAAGTCAGCCGGGCAGCCCCCAGGTCAAGAGTGATGCCCCGATACTGAAGCACCGCAGGCTTTGACGGGCCTTTTACTCTGCGCAGCACAGTCTGAATCCGCGCCAGCAGAATGGGTGCCTTATAGGGCTTTGTGATGAAGTCATCCCCGCCGCTTTGCAGTGCTTCCAGCTCGTCCATGGAGGTGCTGCGGCCTGTGAGGAAGATAACAGGCAGGGAGCAGGCATTTCTGATTTCCCTGCACAGAGCAAATCCATCCTGCCCCGGCAGATTGATATCCATCAGGATCAGGTCAGGAGCTGTTTCTCTTATGATCTCCACTGCATTTCCTCTTCCGTCCCAGCCATCGCATACATATCCCTGGTTCTTCAAAAGAGAGGACAGCCCGCAGGCAATCTCTTCCTCGTCCTCCACGATCAAAATCTTTTCCACGTTCCATCCTCCTTCGTTTTACCCTTACATAATTTTCGTACTTTCCAGTTTTTCCATAAATGCATGGTTCAGACGAATCACCGGCTTTCTGAGTACCAGCCCCAAAAGCAGGGATGCTGCCAGGAAAAGTCCCAGTCTGCCCATCTCCATCCAATAGGTATTTCCGTATAACCCGCCGATACATTCCCGCATGGCAGCCATGCTGTGCGTAAAGGGCAAAAACAGATATACTTTCTTAAAGAACGCAGGCGCCACCTCTATGGGGAAGGTTCCGCCGGAGCCTGCCACCTGGATGACGAGGAGCACCACGCATATGGCTTTGCCGATATCCCCAAAAGAAACCGTAAGGGTATAGATCAGATTCACAAATGCCACACTTGCCATCCATCCGGCCAGCACGAACAAAAACGGATGCTCACACTGGATTCCCAGATAATACAGGTCTCCCAGACAGATCAGTCCGCTCTGCAAAAGTCCCATGAGGAAAAACAGAATATACCTGCCCAGATACATCTGGTATTCCTTCACATTTTTCAGGCTGTCCGTGGTCTTTTTGGAGACGTTTACCTTCATCATAGCTACCAGCACGATTCCGCCCACCCAGATTGCCAGGGAGGAATAGAAAGGCGCCATGGAGGAGCCGTAATTCTCCACGGAATACACAGCCGTGCGGTTGAGTTTCACAGGCGCTGCCAACACCGAACTTAAAGATGCCGGGTCGCTGCCGATCAGATTTTTCAGCACATCCGAATCCTGGCTGTCCACAGCGTCCCCCAGTGTTTTTGACACGCCCTCAATCTTATCAGCAGCCTCTGTCAGAAGGGAAGCTGAGGTGTCCAGCGCTTTTCTCACTTCTGCCAGGTCCGAGGAGGCACTGTCTGAGATATTGCCAAGACCGGAAAGGCTGTCATCCAGTTTTTCCATCACATTTGCCACAGATGTACCTGTATCACCCAGGGTTCCGAAAAGTTCCCCGAGCTCTGCCTGCAGGTTTTCCTCATAGTCACTCTGTACAGACGATATCTGCTGTACGCTGTCATCCGCCATCTGCTGAAGCTGGCCATGGTATGTGCCTATATCCGCAGCCGTATCTGTGATCTTTCCTGCCGTCTCATCCAGTTTATCTTTTAATGCCTGTTGTCCTGCGGTCAGTTCCTCCATATTGCTGATCAGGGGATTCAGAAGCTCTCCTCCCACGGGAAGGGCATCCCGGACAGCGGCCAGGCTGTCCCTGAAATCCGTATATTTGTCAATCACACTCTGGGTCACATCAGACAGTCCCAAAAGGCTGGATGCTGCATTCTGGGAATTATCCTCCATGGAGGCAAAAGTTTCGTCAATCACCTGGGAGACAGCCTGGTAATAGGAACCACTGTCCTCAAGTACCTGGCTGATTACCTCTGTGGTTCCGGAAAGGCTGCTGCTCAGGCCCTCCATGCCCTCCCCGGTATCCTTAAGTACATCCAGTCCGGCCTCTGTACTCTCTCCGGACTGCTTCAGCAGGGAGGATGTGGTATCCAAAATCCCCTGCATGGAATCCATCATATCCGAAAATGCTGTCATGGTGGAAGCCAGCCCTCTCAGATCATCCGCGCTGTTCTTTGTATTTCCTGCAAGATTTCCGATCATGGTCCTTGTGCCGTCCTGATTCAGATAGGAGGACAGGGAATTCATCACATCCAGTCCAATCTGGCTGATTGTCTTTGTAAAGATTTCGTCAATCTGCGTCCGTATGGAGTCCGCCCCTTTATCCGTGACCTTGGGTGCAATGGCATTCTCCTTCTGGTTGGAATAATAGATCAGACTGGAGTGTGTCACATCATCGGAAAAGACTGTCATCATATCTTTGCTGAATGCTTTCGGTATGACGATCGCCGCATAGTATTTTCCGGACCTCACACCTTCCACTGCTTTCTTTTTGTCAGTGAAGACCCAGTCCATCTGCTCATTTGCCCTGAGGCTTGAGATGACTGTATCTCCCATATTGATCTTGACAGGAACAATGCTGCTCTCATATCCCTCATCCGCGTTTGCCACAGCCACCCGGATCCCCCCTGTATTACTGTAGGGGTCCCAGCTTGCAGCTATGTTAAACCACGCATAGAGGGCAGGCACAACCGTGAGTCCCAGAATGACGATCAGCGCAATGACATTGTTTTTAATATGGCTTACATCTGCCCGGAAAATTTTCCATATATTTTTCATTTGCTGCTGCCCTCCTTCTTACTTTCCAGTACCTGATGCAGTTCCTCCCTGCTCATCTTACTGAGCCGCATCTGCCGGTTCAGGCTCTCATGAATATATTCCAGACAGATGAGATAAAGCGCAATGCCTATGATGGAGGCGATCCAGAGTACCAGGAAGACCATCTTGGAATCAATGCTGAACATAAGCACCAGGAAAATGAGAGGGATCACAAGGATAGCCAAAAATCCCCGTCTGATTCTCTTCTCATAGCTAATCTCAAATTCTGCCGCTTTTTCATACAGCTGCGCCTTAAACTCCTCCTGCCCTGCAAGCATACGCACCACAGAAGACAGGCGTATCCTCTCATTTGGTATCCCGTTTTCTTCACAGAGCATCAGGTCCGTCTGTGCCAGTTTCTTGTCAAAAAGCAGATTTAAATTCAGCAGCAGAGGCCGCACAGCAACGCCGATCAAAAGTGCTATGGGAATGTAAACGGTCAGGCACAGCATATCTTTCAGATAATGGTACCGATAAATACCTGCCACTGCTTCCCGCATGGCATTTATGCCGTAGGTAAAGGGCAGCAGAGGATGAAGCGCCTGGAAAAATCCCGGGGTCATCTCTATGGGATATGTCCCTGCAGAGCCGGGTATCTGTACAATGACCAGGATCACACAAATCGCTTTTCCGATATGTTTGAAGGTAATAGACAGTGCATAGATAATATTTACATACACAAAAGAAGCAAATACCCCGGCAAATAAGAATGCTGCCGGTTCTGCGCACTGTATTTTAAGCAGATATAAATCTCCCAGGCATATGATCAGGGATTGTACAACTCCGAAAGCCACAAAGAGCAGCCATCTCCCGAAATATCCCTGTACAGCCGAAAATTTCCCCACTTTTTCTTTATCTGCCTCCAGCTTGAAAATGGCGATCAGAACAATACCTCCCACCCAGATTGCCAGGTTCGTATAAAAGGGCGCTAAAGCAGAGCCATAGTTTTCAATACTATAGACTTCCTTTGTCTCCACCTCCACCGGCGAGGACATGAAATCTGCCACAGATTCCCCGTCAATACCGGAAAGATCCATAAGTACTTCCATGGATTTGGAATTTTCCAATGCTTTTAAGTCTGTCTCCGCGTTTTCCAGTATGTTCTGCACACTGTCAAGGGAATCTCCCGTGCTCACCAGGACTGCCTGTATGTCATCCAGGCTTGCGGCAAGCTCGTCCAGAACAGATTTTACCTGTTCCGCAGACGGCTCCACCCCGTCCAGAAGGCCGGAAAGCCTGCCCGACAGTCCGGAAAAAGCATCCAGGTTTCCGCTGATCCCCGGCAGAACCTGCCGGTCAAAGGTATCCCTGGAACTAAGGAACTGCTCCCCTGCCTCCTGAAGGATGGAATCCACCTGGGTCAGGGCACCGGATGCTGTCTCCACAGAACTGCCAATACTGTCATTCCCCTGTCTGAGACTTGAAACGACCTGTCTCTGTCCCTCCAGCTCAGCCTCCAGGGAGGCGATCACAGACGCCATGGCATCTGTTGGGTATGCTTCCTGAAAGGATACAAGGTTATCAAGGACACTTTCTCCCAGGGAAACCGCCTGATCCGCTCTGGTGATCATCCCGTCCACCTGGCCGTTTATTTCCAGGATCTTTCCGTTGATCTCACCGATCGCGGATTTTGACGCAGCGTTTATATCCGCCAGCGCAGTCTGCCCCTCCGAGAGAGCGGATGACATCCCTGCGGAAAATTCAGACGCTGCTGTCCTTGCGTGTTCCAGGATTTCACTGCTCTTGTCAATGGCACGGCTGCCCTCCCCGGCTGCCTCTTTCAGCGCGTCCAGCGTTCCTTTGGTGTCCTCTATGGTCTCATTGGAACTGTCCGCAGTGATCCCAAATTTTTCCAGTCCATTCTGGTATTCCCTGATATTTTCCGATACACGGCTGATCTTTTCAAGCAGACTGTCCTGGGAACCGGAAAGTTTCTCCGACAGGGAGCCTGTGGATTTTTCTATTATGTCAGCCACTGCTTTTGACGCGGTGGCAGTGAAGGTGCTGTTGATCTCCTTCTCCACAGTCTCTGCCCCGGTATCTGTTATTTTAGGGGCAATGGCATTTTTCTTCTCGTTGATGTAATATGTAAATTCCGGCCTGTGGAAGTCTCCGCTTACAATGCTCAGCATATCCCGGCTGAAGGTTTCCGGAATGACAATGGCTGCATAATATTCTCCTGATCTTACGCCCTCCACTGCCTTCTTCTCATCTGTAAAAACCCAGCCCAGCGCATCGTTCTCTTTCAGATTGCTGACGATCTCACCGCCTGCATCCAGTCTGCCTGTCAGCTCATTCTCTGCGCCTTTATCACTGTTTGCCACTGCCACCTTGATATCCCCTGTACTTGCATAAGGGTCAAAATTGGCTGCAATGTTGAACCACGCGTACAGTGACGGAATGATGCAGATCCCTACTGCCACGATCACTGCTACGGGGTTGCGCAGCAGCCTTCTGCAGTCTCTGATGAATATCTGCCATACCTTCTTCATAACCTGCCTCCTGTGTTCATTTTTCTGCCGGTGCCCGCAGCGCTGTATCCGGCGCCTCTGTATGCAGCAGCAGATTTTATCTGTATAAAAAGATAAAAGAACAGAGTATTATGCCATACTCTGTTCTGATATATCGGAAATCCGGCGTTTCTTTACCTTGTCTCCAGAAAATAATTTTCTTTCACTGCTCTCTCATCTGTAGGATAAGCCTCCAGATATGCGGTGATTTTTTCTTTTGCAGACGCATAGTCCATCTTCTTTTCATAGGCCACGATTTCATTGAACAGAAGTGCCTGTTTCTCGTCCTGGTCCCCCGTGTCCAGTCCCTTCTGAATATTGGAGAGGGCACTGTCATAGTCTCCGTCCAGGATATCGCAGTAAGCCATACCGTTGTAAGCTTTTGCCTGTAGTGACTGCTCACTCAGGCTCTCTTTATAATTTGCCCGGGCATTGGCCGTATCGCCCTGTTCCGCGTATACCTTGCCCAGATAAATGGCTGCCTCTTTATATCCGTCATTGTAGGCTGTGGTCAGCTCTTTTTTTGCCTTATCATACTCCTCCAGATAGTAGTAGACACGGCCTCTGTCATAGTGGTCCCGCTCATCACCGGCCTCTATATCCAGGGCCATCTCCAGATAAGACTCTCCGTCAGCCTTCATGTCACACTCTTCGTATACACGGTAGATTTCCAGATAGTCATTATACTCTTTGGAATCTGCAGCCACTTTTCCAAAGTCGGATGCCGCCTTGTCATACTGATCCAGATGGAGATAGGCCGTTCCCCTGAGGAAATATCCCTCTTTACTGTTCTTCACATCCAGCATCTGGTCACAGGTGGCTGCACTTCCCTCAAAGTCGCCTCTTTGGTACTGCACCACAGCCAGATATGCCAAAATGTCGGCTCTCATGGCCTTCTCCGAATCAGCGGCCAGGTCCCTGGCTTTTTCCAGAGCCTGCTGTGCCTCCTCGTATTTTCCCATTTTCAGATAGGCAATGCCCTCTCCCCTGAGAGCCTCCACCTCATATTTCTCCTCGGCGATGGCCAGCTCAAAGTTTTCGATGGCACTCTGATATTTTTTCCCCTCTAAATCTTCCGCGCCCAGTTCATAATAGCTGGGTGTCTCTTTTCCGCATCCTGCCATAAGACAGAGGATGCATCCTGTCAGAACAATAAATTTTCCCTTCACAAATAAATTCCCCGTTCGTTTACTGTACGATCAGATTCTCAGACCTCATGACAGCAATCACTTTATCTACATTTTCTTCACAGATCTCATTGGAAGCTGCTTCCACCATTACGCGGATCACAGGCTCTGTACCGCTCTCGCGCACCAGAATCCTTCCGTCATCGCCCAGGGCTTTTTCCACCTCTGCAATGGCTTTCACCACTTCCGGATTCTCTCTGGCTTCCTTCTTATCATATACCCGCACATTTTTCAGTACCTGCGGATAAATCTTCACTTCTTTGGTCAGCATGCTGAGAGGCTGTTTTTTCTCAATGATGACTTCCATCAGCTTCAGGGAAGTCAGAATGCCGTCACCTGTAGTGGCGTGTTTGGAGAAGATAATGTGGCCGGACTGCTCGCCTCCGATGGAGTGGCCGTTTGCCATCATATTCTCGCAGACATATTTGTCGCCAACGGCTGTCTTCTCGTATGCAATACCTTCTCTCTCGCAGGCTTTGTAAAGACCCAGGTTGGACATGATGGTGGTGACAATAGTGTTGTTGTTTAACTTGCCCTGCTCCTGCATGTATTTTCCGCATACATACATGATCAGGTCACCGTTCACTTCATCGCCGTTCTCATCCACTGCAATACAGCGGTCAGCATCTCCGTCATAGGCAAAGCCCACATCCAGATGATTTTCCCTGACAAAATTTTTCAGTTCCTCAATATGTGTGGAACCGCAGTTTGTATTGATATTGGTTCCGTCCGGGTCATTGTGGATCACATAGGTCTTGGCACCCAGCGCATCAAATACACTCTTTGCAATGGCAGATGCGCTGCCGTTTGCGCAGTCAAGGCCCACTCTTTTATTCTTAAAGGCACGTGTCGGAATGGAGATGAGATATCCGATATAGCGGTTTCTTCCTGCGGAGAAGTCCACTGTGCGGCCGATATCCTCTCTCTTTGCCAGAGGCAGCTCCGGTACCTTTCCGTCAATATACGCTTCGATCTGCTCCTCAACGGATGCTTCCATCTTCTGTCCGTTGCCGTTGATGATCTTAATTCCATTGTCATAGAATGGATTGTGGCTGGCTGAGATCATGATACCACAGTCAAAGTTCTCTGTGCGCACAACGTAGGAAACGCTGGGTGTGGTGGTCACATGCAGAAGATATACATCTGCGCCGGACGCTGTCAGACCTGCAACCAGTGAATATTCAAACATATAGCTGCTTCTTCTGGTGTCCTTGCCGATCACGATCTGCGCCTTATGCTCCTGTCCGAAATACCATCCCAGGAAACGTCCCACTTTAAATGCATGCTCTACTGTCAGGTTTACGTTAGCTTCCCCGCGGAAACCGTCTGTTCCAAAATATTTTCCCATAACTGACTCCTTATACAAATGTCCAATTTCTTTATCTTTTCGTTACCGTATTATAAAATATCACATTTTTTGTGATTTGTCACTGTTATTGTGGATTCCGGATGCCTGCGGCACTGCCTGTCTATGCGTATAAATCCTTTTTGTATACGCCCTGCTCTACCAGATCTGCGAAAGCTTCCATTACTTTTTCCTTGTCTTCCTGATATGTAACGCCAAACCAGGTGTCATGTGTCTTGAGCACAGCCACATCTGCCTTGTTCTCTTTGATGAGCTTATCCACGATAGTGGGAAGAAGATATTCCTTCTTCAGATCCTCCGGACCGCATTCCTTTAAGAATTCCACAAAACCCTCTTCCAGTGTTCTTAAAAATGCAGGTGTCAACCCCCACATATTCATGGATACCAGGTTCTTGGGGTCCAGCATACAAAGGCCGCCGTCCTCTGTCTCCACGGCCGGACCCTCTTCTGTCTTCTTAATATTGTAGGTCTCCGCGATTCCCACCAGATTCTTATTCTCATCCAGAGAGCAAATGCCCCTGGTCACAGAACCGTTGTCGCTCAGTGTGTTCTCCAGAATAAATCCGGCCATGCAGATATCCAGCTTACCTGTATCCTCATGCTCTTCCACCAGATAGTCATGGATCTTTACATAAGCTTCCTTGCCGTAGTAATCGTCTGCGTTGATGACGATAAACGGCTCTTTGAGCACTTCTCTGGCTGCCAGGATGGCCTGTCCGGTTCCCCATGGCTTTGTGCGCTCCTTCGGGCAGGTAAATCCTTCGGGCAGGTCCTGCAGATCCTGAAATACATATTCCACCTCTGCCACCTTCTCGATCCTGTTTCCGATCACTTCACGGAATTCTTCCTCTATGTCTTTCCTGATGATGAATACGATTTTGTTGAATCCTGCCTCCAGGGCATCGTGAATGGAATAATCCATGATGATCTCACCGCTCGGCCCCACTTTTGCAAGCTGCTTGATTCCTTTTCCAAAGCGGCTGCCGATTCCGGCTGCCATGATTACCAGTGCTGTTTTTTTCATGATTTTTCTCCCGTTCCTCGTTTATAAATTCTATATGTTACCAGTCTGTCCGCCTGGAGATCAGGCGTCAGAATACCAATTACCACTCTTACCATAAAATACTTACTTCCATAATATATTACAATTTACCGGGAAATGCAATGTCATTTTCCTTATGGTAACAGGAAGCAACTCTGATTATGCTTCCTATTGTATCATAGATGTGTTGTCATATACAACCTGGAATTATCGTGCAGGCAACAGCATATCTCTTTTTTCTTCATAATAAAATATGCCGGGCAAAAAGTATCATCCCATACTTTTTGCCCGGCAGTTCCACTTTAATTCTTTGCTACATCAGCAGTTTTTCATAAAATCAATTTCCTGTCTCAGTTGTGCTTCCGTCATATGGATTGCCGCCGGCTGCGGATAAGCTTTGTACATAAAGCCTCCTTTTTCCGTACTCAGAGCCTGTACCATATCCCTGATATAGCTGCCCATCTCCTCCTTTGTCATCTGCACACTATGCTGGATATCCACAGGGCACAGGAAACATATCTTACCGTTCCATTTGCCCAGCAGTTCCAAGCCCATATTCATCTGCTGGTCCATCTGAATCACGTCCACACCAAATTCAACAAAAACGTCCAGAAGGTATGTAATATGCCCGCAGGAGTGAAGGAAATATTTCATTCCTTTTTTATGGATGTAATCCACAAAACTCTTCATCCTGTCATAATAATACTCTTCCCACATTCCGTATGACATCATAGGCCCTCTCTGCAGCCCCCAGTCCTCCCATGCCATAACAGCATCCATACCGGCCTCAGCATAACCGTCCACCATCTGTTTTCCCACTTCATAGAGACAGTCGATCAATCGGTTTATATTTTCTTCCTCTTCATAATAATCCACCATGCAGTTGGCATATCCCCGCAGATTGATTATTTCTTCCATCATCATGCCAAGCCCCCCTACCAGAAACTTATCCGGATAAAGCTGCCTGAGCCTTTTGGCCTCTGTATATCTGCTGGGCGCTGTGAAATCCGGCAGATGATTTTTCCAGTTCTCGAAATTATCCCAGGACTCCAGAGGCGGATTCTTTACCTCCCCCATAGTCTCTCCAAAGGTCTCCATCTTATATCCCCACTGGCTGTATCCTTCCGCAACAGGTACAAATTCAGGGTCATAGCTGGATACAATGTAAATGTCCGCATCGTACTCCTTCAATATATCCTTTGTGATTGCCTGATTCAAAGCGTCTGAATCAAAATCCAGACAGATGGGAATTCTGTCAGGTCCTTTTCCCTCTATGGCATTCAGTACACATTCTTTTGATGTCTGCATTGTCTTTAATCTCCTTTACATTTATTTACTTTAACACAGCTCCTGCTGCAAAACTTTTCTCCACCTGCTCGCTGCAGATACAATAAAACAGAATCAGCGGTATACACGTTATGACAATTGCCGCAGCCATGGGGCCCAGTGCAGTTGAATAGGCGCCTCGAAAAGCAGTCAGACCAATAGGCAGGGTATACAGTTCAGAAGTCTGCAGATAAGTGGATGCCATAATAAACTCGTTCCAGTTGCTCATGAAGGTGAAGATAGCTACAGTGGCAACTGCCGGTTTCAGTACCGGAATAATAATATGTACAAACGATTTGATCACACCGCATCCGTCAATAAATGCGGCCTCCTCCAGTTCATGAGGGATACTTCTGAGAAAATTACTGATTATAAATACTGCCAGCGGCAGACCCGCGGCTATATATGGGATAATGATGCACCAATGTGTATTCAGCAGTCCTGCTTTCTGCATGATCAAAAACAGAGGAATCAGGGTTGCATGTATGGGAACCATCATCCCCAGCATCAGGAATCCCAATGCGGCATTGCTTCCCCTCCATTTCATTCTCGTGATCGCATATCCCATCATACAGCTCAGCGCAACTGTGATGGCTACACTTACAAAAGTAACCAGCACACTGTTCAAAAAATATTCCGCCACATTTCCTTTCAGCCATGCCTCCGCATAATTGCCAAATACAGGAGTTTCCGGCAGCCTTAATGAGCTGGCCGTATAAATTTCACTGTTATTTTTCAGAGAAAAATTAATAAGCCATAGAAGCGGAAATATCTGAATCACTGAAAATATTATTAAAATTATGATTTTGACTGTATTCTTCTTCTTCATTGCCATTTCCTCCTGTCAATATTCCATGGGTTCCCTTGACATAACCTTGTTGATCAGCAGATAAACCCCAATACATACCACACAGAGCATTACTGCAATGGCACTGCCATAACCATAATTAAATTTCAAAAATGATTCCTTATACATATGAATCGCTATGGTTGTTGTAAGATTATAAGGACCACCTGCAGTCATAACATAAATATTGTCGAAAATCTTAATGCTTCCCACCACAGCAAGCACAAGGCAGACTTTTAATATATCCCGAAGCATTGGAATAATAACACGGAATGTTACCTGAAAACCATTGGCTCCGTCCAGTTTTGCTGCCTCCTCATATTGTTCCGGGATTGCCTTTAGCCCCGCGTAGAGAATAATCATGTGGTAACCAATCCACTGCCATATAACCGGAACAATGGCTGCGATCAGGCAGGTACCTTTTTCCGACAGCCACTCATGCTGAAAATTTGACAAGCCTACAACTCTTAGAAATTCATTTAAAAGTCCATAGTTTACATCGTAGATTTTCTGCCACATAAGCGCAATTGCTGTGGTAGATAAAAGCACAGGTATGAAGAACGCGATTCTGAAAAAGCGCGTTCTCTTTTTCATACTTGATAAAAGCATGGCAAAAAACAGTGCTGGCACTAACTGCCCAATTACTGCAACTATCAGAATGACCAGCGTATTTAGAAGCGCTTTTCTAAAAACCATGTCACTGGAAAATAGTTTTATATAATTGTGAAGTCCCACATAATCCTTCGGACCGATTCCCTTCCATGATGTAAAACTCAGGTTTACGGTATACAAAATGGGATAAACAAAAATAAAAGCGAATATAAGAAGTCCCGGAATCATAAACAGCGCAATAACAGGTTTGTTGGACAACATTTTTTTCATTCTTCTTCCCCCTTCAAACTGGACTGTCCTCATTTTAAGGACAGCCCTGCACTTCTTTTATATCATCCGCCTTTGATTATGCTTTCCAGCTGCTTGATAAAGTTATCTGCGTCCACTTCGCCAGCAAATTGCTGTTGGGATAAATCCCTCATAGGCTCACCGATTGCAGTATCCAGATATGTGAACCACCACAACTGTGTTTTCTCCATTTTTTTGAAATTCTCGATATATGTTTTCATCATTTCTGTTTGTCCGGCCTCTTCAATGTCTGTCTCAAAATAGGTCTGCTCTCCGTTTTCAGCAAGGTGGTCATTCAAAATCTTGGAGTATTCCACTGCCAGTTTGGCTGCTGCTTCCTTGTTCTCTGAATTCGCGTTGACTGCAATTCCCGCATCCGCAGCATTTCCACAGCAGGATAGATATGGATCTTCTGCCCCTGTTTTAGGAAATACCGTACATCCTAAGTTCTCATCAGATTGCAGTGCGGATACCTGCCAGGAACCCGTAGGATACATTGCTATCTTTCCAGCTTTCAGCAGCTCTACACATTCTGATGGTGTTGCCTGCATATAACCGGTCTGAAATGCATTTCTTTCTATCAGTGTCTCCACCTTTTCCGCAGCCTCCACAAATGGTTTACTGGTAAAAGTACCTCCGTCTTTCATAGCGTCTGCAAATGCATCTGCATCTTCCCGCACCACCATCATATTATAAAAGAGGTCGCCTTCCCATCGATCTTTATCTCCAAGTCCCATGGCCCCGATTCCCTTGGCATTGCACGCATCTACTACATCCAATAATGACTCCCAGTCTGCAGGAACCTCTTTGCCCATATCTTCAAAAACTGCTTTGTTATAAAAGAGACAGTAGGATTCCAGGGCCCCTGTGGGCACAACATAGTTATGACCATTCTCGTCCTTTTGTGCATAGGTATCATAAAGTTTATAACCGGATTCCTCAATCGCATCTTCTAAAGGATAAAGGGCATTCGCCGCTAAAAAAGGTTCACTATAAGAACCTCCCCATGTATAAAACAAATCCGGCAGCTCATTTGCCTGAAGCATAACCCTGATTTTTGTTTTATAAGTTGCATCGTCCACACGCTCGATATTGATCTTATAACCAAGCTTATCCGCAGCCTCCTGAAAACTGTCTAACTTTGCGGGATTGTCCGTTTCCGGATCAAAATGTACCAAAATAGATATTTCGGCATTGGCTTCCGATTTACTGCCTTCATTACCAGCCGCATCATTTACCTCATCATTGCCTCCGCATCCCGCCAGCGTTCCAATCATTGCTGTTATTCCCAACAACATACTTATTTTTTTCGTCTTTCCCATTTTCTTACCTCCTTGATTCGTGTTTTATCTATGTTTAGATTCTATCATTACAGATTAACGAAAAATATAGAATATATTCCGACTGCGTTAAATATATTCATCATTTTATTTTATATATATTAATAGGCTGCAGCCTTACATTTTCTGTAAAACTGCAACCTATTTTATTCTTCCCATGGTTTTATTCACCGGCATAAATTTCTCTGTATTCACCGGCGGTAATTCCCGTATGTTTTTTAAACACCTGCGAAAAGTAAGGATAATCCGTATATCCCACCATTTCAGCGATTACATAAACTTTATGTTCCGTCCTCCGCAGAAGCTGCTTCGCACGATCCATCCTGACTTTGGTAAGATAAGAAAAGAACGTCTCACCCTGTTCTCTTTTAAATATACTGCACAAATAATTTTTACTCAGATGAACAGCGTCAGCCACATCTGCGAGGGAGATTTCTTCTCCAAGATGCTCGTCCACATAATGTACAATCTGCCCCATAATCTCCCTGTTTTTTCCCGCCGAATCTGCTGCCGCTTCATCCACGGTCTCCTCTGTAATTTCCAGAACAAGGTCTCTCAGCATATCGCCTGTTTTATAGTCATTAAGCGCAGCGATCACTTCCCTGATTTTTTTCTTTCTCTCCTCATCCGGAGAGATATTAAACAGCTCTGTTAAGATAAGAATGGTCTGGCTGTAAAACTGCTGGTATATGGCTTTATTTTCTCTCATCTCCACATATATTTTTTCAATCAGCTTAACTGCACTTTTTTTATTTAAAGCCCTGAGTTTCATACATATCTGGTTCATAAGTTCATGATCATATTCCACACTTTCATTTGAAAATACTCTGACCTCATCATAGAAAATACAGCTTCCCTCTCCCAGATTGCATCTTTCCTCCAGAGCCGCCTCACAGTCCTTTCTCGCCATATATAATTTATGATAATCTTCATATACACAGCTGACTCCCACGGACAAACTAGTTCTTGTAAGATTTTTGAACTCACTCAGTATAATTTCAAGCAGTTCCTCCATGGATTTTCCCTCCGGCAGTGTATCAGAATCCTCAACTACATATAGCAAATGCTTTCCCTTTACAAAAGAATCACTGACAAACAGCCCTTTGGTATTTTCTCTGATGATCATCCTCAACTGTACCCACAACAGTTCACGCATTTCAGGTATAGTGTCACAAATTTCTTCCCGGTCCAAATCAAAACACCAGAGTCTGAATGGGTCTCCTTTCAGTTCTGAACCATAATACTTCAGACTCTCCATCAGGTTTTGCCCCTCTGGAATAATTTTATCTGCCAATTCACTAAAAAACTGGTTTTTCAGTATGGGAATATTTTTCTCTGCCTCTTCCCTGAGTTCCCTGATATTTCTCTCCAGGTCCGCTTTTCTCTGAATCCTTTCATAGACCTTCTGCAGAGCCTGCTCCAGCTCTTCTTTTTTAGTGGGTTTCATAATATATTCCATGACCCCTGCCCGCATGGCAGAACGGGCAAAATCAAACTCATCATATCCGCTGATTATGATAACCTCTGTTTTTGGGTAATTTTCTCCTATAAATTCTGCCAGCTCAATACCGTTCATCTGCGGCATCATCACATCGGTTATCACAAGGTTCGGCCTGTACTCCTTCAGTAATCTGCATGCTTCCTCTCCACATTCTGCCGTTGCACAGATAGAAAACCCGAATTTTTCCCAATCAATGACTTTGCTTATGTTTCTCAGAATCACAGGCTCATCATCCACCAATAACACCTGATACATTGCTTCCTCTGCTCCTTCCCTAATCGTCCTGCCTCAGTTTTTCTACAGGAATCCGTATAGTGACCTTCGTCCCTCCATTTTTCCGGTTCTCGAACCTCAATGCGCTGTCTTCCCCGTAACGCATTTTCAATCGTTCATTTACATTATAAATGCCATGTCTGTGCCTTTTTCCGCTGTTATCATAGGTATTTCCGTCCAGCAGCACAGCAACCTGTTTCTCATCGATTCCTGTTCCGTTATCCCAGACACAAATCACCAGTTCTCTATCCTCTTCCTCGGCTGAGATACCAATATATCCTTTTTCAGGTTTTGACTGAATGCCATGCAGGATACTGTTCTCCACCAACGGCTGAAGAAAAAATTTGATAACCCGGTATTTCATCACAGACTCCGGTATATCAATAAGGTATACCAGCTTATCCTCAAATCTTTTTTTCTGCAGCAGGAGATAGTTTCTGGTGTTTTCCACTTCTTTTGACAGCTCAATTTCTTTTTCTCCCCTGCCCAAACTGAACCTGAACATTTTGGAAAGGCACTGAATCATTTCTGCTATTTCTGTTTGGTCATTTGCCATTGCCTTCCAACTGATGCAGTCCAGCGTATTATAGAGAAAATGAGGATTGATCTGTGCCTGCAGGTTTTCAAGCTGGGCCTGCTTTGCATTTAACTTTTCCCTCATGACCTCGTTTACAAGAATATGTATGCGGTTGATCAACCTATTGTACGCATCTCCGAGTTGAATGAACTCATCAATCCTTCTGATTTTAATCTCTTCCTTAAAGTTCTGGTCCTCTGCGCGCCCCATAATCTCATTCAGATTTTGAAGCTCCCGCGTAACGCCATGCGAAAACCGGCTGTATATGTAAGAGGCAATGATGATCACGAAACATGTGACAAGCGCCACGATTAGGATATTAATCCACTGACTGCTCAGGACAGCACTCACCATGCCTACACACAAATAGTTCCATTCCATGTGAGTGTCATAACATCCTGTAACAAAATATTTTCCATTTCTTTTACTGTCTATTTCTTCTTTTTCTGCAGCTTTTATTTCGCTTATGAACTCCTGTACTTCCTGATTTTCTGTTTCAGGTCCAAACAATAACTCGCTCTCACCCCCATATATATAAAATTCCCCTATAGCAGGATTGCTCAGGCTATCTACCATTTTAGACAGATATTCATTGTCAAGAACAACCATGAGAATTCCAATTCCGTCTACAGTGTCTCTTTTATTAATCACTCTGGCAAACAAAATTTTATTTTTCTGTTCTCTGATTCCACTAAAATCAGAACTTACCCATATAAAATTCCCTTTTTTCTGAATCACATCAGGGTACCAGCTCTGTTTCTTCCATACTGACAGATTGCTGATATAAGAAGGACTATCCCCAACTGTAAAACCATTTCCGTTTAAATCAAAAACAGAGAGTGATTCAATATAATCCTGTTCCATAATCAATCTGGTGATTTCCTCCTTAGCCTGCTGCAAAATATTATTATAGGAGGGATTCTGATGTTCTGCTGTCAGCATATTTTGGATGCTGGAGTCTGAAAGAATAAATCGTGATTTATTCTCTACATCAGTTGTAATATATTCCACATTCCTTGATAGGTCCTGAATGAACTGCGAAGCATATGTTGAATAGTTTTTCACGGTTATTTTACCTGTTATGATTGCCGAAGTGGCTAAGATTATAAGAACTGCCAATATAAAGATACTGTTGAAGGTCAGCATCAAAGATGGATATAACTTTAGTTTATAAAACCAGTTTTTCATTTTAATTTTCATTTTATCATCCGCCCTCTACATTATATATAATTTGATTATAACAGATATAAAAATAAAAAAGAATAGTTGACAGGCAGATGGAAAATAATGTAAGTTCGCATTTTAAAACACCGTACAATTATAAAATGGGGCTGCTACACCTATTATTCACCGGTGCAGCAGCCCCATTTTTCACAGCACAACGGCTGTCTTATGTTATTTATCATTCATTTTCGTCAACTTAGCCGCCTGGTCTGCAGCCGTAAGACTGTCTATGATCTCTTCCAGATCACCGTTCAGCACACCGTCCAGACGATGCAGTGTCAGTTTGATCCTGTGATCTGTCACACGTCCCTGGGGGAAATTATAAGTTCTGATCTTCTCAGAGCGGTCCCCGGTACCCACCTGGCTTCTTCTGGCTTCTGCCTCCTCGTCGTGGCGCTTCTCCAGCTCCATCTCATACAGTCTGGAACGAAGCACCTTAAGCGCTTTGTCTTTGTTCTTGAGCTGTGACTTTTCATCCTGGCAGGAGATGACGATTCCTGTGGGGATATGGGTCAGACGTACCGCAGAGTCTGTGGTGTTGACACACTGACCGCCGTTTCCGGAAGCACGGAATACGTCGAACTTACAGTCATTCATATCAAGATGGAAGTCAATCTCCTCTGCCTCAGGCATGATCGCCACCGTTATGGTGGAGGTATGGATACGGCCGCCGCTCTCTGTCTCAGGCACACGCTGGACGCGGTGTACACCGCTTTCATACTTCAGCCTGGAATAAGCGCCTTTTCCGTTGATCATGAAAGTGACCTCTTTGAAACCGCCGATGCCGTTCTCATTGAGGCTCATCATATCTGTCTTCCAGTTCTGGGACTCCGCAAATTTCACATACATACGGTAGATCTCCGCCGCGAAAAGCGCTGCCTCGTCTCCGCCTGCACCTGCTCTGATTTCCACAATAACGTTCTTCTCATCATTGGGGTCCTTCGGCAGAAGTAAGATCTTCAGCTCGCGCTCCAGCTCCTCAATACGCTTCTTGGCGTCTGAGAGTTCTTCTTTGAGCATCTCGCGCATCTCCGGGTCTGACTCTTCATCCAGCATCATAAGGCTGTCTTCTACTGTCTGTTTACAATTTTTATATTCACGATACGCGTCCGCTATGGGCTGCAGATCGCTCTGTTCCTTCATCAGCTTCTGGAAGCGCGCCGTGTCATTCGCAACTGTAGGCTCATTTAACTCATTTAAAATCTCCTCCAGACGAATCAAAATATCATCTAACTTATCAAACATGGTGTTCCTCCTGTTTCTTTCTTCCCAGCACCACCCTGTCAAGGCCTGCCAGGTCCTTCACTACTCTTATCTCTGTATATCCGGCGTCCTGCAGCATAAGGCGCACCGGGCCGCCCTGGTTATATCCAATCTCAAAAGCCAGAATCCCTCCGGGCTTCAGATGATCCCCCGCCTCGCCTGATATCCTTCTGTAAAAATACAGGCCGTCCGCAGTCCCGTCAAGGGCCATTCTCGGCTCGTGGTCTCTTACTTCCTCCATCAGGCTGTCAACGACATGGCTCTCTATATATGGCGGATTGGAAACAATAATGTCATATGTTCCACTGATATCTGCAAATAGATCACTTTTTTTCCATACAGCCGGTATTCCCAGCTCTCTGCTGTTTTTTGCTGCCACAGCAAGGGCTTCTTCGGATAAATCCGCTCCAACCCCCTCCGCTTCTTTTAAAACGGACAAAAGAGCCAGCAAAATGCAGCCGCTGCCTGTGCACATATCCAGAATCCTGGATCTGCTGCTGCCCGCCTGCATCTTCCCGGCTTCGAGGAGCACTTCCTCTACCAGAACTTCCGTATCCTGCCGTGGAGTCAGCACATGCTCATCCACATAAAATTTCAATCCATAGAACCAGGCCTCGTGGGTGATGTGCTGGAGAGGAATGTGCTGTGCACGTCTCCTGATCATCTCCCTGTATTTCTCTGCCTGCTCCCGGGACATTTCCTCGTTCTCCCTCATAAAATAGGAAGCCCGTGTCATGCCTGTTATATATTCCATCAAAAGCCATGCATCAGTTGTACTGTCTGCGATTCCGGCTTCTTCCAGTGTCTTTCTTCCCTCCAGAAGAAGTTCTCTATGCGTCTGCATAACAGCCCTCTCCTGTTTCACATCTGTGTGAAGCGGTCATACGGTCTTCTTCCGCCTGTGCGATCTTCTCACGGGCATCCGGGAAATTTTCCAGAAGATATGCCTTCCAGTCAAAGACTGCCTCCACCGCCGCGATGGCAACCTCCGCCATATCCGGTGTGGGTTCTTTTGTAGTCAGCTTCTGCATAGCCATACCCGGCTTCGAAAGCGCACACACCACAGGATTCTCACTTCTTCCCGCCAGCCTGATAATTTCATAGGAAATACCGGCGATCACCGGCACCAGCAGAATACGGATCACAACCCGCAGCCACATGGTATGTACCGGCACAACAGCAAAAAATCCCAGGAAAAATATGATACTCACAACAATGACAAAAAACAGAAAACTGGTCCCGCAGCGTTTGTGGAGTCTGGAGCTCTCCATAACGTTTTCCACGGTCAGGGCCTTTCCGTGTTCCACACAGTTAATACACTTGTGCTCTGCCCCATGGTACATGAACACTCTCTGGATATCCTCCATCTTGGAAATCAAAAGCAGATATCCCAAAAAGAGCAGGATTCTCACCAGCGCCTCCGCCAGGGTCACCCCTGTCTCCGAAGCGCCTACCTTGTGCAGCAGGCTGGCGATCAGATACGGCAGCACCATGAACAGACCTACAGAGAGGATCACAGAAAAGATCACGGTTCCTGTCATAAGGATACTTTCCTGTTTCTTCTGTTTTGCGTCGTATTTTTCCCGTTCTTCCTGATTCAGGGCTTCTCTCTTCTTAATCTCCTCCTCTTCCTCCTCAAAGAAGGTTGCGGAGTACATCAGGCATTTTGTGCCCACTACCAGCGAATCAATGAAATTGAACACGCCTCTGATAATAGGAAGAGAGAGTATCTTTTTGTTCTTAATAAAACTCTTGTAGTCTTCTATCTTAACTTCAATCTCTTTGTCCGGCTTTCTGACAGCTATGGAGTATTGATCCTGATGACGCATCATGATGCCTTCCATGACTGCCTGTCCGCCGATGTTAGATGATTTCATCTATACCTCCATATCATACAAATCCCCAAAAGCAGCAGCGATTTGCCAAAGCAGATACTATACTGCTCAGGATATACAATAAGAGGCTGAAGTCCTAAAACCTCAGCCTCTCCCGTTTTTTTATTTGTCCATGCCGTATTTTTTGTTGAACTTATCAATACGTCCACGAGCCTGTGCAGCTTTCTGCTGTCCTGTATAGAAAGGATGACATTTAGAGCAAACTTCTACGTGGAGTTCTTTCTTTGTAGAGCCTGTTTTAAATGTATTTCCACAGTTGCATACTACTGTACATTCCTGGTAGTTTGGATGGATTCCTTCTTTCATCTTTTTCACCTCTTCTATCGTTTGTTATTTATCTTTATTTTGCGTTTTACAAATTCAAACAGCTTTTAAATTATAGCATATGATTTTTATAAATGCAAGCATTATTATAGAAATCGTTGTTTTTAAAAATGTCAATATTAAATGCGACACTTTTTTAAATTCTTTTCTATCCTATTTTTCTTACCTCTTCCGTGAATAATTCCCCTGCTGTCCTATATTCATGTATACGGCGTGGGTAGTTGTTTATCCAGTTTTCTATATTCTGTATCTCTTCGTCAGTCTTGCTGTCAAAGTTTTCCCCTTTTGGTATCTTCCGGCGCACCAGTTTATTTGTAACCTCATTTGTCCCACGTTCCCAACTGCTATACGGGTGGCAATAATATAGCTTTGTTCGTTGCTCTCCCTCATTCAATATAGAGCGTTCCAATTCCTCACAATATGCAAACTCGCTGCCGTTGTCTACTGTTATCGTCTTAAATACTTGCTTAAATAGTTCTCCCCATTTTCTCTCTAATCTGTCTACTGCGCTTACCACCTCTGCTGCCGTGTGTTCTGGCAGCTTAAAAATAATTTCCGCTCTGGTCTTTCTTTCCGTCAGTACAAGCAGACTATTTTTTGATTTTCCACGTTTACCTATTACGCTGTCCATTTCCCAATGTCCAAACTCCTTACGCTCTTCCACCTCGTCCGGGCGCTTTTCAATGCTTGTGCCTGCTGCCGCTCTGGTCTGTTGCTTATTCACTTTGTTATATTTCCGCTTTTTATTTTTCTTCACTGGCAGATTTTTATTTGTCAGCCTTAAAAATATCCCCTTATCAATATAGCTGTAAAGAGTGGTTACGCATATCGTTGTTTTAAATTCCCCCTCTTTTCCCTGCGCCTTAATTTCTCCCAGTACCGCTGCTGGGCTATAATCTTCATTTATTATTTTGTCCTCTATGTAATTCGCAAGTTTTATGTCATTCCCTATTTTAAGTACCCCGCCCTTACTTTTCAAATTTTCTCTATACTTATCTTCGGCAATATCTGGGCTATAGCGTTCCTCTGTCGTAAGGTCTGAATTGAGCGCCGTAAATATCCCCCGCTTTACTTCTCTGTATATCGTGCTGCGGTGTACGTGCAGTAAGTCTGCAATTTCCTTTATGGTGTGTCCTGCCTTTAATAGCGCCTCTATTTTTATCCTATCTGCCTTTGTCAGATGCTTAAAGCCCTTTGCCATTTTCTCTACCTCTCTTTTGTTCTATATACGACGAAAAGCCGCAAACTCTTTTACAAGTCTGCGGCTTACGCTCTTAACCCCATTTGCAGCATTTCTTACAAGCTGTATATTTCTTTTTCGCTTGGCTTAGTGGTATGCCCTTTGCATTTTTCATGCCAGAGCAAGTAGGCTTACTATGGTACTTCTTGCTGCTTTGGTCTACGTATACTATTGTTTCTCCTGCTGGCTGCTGTGCTTTTTTACGTTCTTCTACAATAATGTTTAACTCAATGTTGCAACCGAACGTGTGTACCCCCCCCCCCAGAAATTTCCAGTATTTCTGCGGTATATCGGGCATCTGGGTATTTTCCCTCTAAATCTTTTGCCAGCTCTGCTGCAAGGTTTCCCAGCACCTTATTACCACATTTCACGTATGCGGCAGGCTCTCCATTGAAAATATACTTTTCTACCTCTATCTCTTCGCTTCCCGTCATGCTGCTTAAAATATCTTGTCTGTTTTCTCCGTCCTCATTATCATAAGTAACGCCCACTAATTTTGTTCGTATCGTTTCTGCTATCCTCTCATTTGTAGATGCAGGCGCAACGTGTGGCGCTGGCTTTTTGTCTGCCTGCTGTTCTGCTTTCCCTTTCGCTCCTGCAAACGCACACACTGCGGCAATTACCAGACAGCCCACCCCGCCCGTAATATTCCCGGACGGCAGCGCAGCTACTCCACTTACTGCAAATAATGCAGCTACTCCATAAAAAATCATTTTTCTTTTTCCCATAATAAGCCCTCTCTTTCGTTTTTATTTTAATTCTAAAATTTCATCAGCAGAGGCGTTAAGCTCTCTACAGATTTTTGTAAACACTTCCATAGTTGGCGTGCGTTCTCCATTTTCCCAGCGGCTAATATCCTTTTGATATACTTGCAGGCGTTCCGCAAGTTCTTTTTGAGAAACGCCCGCCGCTTTCCTTGCTTTTCTAATATTTTCTCCTATCATACTTTACCTCTTTTCTCTCTGGCTCTTAATACCAGTGCTACGCATAACTTTACTGCGCCTACTGCTACCAGAAAAATACCTAATTTTAAAATCATGCTCTTTACTCGGCTTTGGGTTTATGTTATATTCTAAGTAGGCGGTGGGCTTTCGCCCACCTGATACTTAATTTAATAGGTTATCTATTATTATAAGTATCGTTCCTACGATTAAGTCTATCAGTGCATTTGCTGCCAGCGCTTGCCATTTGATAGGCTTTTTCTTATGTTTCTTTTTCTTACCCATTGTGCCGTTTCTCCTTTCTAACGCTTTGCGTTTATTTGTTCTTTTCTCCTTTCCATGTTTTAATTATATACCCATTTGGGTATATTGTCAACACTTTTTCAGATAAATATGTAAAAAAATAAGGGCGTGCCGTACACGAACCGACACGCCCAAACACTTATACCAGCTTTGTGCAGTAATCAAGACTTACCCAGCCAGCGCCGCTTTTCAGCTTGCCCCAGCCTGCCGTACTTCCCTTTCCTGCCTTTTCTTCCACAATCGTAAATACGCCTCTGCCCGTATATTCCCCCGTTACTGCGTAACCTATGCCCGCTCCTGTTCTTATTCTAAGGTCGTCAACGTCAATCTGCACTTTATACGGCAGTTTCTTTGTTGTCTGCTTACTGTATACCGCCTTTCCGTCCCAGTCATAGACTGTATACCCCTCTTTGCACGCTTTCTTTGCGTTTTCCAGTTCTTCAAACGCTCCCAACTGGCTTGCTGCATCTTTCCAGCTCTTGCGCACACGGTACAGCTTTTTAATGGCAGGCGCTACCGCTCCCCCTGCGTATTTTCTATAGTATCCGTCGCCATATCCTGCCCGCTGTTTCTTTACGTTTTCGCTCTGGTCTGCTGGCTTTTCGTACCCAGTAAGCACCGCATCAGACGCAGCACGTACAGACGTTGCATTTTTCAGAGTATCCATAACAGACTTGTACCCCTGCAATTCTTCCCACAAAAAGGCAAGCTGCATAGCAAGGTTTCCAATAGACACGCCCGCAGCTTTCGCATAATCAAAAAGTTCCTGCTTTCTGGTGTAAAAAGTCCACTGCGCCAGCCCATAGCCTGCACTATCATTTACAAAATTACCGTAGCTGCCAGCGTCTACAGCTTTTGTATACTCTTCGTCTCCCATTCCCAGCTTATTATTATAGGTATTCTGCAAATTACATGGATTAAGCCCACTTTCTGCAAACAGATTTCCCATTAAGCCAGCCACTGCATAGGCATTTAACCCTTTTTTCGTGAAAAAGTCCCAGATTTCTTTTTCTTGTACGTTCCCAGTATCCGGCTTGCTTTCGCTCGTTTTCGGATATACCGCTTTGCCGTTCCAGTCGTAGACTGTATACCCCGCTTTGCACGCTTTCTTTGCGTTTTCCAGCTCTTCAAACGCTCCCAGCTGGCTTGCTGCATCTTCCCAGCTCTTACGCACCCGGTACAGCTTATCTGTAGTCGGTGCTGCTGCTCCCCCGCTGATTTTCTTTCTAAATTCGTCCCATGTATGCGCTGTTGTATTATATACATACGGGTTCGGGCAAATCTTACCCGTAACGTCATAATGCCGGATAACATTAGACGCAGGCACATTGTACTTATCCATTAAATACCGTGTTAGTTCTGCCGCAGCCTCTACTGTTGCGTCCTCAAAATACCAGTCTTTATCTGTTGCGCCCATGCTGGCTGTATTTCTCTTTCTTACGCAAAGCTCAATACCGATACTGTTAGCGTTTCTGCACTCCCCATGCTTATAGCTGCTTGCCCCGCAGTGCCACGCTATATTAGCGTCCTCTACGCTCTGCCATATCTCCCCGTCAAACCCTACAAAATAATGAGCAGAGGCGTTACGGTTTCCCCCGGCATAATACTGGCAATTTTCCTTTGCGCCGCCCAATGCGCCTACGTAATGAATTACAATGTATTTAATGCGTGAAATACTTCCCTGATTATGATTGTATCCGCTTATCAGTCTGTTTATTTTCTTCATACTCTTTATGCCCTTTCTGAATTAAAATAAGCGCCTGCGGTTTTCCGCAAGCGCTCCGTGCTACTCTGTCTTACTCTTCTGTTACTTCTCCCTCTTCAAGTCCAATATTTGCACTGTCTGTAAGCCCCTCTCCAATGATATAAGCCACTACAGACGCTCCCGCCATAATCAGCGCTGTTACCTGTGTTGCGGTATTTTCTGCGCCGCCAGTCGCTACAATCATCATGGAAACAAACGACGCTACCGCCGTCCACAATTTTCTACTTGTCAACTTCCTTACCCAATCAATTTTTTTCATAATGCTTTGTCCTTTCTTTACATATTCTGGGCTATCATGTAAATAAGCCCCGTTGCCAATGCACCAGCCACCAACCCTACAACGGTATCAATGGCTTTTTTCTTTACTTCGTTCCATGCGTTCCCCGGTTCTTCCTCTAACCGTCTGATACGCTCGCCCTGTTCTTTCTGTTCTGATAGCATATCCTGCATCTGTATCACTAACTTTTCAATAGATGCAGTCAGCTTATGTATTGCTTTTGTATCCTCTTCAATAACTGCAATTCTTTTGTTCTGTCTGTCGTCCTCGTCTCTAATCCGTTCCAGTTCTACTACCAGCGCCTCATTTCCGCTTACCCGTATTCTGTCTCGGTTTCTCCACCATTTACCCACAATCTTGCTGCCCTTTCTTTCAGTTCTCTTGCATCATAGCCCGCCGTCTGCTCCCATTGTTCCAGCATCTCTACCAGTTCCACAATCAGCGCACTTTGCTGCTGTATAGTTTTCTGCTGTTCTTCCAGCGTCTTTAGTAAGGCGTTTCCTGCCATTTATGAAATGCTGCCCCCTTTCTTTTCCGCTGCCTGCGCCAGTATGATTATTTTCTTTCGTAAGTTGTAGCTGTCGGCGTGTCCTGCGTGTCCCGTCCAGCTCTGTATACTCTTTTGTAACTGCTCTTTTGTAATCTTTCCTCTTTCGTATTTCTTAATGGTTTTCTTGATACGCTTAATGCTATCCGGTCGTACTTTCCTATGTGTTGCCCGGTGTTTGTATCCAACAAAATCTATTCCGTTCTTTGCGGCTAAAATCGTTGTCTTAGGGTTCAGCTCTAACCGCAGCTCGTCCCTTAAAAATCTTTCAATTTCTGCCAGCCAGTACCGCAGCTTTTCCTTGTCTGGGCTAAGTATTATAAAATCGTCCATATACCGCACATACATACCAACGCCCAGCGTATGCTTTGCGTACTGGTCTAACTTATTGAGATAAATATTAGCAAACAGCTGGCTTGTAAGGTTTCCTACTGGTATCCCTACGCCGTCCGGCATCTGCCCGTTATGGTCTATTATCCGCTCTATCAATACAAGCGCTTGCTTGTCCTTGATAATATTTCTGATTTCTGCCTTAAGTATCTCATGCGTGATACTCTGGAAATAGTGGTGTATGTCCGCTTTGATTGCGTATAGTGGCTGGTCTTTATGGTACTTGTCCCAGTCGTATAGCCAGCATTGCAGCGCATCAGAGGCAGCGTGCATACCTTTGTCTTTCCGGCAGGCGTAAGAATGGGAAATAAACCGTTTGTTAAAAATAGGCTCTAACACATTGTTTATAGCGTGCTGCACCACTCTGTCATAGAATGGCAGCGCCATTATCTGCCTCTCTTTCGGCTCATATACTTTAAAATACCGATACTCTCCCGGCTCATAGGCAAGCCCTAAAATGTCATTGCGTACCCGGTCTAAATTTTCCTCTTTGTCTTTGGTAAATATCAGTACGTCTTTTCTGTACCTCTTACATTTTCTCGCCTTATTATAGGCTTTCTGTACGTTCCCGCAATCTGCCATAGCCCCAATAAGCGTAATTGTTTTTCCGTCCCGGTCTTTTGTATATCCTATCCTCTTCATTAAAAAGCTCCTGCCTTTCGCCGCAGCTACTAACCAGCAGCCCTACTTTTTCTCTTTGCCTTGCGGCGGGACAGCCACTCTGACTATAGACTATTAATCGTCTGCCTAATATAAAGTCCTTGCCAGCATTTCGTAAAACACTGCGCCTAAAATGCTCTCACTAAGTCACACGCCCCACGCACGCCGATATTCGTGTTGACATTCCACGGGTAATTGTTGCAATTCACGGCACGTGCGCCCGCATTAACGCCATTGTTCCAGTTGCCGCCCGCTATCAGCGCTGCCAAAGGGCTGTAGTAAGCAGCTGCCCCATATTTACGCTACTTTGTAGCCTTTACCTCTTCTATAATCTCTGCCAGCATTACGCCCAGCTCCTTTAGTTTCCTACAGCTTACGCCGTAATGCTGGGCGTTCATTGCGCTATATCCTAAGTCATTTGCCAGCCGCAGCAATTCCTTACTTTGCTGCAATGCTGTATCTGCTGCATATAGGTGGCTTTTCGTCGCCGTTTTCTGCCACTTGATAACGTCTTGCAGCATTTCCAGTATTGCGTTTCTGGTCGCTGTCTGTAGGCTGAATTTTTCATACTTCGGATATTTGCTTAGCAATGGATAAATGTATAGCAGAAAATCATATATTTTCTGGTGTAGTCTGTCGCTTTTATCTCTGGTCGTCATTTCTCAACCCTCTTGTAGCGGCTGGGCTTTCGCCCGCCGTCTACAGACTGTCACACGCCCCACGCACGCCGATCCTCGCGTGGACACGCCACGGGCAATAGTAGCAAATCACGGCACGCGCGCCCGCATCAACGCCATCGCTCCAGTTGCCGCCCGCTATCAGCGCTGCCAAAGAATAAGCGTAATACTGATAGATATTACCAACGTCGTACTTTGTACCCTCATCACGTAACGGGCTTTTTAAGTCCCAGCCCCAGCCCTCGCTTGCATGGTAATCTTTATTTGTTACGTGTTCTGCTCTGGTAATCAAATCGTTAAGCCATTCCCATACACGCCCTACGGCATCTACACAGCCCACGGCAGAAACTGCATTTACTACGCTGCCTGTTACTCCACGCTGTGTATTTGAGCTTGCACTCCATGCGTTTGTATTATTCTCTGCCAATCCCTGCGGGCTGCCAAAAGCATAGGCGCAAAACTCGCTGTAATCCGGCATACGCTTGCCGCTCTTCATCAGCCTTTCTGTAAATCTGTACCAGTTCATGCCCTCTGTGCCAGTCATAGGCGCACAATTATACTCTGATTTTAAGCCCTCTGCCCCGTCGTCTGAATTAAGGTAAATGTCTACCCATGTGCCGCCGCCTAAATATACCATTCCCTCCGGGTTGCATTTTGGGCGGTGTCCCATAGTCCATACGCTGCGTGGTACAATCCCGTTGCTTACTGCACTTTCCCAGCCAGTACCGAAAAGCGCACCGCTGCTGTTTACTGGCTGTAAGTTGCTGTTTACCTTACGGCAGCGTCCATAATGAAAACCGCCAATTTTACGGCTGTTGCTTGCGTTCCAGCCGCTCGGATATGTAGAGTTAAGGGAAATAACATACTGCTCGTCCTGCGCATCTACCCTGCTGTCGCAGATATACACATAGTAATCATTTCCAACGGCAAACGTTGCCCCAGCATCCAGATTAGCCGCCGTAAGTTTCGTTTCTGCGGTCTTAAAGATGCCTGCGCCGCCTACAGCAATTACGCAGCCGCTCTCTACTGTCAGCTCGTCTGCGCCGCTTGCACGCAGATACTCTCTTGTCGGCGCTACAATGTCGCTGATTGTTGCCATTTTATTTACATTCAAAAGCGCCCTGCGGTCTGTTTTTGTTACGTCGTCCACCAATAATCTACTCATACTGTTTTAAAACTCCTTTCAGTGCCTTAATATCGTCTGCTGTCATTCCTGCTACCATTGCTGCCGTTTCCAGCGCAATTACACCGCCTGCCGCCTCTACGCCCTTAGACAGCGTTAATACGGTTCTGTCGTTCCCGTTTTCTTCCATTTCCCTTGCTTTTTCGCTCTGAATATGCGTAACTGCCGTTACCGTCCCGGTCACTCCGTCCGCATCAAATACCATGCCCTCTGCCGCCTCTGCGCAGTAATAAATTATTACCGCCTTTTTCTCCGGCGCAGTTTCTACTACGGCGCACTGGATATACCTTTGTTTTTCCAGACTTTCAATTTTTCTTTCTAAGTCCGCTGCGTCCAGTTCCCCAGCTGCTACCATTGCAAGGCAGTTGTAATAATCCGCTTTTGTTTTTAATGTCTTTGGAAATCCTTTCATAGTATCCGCCTTTCCTAAAATGTATTTGCAAGATAGGAATTACCAATATATGCAACTCCTAATACTGCCGTTTCCTCTGTTCTTTCGTAATGCTGGCTCAACCATGCTGCACCCATATAGCACAAGCCTAATACTGCATCATGGTTATAATTGATACCCCAGCCGTTTTCTACCGCAGTAAGCCTCTTGTCAAGCTCTGTCAGCGCCTCTTTTGTTTCCTTTCCGCTTTCCTCTGCCTGCTGCCGCATCCCGTCTATCGTGGCTGCCAGTTCTTCAATTTGCAGTTGCAGACTGCCTGCAATATCTTCCCCCAGCTTGTCCTTAATGCCCTCAAACCATGTATTAAACTCGGCTTCTGCCTCTGTCTGGAAAAGCTGAATTTTTGCCATAAATTCTGTATAGGCTCTTAAAAGTTCCTCGTCCCATTTATCTAAGGTACTCTCAAAGCTGGTATAACGCTCGCTAAACTTATTCTCATATTCTGCAAATAAGCTCTCTGTCTTGCTTACGTATTGCTCATATACCCCGGCAATGTCCTTAAGGTACTTTTCCATATTCTGCTTGTATACGCTAAACTCGTCCAGCACCGCTGCGCTATAGGTCTTAAAGAAGTCGTCAAACTGCTTTGTCAGTACGCTTGCGTCTATCTCTTCCACCGTTCCAGTTACAATACCGCACACGCTGCTATTAAATCTCTGGTCTGTTATGTCTTTGGTCTGTATCTTTGTAACACCTTTTCCTACGTAAATATCCGCAAGCGCCAGCTCCCATATTTCCGTACTACGTGTTACTGCTGTCGGCTGTGGTTTTGCAGACGGTGTGCCTTTCAGTACCGCTATGTAAATATCACGCTGCGGCAAGTCCCAACGCACTACCACTCTGTCTACACGGTTAAGCGCACCCTCTGCCATGTCAAGCCTTATACTGTGGCTGGCTGGGTTTTTAAAGGCATACCCGTTAATAAACGCAAAACCCGCATTTACCTTTATTTCCATGCCACTGTACGCAATCACTTGCAGCCCGTCGCTCGGTTTTGGGAAAATACCGTTTGCAATGAATGTAGCAAAATACCATGCCCAGTCCTCGGCTTTATATACCCTGTCGTAATTTTCGCCGTCATATACTGCATTGAATGGTAAACAATTTGCCATTGTCCTTACCTCACTTTCCTAATTTTATCCACCAGAGTAGGCAGGCTTTCCCCAAATGTTGCCTCTATTTCTTCTGTGCCTTTTTGGTAAATCTCTTTTACCTCGGTTATCCGTGCATCTATCTGTATACCCCATTTTTCCTCTTTGCAAGTAATTCTGTCCCCTAAGTCAAAATCAACCTTAAACTTTAGGTTTGAGTTTGTGTTAATGGTCGATACAAAATTTATGTTTTTCCCGTATCCCTCTAACTCTGTTTCTCCCCTTGTCTTAAGCATCTGCAAATATTCGCTAAGCGGTATCGTTATCTCTGTTTCCCCGCTCTGGTATTTGCGTGCAATGTCTGTGGCATCACAAAAAACCTCGTCCAGCTCTATGCCCGTCGCTCCCTCTCCGTCCACGGTTACAATAGGCTGGCTGCCGCTGTCGTCTGCTGCTCCCTGCACATAAATAAAATTGCCGCAGTTTTCTATACTAGCTGTATATTCCTGCTCGTTTACATTGTCAAAATCTCTTGAAAATATGCAGGGCGTGTTACCCTCGTCGTTTTTCGCTGTAAGGTCTTTGCCCTTATACAGATAAAAGCCGTATTTCTTCTCTCTTTCGTTTATCAAAATGTCATAGCCCAGTTTTCCAGCCTGCGCCCGTGCTTTTACTTCTGTCCCCAGATTAGCACACACTTGGTTAGAATACTCCACTTGACTGCCTGCTATGGTTTCCTGCGTCAGCGTTTCAAACTGTTTAAACCGCCTTTTCTCTGCTGCCCCGCTGCCGCAGTTTTTCGTTACCATAGTATTTATTAAACTCTGGTTTGTGGCTGTTGCCACTATCTGCGGGTATATGCAGCGTTTTCCCAGCCAGCGGCTCAATGTAAAGCCCTGCGCCTCTATCTGCTCTAACCCGTTCTCGTCTTTCGTAATATGCACGTAGGTAATCTGTGCCGCCCTGCGCCAGATGCCGCCGTTTGCGTCTGTAACTTCCTGCTTTCCGTCATGCTTTACAATCACATTGCCCTCTATCAGCAACTTACTGTTATTGTCTGTAATCGGTGCAAGCAGGCTAAATGTTCCCACATCAAAATATTTTATATGCCATAAAAGACTTGCCAGCTCGTCGATTGCCCCCAGCGGCTCTATGGTTTTATCAAATACTCTAAGCTCCATACTTATACCCCCAGATATTCCTTGTTGTAGAAAATGGAAACTTCCATAGAATTTACGCCGCTTTCCGCATCATATCGAAAATTATTGTCGCCTATGGCAAGCTGCATATAAGTGCTGTCTACGTCCACATATCGGAAATAGTCTGTTTCCACTCCGTCACGTATCAGCTTTGCCCCCTTGCTGCCGTATTTTGTGCTTACTTCTATCGTGTCCCCGGTCTGCATTGTGACATTGATTTTAATAAATTCCCCAGTATCCACATTTAAAAGAATAGGGTTCTTTACTGTCCCCAAAGCCACAAATCGCACCCGCATACCTGTGGATACGTCGCCCTCATTATAGCAATCTACAATCACGCTTTCCGCTCTGTATCCGTAAATCATGCTCTTAGGGTTATCCTTTTCAATCACGCACGGAAAATGCCACGCCGCTACCCAGCTTGCTATATCTTCCTTTGTTTCTTCAACTTCCCGCCAGAACGGGTTAAGGCACTCAAGCGGTATAGAAAACTCCAACAGCACCTTTTTTCGCTCTATCTTCGGTTCTCCATGCAGGCGGCAGTTTATAACACGCTTAAAGCTGCCAAACTCATAGGAAAGCGTACCGTCAAGCTCTGGGTTCAATACTTTAAGCAGCTGGCGGCGCAGTTCGTATGCCTGCGCCTTGTCCCTTGTGTTGATATGCCCCAGTATATCAATGTCCCGTGCCTCGATACGCTGCCCTACGTAGGTGTCGCCATGCTGCCCCATACTGTTTGTGCTGTATACCACATTCGTAACGCCCGCTATTCCCTCTACGTCCTTGCTTACGTTGCAATGGTACACGCTTTCTGTGCTAAGCTCTACGCTCTCGCCTCTTTCATTTGTATAAGTCAGTTTTTCATATTCCATAGGCTACACCGTCCTTGCTATCATCTTAAACTGCCTTGCTGCCTCTTTCTGCTGCTTTGCATAATCTGTGGTATTTGCGTAAATATTCTGGATAACGGTAAAACCGCCACCAGCTGCGCCGCCTCTTGGTCTTGGTTTTGGCTTGTCCCCGTCGTCGTCAAAATCAATGTCTTTTCTTACATCAACCTTTACGCCAGTGTCAAACTCTCTCGGTATACTCTTCTCAATCATTCTGTTTACGTTGTCCATTTCATCAGAAAAGCCTACGCCAATACCCTGCGCCATGAATTTACCAACCTCGTCACGGAACTTTTTTGACGGGCTTTCAATTCCCAAAGCGTCCTTTGCTGCGTCGAGCAAACTATTTGCAAGGTTTGAAACTTTATCTTTCAGCCAATCCCAGCCAGAGCTTATGCCGTTCCAGATACCGCTTACAATATTGCTGCCGATTTCTGCAAATGTACTTCCAATATTTGAAAATACGCCCGTGATACCGTCAAGCACCATTCGCATACCCTCTACGGCTTTGTTTTTTACCTCTGTCCCCCACTGGGCTACTTTTGAAATTGCGCCGGATATGCTGTTATAGATTTTTTCCGGCACTTGTGTAACCACATTTACAATGCCAGTTACCATATTACCCATTACCTCACGGGCTTTTGAAAGCATATTGCTACCCCATGTGGCTACTTTTGTAACTGCTCCTATAATGCAGTTCCATATTTTTTCTGGTGTCTGGGTTACTATTGTCACAATTCCCGTAAGCATGGTATTCATTACCTCTTTGGCTTTGCTTACCATGTTTGCGCCCCATGTGGCTACTTTTGTAACTGCTCCTATAATGCAGTTCCATATTTTTTCTGGTGTCTGGGTTACTATTGTCACAATTCCCGTAAGCATGGTATTCATTACCTCTTTGGCTTTGCTTACCATATTTGCACCCCATGTGGCTACTTTTGTAACTGCTCCTATAATGCAGTTCCATATTTTTTCTGGTGTCTGGGTTACTATTGTCACAATTCCCGTAAGCATGGTATTCATTACCTCTTTGGCTTTGCTTACCATGTTTGCGCCCCATGTGGCTACTTTTGTAACTGCTCCTATAATGCTATTCCAGATTTTCTGCGGTATCTCCTTAACAATGGTAATAACCTTTGTTACAAATTCTGTAATCACGTTGCCGCCTTTTGCCTGCATACGTGCGCCCCACTCGGCTATTTTGTTTATGCCGTCCGCTATTGCTCCCGCAATCTGTCCCGGCAACTCTACCAATTTTCCTATAATGGTACTTACTAACTTTGCTGCTGCATCTGCAATTTTCGGCAGTCCCTCAATCAGTCCCGTTACAACAGCTACGATAATCTGTGGCATTGCTTCAATCAAAAGCGGGATTGCGTTAATAATTCCGTCTACCAGCGCTACCACAATCTCTGCGGCATTTTCCAGAATGAGCGGGATACCCTCAACCAGCGCATTTATGATAGCCGTTATAATCTGCGGCAATCGTTCGATAATCACGGGCAGCGCTGCTATAATACCGTCTGCAAGCCCAGTTACAAGCTGTATCGCTGCATCAATCAGCATAGGCACATTGTTTACCAGAGTTTCCACGATTGTAAGCACTGCATCTATCACACTTGGTATCAGCTCCGGCAACGCCTGCCCCAGCCCCTCTGCCAGTCCTGCAATAATCTGTACCGCTCCCTCTGCTATATCTGGTATCAGTTCTACAATACCGTCAATCAGCGTTGTTACGATTTCTACGGCGCTCTCTGTCAGAGTAGGAATAGCCGTTATAATGCCGTCCACGAAAGACGTTATCATATCTACGCCAGACTGTACGATTGTAGGCGCACTATTTACAATTCCGTCAGCAAGCCCGGTTACAAGCTCCACGGCAAATGTGGTAATTTGCGGCAGCATATCAGAAAGCCCGCTTACCATATTTGCCAGAGCGTCCCCGAAACTCTGCGCCATTTTTCCCATATCTCCGCCCGCTGCGGCTGCGCCCTGCTGCAATTCATTTGCAAACTGGCTGAAAATCGGCAACGCCTGCTCTCCGATAGGCATAATAAAGCTGGTCTGCAATATCCTTCCTGCGCCTTTCATAGCCTCGCCGAATGTGTCATACTTAACGGCGTTAATCTGCCCCATTGTGTCCGTGGTCTTGCTTATCTGTCCCTCAACGTCCATAAGGGAAGTGCAGGCATCTGCTCCCATATCTTCCCACATAGTACCCATAAGCCCTACGCCTGCGGTATACTGTAGGCTTTCGTCGTCGCAATTCTTTAGCGCCTCGCTTATCTGGTTCATTGCCTCTTTTGCACTGTCGCCCCCGGCTTGGAATTTCCCCACCATTTCGTCTGCGTTCAGCCCCAGACTGGTAAGGTATTCGTTTGCCGTTCCGTCATTCATTCGTATGCTAAACTCTTTGAAAGCGTCGCCCATTTTGTCAATGCTCCACACGCCCTCATTTGCCCCATTCTGGATAGAGTTAAACATATCCTCGGCGCTTAGCCCTGCCTGCGCATACTGGTTACTGTATTCGTTGATAACGTCCAGCAAATCCCCATTCTGGTTAAGCCCCTGCTGCGCTCCCTGCGCAATCAGGTTATATGCCTCGTCGCCGGATATTCCAAACTGCTGCATAAGCTGCGTTGCAGCCCTTGTACTTTCCGCTACGTCCATTTCAAACGTATCACGCAGGGTTAATGCGTTGGTCGTCATTTTTTCCAGCTCGTCCACTCCCAAATCGCCCGCCTGCTGCTTGACTGTTGCCATAGACGCTGCTATATCTTCAAAGCCCTCGCCATAATTGCCGTTATAGATATTCTCCATAACCTGCTTATACTGGTCTGCCTCTTCTGTCGCCGTTCCCGTAGATGCGCAAAAATCATTTAACGCCCCTTTCGCCTCGTCCGCTTGGCTTACCGTATATGCAAGTCCTGCTACTACTGCCGTGCCGATTGCTGCGGCTGCCGTACCTATGACGGTTACGCCTTTTGCCATTGCACCGCCCAGCCCGCCTAAAATACCGCCCAAACCAGAAAATCTGCCGCCTGCGCTTTCTGCCTGCTGTCCGCTTTCCTCAATTTCCTTACCCATATCGTCTGCGGCTCTTCCGGCTTTTTCCATATCCGCAGCTGTCTTGTTAAGCTCCTGCTCCGTTTTTACAAGTGCTGTTTTTTGGTAATTTAACTGTGCCTCCAGCTTTTTGCTTTCCTCGCTGTTTTGTCCCGTTGTTTTCCGGCATTTCTCTAATGCCGCCTCGGTTTCTTTTACTTTTTTTGCCTGCTCTGAATAAACCCTTTGTAATACTTCCTGCTTTGCTTTCAGAGCCTCTACGCTGTTTGCGTTGTCCTTATATTCAGCCGTTACAAGTTTCATTTCCGAATTAAGCACTTTAAGGGTGCTGTTAATTTCCTTGCAGGCTGCTTTATACTCTGCCTCGCCGTCAAAACTTAGGCGTGTTTTAATGTTCTGTGTCTTATCAGCCATAAATTACAGTCCCCCTAAAGCCTTGTCTATATCGTCCATTTCTTCTGCGGCTGTCGGTTCTGCTGCCCGCTCTTGTCGGAAAATGTGCGGGTTATATTCCTTGTGGTACTTAAACAGTGTCACAATCTGATACGGCGTTTTTCTCCACGCCTCACGCTCTCTGTACCCCAGTAGTCCGATTGCGATATACAAAAGCCGTGCAGTATCTAATTTTCCTGCACGGCTGCCACTTCCCCCGTTTCACTTTCTCCGCTTTCCTCTTCGTCCCCGTTTCCGTCCCCGGCTGTTCCTGCTGCAAAAGATGCAAAAATAGCGTTCTGTACTTCCCGGATATTCCCTAAATGTATCAGCCTGCCTACCTTGTCCTCGCTTAAAAGCTCTGCGTTTTCGTCCTCTTCTAACAGTCCCTCGTTAATCAGCATAGTAAGCAACCATTTGGTATCCTTTACCCAGTCCTTGTTATTCTGGTTAAATACCTCTGGCAGCTTGTCATATCCCCCGCACTTGTCCTGCAATTCTTCCAGTGCATTAAGTGTAAAAAGTAATCTGTACTTTTTCCCTTTCAGTTCCACGGTATAACCGCCGTCATTCATTGCGCTCATGGCATAAAATTAAGGCGCAGCCTGCGCTACGCCTTTCTCCTTTCCTCATATTCTCTTTTTATACTTCTGTCATTTTGGGCGCTGGTTCTGGTACTGTCGTAAACCATGTTGTTGCTGGTTTATCTTTTTCTGTTCCCACAAAATCAGCTTTCCATTTTGCATCTTTCTTTCGCTTGTAGAAAGTTGCTGTAATTTCCGGTGTCTGAAATTCGATTTTTTCCCCTTTTGTCTTGTACTTCTCTCCCGGTACTTCAAATTTGCATTTCAATAACCAGATATATCTGTATCTGCCGCCAGTTTTGGCAGCTCTAAAACCAATAGCCAGAAACGGCGGTTCGTCATCTCCACCAGCCCACACTACCTTGTTTTCGTCTACCAGCTGCCCCAGTACCTCTGCCAGTGTTTCCGGCGTAAGGTCTTTAATCCCCAGTTTTAATGTTCCGTTTGTAAATTCTTTTACGCTCTCGCTTAATGCGTCGTCAGCGTACAAGTCTGCCGTTTCTGTTTTTACAGATAAATCTGCTTCCATTGCCTCTGCCATTTTCTTAGGCGCTCCGTAAGTTTCTGCGCCCTCTGCCTCTGTGCAGACGGCATAGTAAAGGTCTTTTAATCCTAATGTCATTATTTTGTCACTCCTTTAACAATTCGATTGTTATAGGTACTACCCAGTACCCAGTATCACTTTCTTTGGTTTCCGCATCTACGCTATTTATGTAAGCGCCTGCTGCCGTCAATACTTCCAGAGTTTTGTTTAGCTGCGCCTCAAAATCTCCCTTATGGAAAAGCGTAACCCTATACAATTCTCTGCCTGCTACTTCTTTATCGTCAGCGCTCGCCGCTGCTCCTTTCAGCAGCCGCAGAAATGTGTAGTAAGCCGTCGGCTTTTTCTTCCCAGTAAATACGCCTCTTTCCGCTGGCAGTCCTGCACTTTCTAAAATGCTCTGTAAACTATCCATTTGTTTCACGCTCCCATATTTCCAGCTGTGCCTCTACTACTTTCTCCTGTGCTTTCTCATTTGCTACAGTCATATAGGGGCGTGCCTGCTGGCTGCTCGTCCCATATTCCGCTACAAAGCCGATAGTTGCATAACGCACATTGCTTTTGTCCCCTTTTCGGTCGTTTCCGTGCTTTGCCCTGCCATGCGGGTATACCTCTACGTATTTCTCTGTACTTCCACCTTTAACAGCAGTTGCTTTGATTGACTGTATAAAGCCTGCGGTTTCCTCAATCCCCATAGCCTTTGCCTCTGTCTGCTGTGCCTCTATCAGCACCGCAGCACCAGCCTTTAACATTTTAGGCACTGCCTCTACCGTTGCCTGCTCCCTATTTCCAAACGCCTCTATGACAGCCTCTAAGCCCACGGTATTAAATTCTCCCACACTCAAGCCCCCTTTTCCTTATATCGCAAGTCCGTTAGCGTAAGCTCTACCGTGTCGTCGTCAATGTCATACGTCTTAAGCACAAAATAGGCTTTCCCACCCAGTTCTACAGTGTCCTCGCCCTCATAATCTGCCTTATGAACATCACATTTACGCTCTACCACTTTCCCCGTCTGCTGGCTCTTGAAATACTCGTTATAGCCTACTGATTTCATGTTACAAAAAACAGTACGCCTACTTTCTTCGCCCTGCTCTGCAAAGCCGTTACTGTTTACCCTTTTATCTGGCTCTGTCAGTTTTACAAGCGTTAATTCGTCCACCCATTCTGCCATTTTATCCCCCGCTTTCCCCGCCCACGGTGTCCGTTTCGGACACTATCGGCGTGTTGTATTCCTGCGACATAGAAAGCCGCATTTTCAATGTATCGTATGAATTTCTGAATTTTTCCGCATTGTTGTTATAGCCAAATTCAGCCTTACAGTACAGCGTAACGGCTCTGATTATCAGCCCGTCTTTTTCATCAATCCTATTTACTCCGTCGTTTGCAAGGTCTGCTTTGCAGGCGGCTATACAGTCGTTAATTTCTTCTGTAATTTTTTCACTTGTGCTGCTGATACGCAGCGCCGCCCGCATCTTCTCTGTTAATGTTGTGGCATTTGCTGCCATATCCTGCGCCCCGCTTTCTAAAATAAATCTGGGCTACGTTTCCATAGCCCAGATGCTTACTCTTTGATTTTTGCAACCTTTGCTCTTTCCAGAATTGTTGCACGTTCACGGCTTACGGTAAAAACTTCTCCCGGCTCTTTCACTTCGTTTAGTACCTTGTCTAAGTACATAGCTGTTACCTCTACCGTAACCGTTCCGGCTGCCTGCGGTTCGTCGTCCTTTTCCGGCTCTTCCCGCTTGTTTTCCTCGGCATATTCTACCGCCGCCTGCTCCGCTGCCTCTTTTTCCTCTTCTGTCAGCTCGCTTTCGTCTGGTATCTCTACCTCAACCTCTGCGCAACGTTCCGCAAGTTCTTTGATTGTCCCCTCTGTACTTACGCCCAGCTCTTTCGCAAGTTTCTGCAAATCTGCCTTCTTGCATTTTTCCAGCTCTTTAACATCTAAATGCCCTTTCATAAATATCCACCTTTCTTACGCACTTCTCCCCATGCAGATAGTAACAAGGCTATTTTTATCAACTACCTTTCCGTCCACAAGCATAATGCCCTTTGTTACTTTGTCGTCTGTGTCGTTGTCCTCGTACTTCTTTACGCCCATTGCATAGTTGGTGTTAAGTACATAGTCCTTAAAGTTGAAAAGGAACGCAAACGCTGTATTCTCTGCTGCTCCGGCGCTGTATGTGGTCACATAATCGCAGCACACTACCTGTCTGCCCAGCAAAAAGCGCTCCGGCTTTCCTGCAATACCGTAGTTTACTCTGCCGATAGGCTGCCCGTTGCTGTCGGTCAGTCCGTAATACTGCATGAAAGTGTTTTTACTCATACACCATACTGCCCCGTTTTCATATGCCTGCGGTAATGCTGCCTCTGCTGCGATTAAGTCCGCATAAGCAGGTTTTAAGCTGGTAAGTTTCTGCCCCTCTGCTGGTGTTTCGTTTAAAATTCCTTTCGGTTTTCCGTTTCCGTCGCCGCTGATAATCGCCTGCTCAAGTGCTTTTGTCATAGCCTCTACAATGTTGTTGATCAGCATAGCCTCAAAAGCACTGATTGCCATTGTGTCAACTTCCAGACTTACCGCAACGGCGCAGCGCAGCTTATGATATGCAAAAGTAATCATGCCGTCTTTTGTAGCGGTAAATTTCTGCTTGTCGCTGCTTTTTCCCTCTGCTACCCATGTTGCAGTAGGCTTAACCGTAGACACCGGGATAGCCACGCCGCCCTTGTATGCAGTTCTGGTTACAAGCGCCAAAATCATTCCCGTACTTTCTAACTTCTGCACAATCTGGTTCAGCACCGTTGTGGGAATTGTTGCGCCTACGTCCGTTGTGCTGCTCACTGCATCTGCTCTGTACTCTGCCGGAATAGCTGCACCACGGCATACATAACGCATAAATGCCTTTCTGTATTCCATACTGCCGTACTTGTCGCCGTCGTCGCCCTCTCCGGCTGCACCGCTAAAATTCCTAAGTACTCTCGGTGCTGCTCCCTCGCCGCCCTGTCCGTCGTCAATCGATTCTCCTGCCGCAATTCTGGCAAGCAGATTATTTCTTCTCTCTGCCTGCTCCAAAATCTGCGTGCGCTCTTCCTGCAAGTCTGTTACCTCTGTTTCCAGTGCTGTAATTTCCTCTGCGGTCAACTCTGCCGCTCTGGTGTTCAGCTCGTTTCTAATCTGGGCTAATCTTGCCTCAATTTCTTTTAATCTCATGGTTTCTGTTCTCCTTTTTTTGTGTTATAAATTCGCTCTAATCTTTAGTAGTGCTACCCGTCTGTTAAGCAACTCCTGCCGTTCTGCCTCATAACTCCTATGTGCAAAATTACGGGCGCTTATTTCAGTATCCCCGTTTGCTGGTATGCTCACTGCGGATACGTCATAAACCTTTTTTATTTTTAAAATTGTCCTTGTACGTGTTACTCTGTCGTATGTTTCCTCTGCCACGGTAAACGCCCATGACATTTTAGTAATCATGCCTGCGTCAATATCCTGATATAACCCACGGGCTAAGTCTGTCTTTCCTAAGTCAGCCGCCACTAAAAGCCCTTTATGGTCTGGCACTAAAATAAGCGTCTTATTTGACTGTCTGGCAAACACTCTGCCTGCATGGTCGTACTGCATAATAACATCACTCATGTCTGCGCCGTCCAGTGCGTGTGCGTCTATCCTTTCGTAAAACTTTGTCCCGTCCTCAAATTCATAAAGCAGATACGGCTTGTCAAAAGTTGTAGCATATCCCTCTACGTAATACTCTGTGTCTATTCTTTTTGCTGCTGCCTGCGCAGTCAATGGCGCTGCCAGCGCCCTATATTCCCGCTCTTTCTTAATCGGCATTGTTTACACCCTCTTTCTGTTTCCCGTCGTCTGGCGGCTCTTTCGGCTCGCCCTCTGTCGGTTCTTTTCCCTTTCCGTCGTCTGCCCCCTGCTGCCCCGCCTGCGGTACTTGCTGTATGATAATCTTCGGCTCTTTGTTACTGTTGTTCAGCTCGCTTACTTCCGTGTATTCCTTTCGGATATAATACTTTTCCCCGTCCTCTACGTGTGCCATATTCCATATATCCATTACGCCGTTACGGTTCAGCAGCGCACGGTCAAAAAGCTGTGTGCTTACTTGCAGCTTTGTTGCATTGCTGGCATATTGCAGGCGGTTTGCAGAAAAAGTAATAGCATTTCCGCACGCTATCTCTCTGTCTGAAAATGTCATGTTTGACATAACAAGGGAAAGCTGGATTGCAAACGGTTCTATCTTTCCCTCGTAATATGCGTTCCACGTTTCCTCATTGAATTTGTTTTGCAAAATATCCATGTTAGTACCAAAATGCGTGCATACATTTTCTTGTATATTCTGCATCTGCAATGCGTTTGGCGTGTATGGCTTGCTTTCTACTTGTTTCAGCTCCGAAAACTTATTATCATAAATAATCATTCCGCTGTCATTGTCGGCGCTTAAATTGTCCTCGGTAAACCGTTCCCGCTCTTTCTTAATATCCTCTGGTTTCAGCATATTTGCCACCTTTGCCAGAAAGCGGATATTTGCAGAGTTTTTGACGGCATTTATAATGCCCTCATTCTGCGTATGTATCAGCTGCATAGTCGGCTTAAGCGTGCGGTTATCCTCTCCGAAAAGGTCGTCTGTGTACTCAAAGTCTGTTATGATACCTACTTTTTCAAACTCAATAGCCCCATGCTCCCCATTTGCAAACAGATACCGCAAGTAAACCTGTCCTTTTACCTCTACCACCTCGCAGCGTTCCGCACGCAGCGGATACCAGCCGCATAGCCTGCCTATTTTGTCCTCGATAGGTACAATAAAAGCGGTATGCTCTACTGCTACGTAGGTCGCAAGCCGCTTAATAAACTTTGTAGTATCCATGAAATAGTTAGGCTTATGCTGTAATGTTTTTTCCAGATGCTTAAGGGCGCTGCCCGTAATCTCCGGCTTTAATTTGCTGCAATGTGTAGCAAAATTATTTACTGCTGTCCTCGTCAAGTCCATTTCGTATACACCGCCGCTATAGCTGGTAAACGTAGGGCTGTACCCGTTCAGCATCTTAAAATAGCTGTCAATATATCGCAGCTCTTTCCCATGAAAAAGATAATCTAAGAATTTGATACCGTTCACTCTCCTTTCTATGCGGCGTTTTTCAGCAGCTCGCCGCACTCTTCCCAGTATTTCTGCCGTACCGTCATTGCATCAATAACAGATACGAAACCGTCAATGTGCGCCCGCTGCTCTATCTTAATCGGTCTGAATTTCCTTGTTTCCATATTGTGCTTAAGCGCTACGTTTAAAAAATGTGTCTTTAGTAAATTGTTGTCGGCAATCTTAAAATTGCCGTCCTTTATGATGCCCTCAAACTCACGGATAACTGGCGTAAGGTTTTCGCCCTGGTATACGTCGTCCATGTGGAAACCGTAATTTGCCATATCGGTAATAAGGTACTGTGCGCTATATCGGTCGTAGCCAATCTTAAGCGGTCGTATTCCGTATACTTCCAGCAGCATAGTAAACCAGTTGTAAACGTCGTGATAGTCTACGTAGTTCTCGCCGTTTAAAGTAATCAGCCCCTTTTTAACAAATATGTCATAAGGCACGCCGTCCGTCGCCTGCAAGTGTTCAATTCTTCCCCGTGGCATAAAGAATTGAGTAAACGCATATAGCTTACCCTCTTTCTCAATTACCACGCTTGCTGCGGTCAAGTCTGTTGTCTGGCTTAAGTCAATGCCGCCCACGGCGTAACAGTCCCTAAAGTCCTCTAAGGTCTTTTCAACGCCTGCGCCGTCTACTGTCGTATATTCCAGCCATGCAATAGAGCTGTTCTGCTTAATATTGCAATACTTCGTCAGAAACTCTGCTTTCTTGCTTAAGCTGCCCTCTGCTACGGCTATTTCATCAACGAAAAAGCTTTCTTTTACGGAAACGCCCATGTTAGGGTTAGCCTTTTTCAGCTCGTCCAAATCGTTCCACTTTTCCACGTCGTCAATCATGTAGAGGAACGGTAAAAGCCTACGCTCTTTGCTGTTGCCCTTTAAAAAGCTGGTACTGCGTTTCATCAGTTCGTCATAAATACTGTCGTTGATATATCCAGCTGTACTGATACTCAAAATCATAGGCTGGGTACGTGCGCCTAAAGCAGATTTCATAACCTCATACTGCTTAAGTCCAGCGTCCCCGCTCCATGCCGCCATTTCATCACATACCACCAGCTGCGGGTTAAAACCGTCTGATTTCTTGGCATTGAAAGCAATCGGTTTTACAAACGTGTTGCTTTCCTCAATGTAAATATCACTGCGGCGTTTCTTCGCCAGCTCTTCAAGCTCCGGCTCTGCCAGTACCATTTTATGAAAGCCGTCGTATACAAGCGCTGCTTGGTCTAGCTTTGGTGCTAAACAGTAAATTTCCTGCCCGTATTCCGGCTCTAAAAATGCCATGTATGCAATTATCGCAGACGCAAATAAACTCTTGCCGTTTTTTCTGCCGATAACTATAAATATTTCTCGGAAAATGCGTATTTTTTCCTCGTCTTGTACCCCAAAAATAACAGAAACTATAGCCTTTTGCCATAGTTCCAGTTTCAATAAATCATTGCGCCCCTTGCTGTGGTGGCAAAAATTCTCAATGAATTTAATAGCCTTATTTGCAGCTTTCGCATTAAAAAAATACTCCTGCTTTTCCAGTGCGTCCACAATGATTTTATATATCTGTTTTATCCATTTCCCCGCTATTATTTCGCCGCTTGTAATCTTTGCGTGGTACTCATAGATATAATTTTTATACGGTATCACTCCGGGCTATTCTTCCCGCAGTGCCGCCAGTCTGCTTGCTTTCCGCTTTGCTGCTGGCACTAATTCTGTCAGCTGCTTAATGATTGCTGCATAGTTCTTGCTTAAGGCTATGTAAGTTTCTGCCTCTGGGCTTTTCTTTGTTCCCCACTGGTTCTGCCCGTTCTGGTATTCGCTTGTCCAGCCGTCTTTTTCTATCATTGCCTGCAAGTCGTCCAGCTCAACACTCATAAAAGCAGCCTTTTCTATCAGCGGCGTTACTAACTTCTTTTTGTTTTCGTCTAAGTCTTTAAAAATTCCTTTAAGTCTGGTCTTTTCTGCTTTTATCCTCTGTTCTTTTGTCTTTTCTTTCCTTGTTGCCATTCTTTTACCCCGCTTTCAGTTCCTCTGCCCCATACCACACCCCCTACACCACGCCTGCGCACGCCCGTAGGGTAATTTTAGGGTATCCCCTTCGGTATTTGTCCCCTTTAATTTCTTTTCTGCATAGGGGGGATTATACCGCCGTCTGCATCAAATCTATAACGCAGCCTCGGTGCGCTTTTATGATGCTCCTTGTTGTGGCAGTCTTGGCATAACGCCTCTAAGTTATCCCAGTTAAGCGTTATGTCTGTGTCATTGATATTGTCACGGTTAAGCCAGCGCTTATGATGTACTATCTTTGCAGGCTCTCCGCATCTCTCACAAATAAAGTCTTGTGACATTAAGTAAGCAGCTCTTGTATTCTCCCACGCTGCTGATAAATAAAAACTCTTAGCCCATTCTTTCACGCTGTCCCCTCTCTTTCTTTTAGTATCCCAGCGCCCTAAGTTTCATGCGCTGGGTGGAGGCTAAAGAATGAAAACAAAAAGAGTAGGTTACTGCTGCCGCCTCTGCGGTTAAGCTCTCGCCTACTCTTTCCATGCTACCATTATATCTCTTTTGTTTTTCCATGTAAATTTCATGTTTTTTTCATTCTTTTGTCATGCCGCCTATTCCTGCTATCTTATCTTGTCCTCGTCCATTCCCCACAACAATACCGACAGCTCATTTATAATGGCTGTTATCCAGCGTCTTGGCGTGCTGTTTCCCGTGTCCAGTTCCTCTGCAATCTTTGCATAGTCCATACCCTGCATAAAGTACATTTCAAACGCCTTATACTCTATCTCTCTGTCTGCTGCCTTTCTCCTGCGTTCTATCTCTTCTACCGCCTTGTCGATATGCGCCGTCATAATCAGAGTTTTAAAGCGGCTGCGTCTGATACTCTCTAAGTATGTACGCTGCTGCTCGTCTGTCATTCCTGCAAGTTCCAGCTGCTCCCCGTCGCTTATTGCGTTCTCAATGTGAAAAGCTGCGTCCCGGTAACATTTCATCAGCATAAAGGTATTGTGGTACTTATTCTGCTTTCTGTCTTTCTCTTCCTGCTTTTTGTACTCTGCTACTGCTGCCCGTGCTGCTTTCTGTATCAGCCCCTCTAACTCTGCCGCTGTAAATGTTACCCGGTTATCTTCCGTCTGCTCTTCCTGCTGCATTGCCTCTGCTGTATCTGCCATTTCCTGCGTTGTCGTTTCTCCGCTCTTATTTTCTGTTTCCAAATTCTGCATTTCCCTTTTTCTCCTTTTCTCCGTCCATATCTCCTTTTCTTCTTTCGTTAATCTCTTTGAGCTGTTGCCAGATGCTTACCAGCAGCAATGCAATAATTGCAAGTAAAATATTACTCATTATTTGCCTCTCCTTTCCTACATGGTGGAAACGGGCAGTTTTTGCAATCTGGGTTTTTGCATCTCTCCGGCGCTCCGTTTTTCCAGTAATAACTACGCCTTTCTTTTTCACTCCAAAATACTTGCCTTGTTTCTATTCCTGCTCTTTGTAATTTCTTCTGTATTTCCCTAAGCTCGTCCCTATAAAATCTGGCTCTTACGTTCTCTGGTGGTCTTGTATAGTCCAGCGGTTCTGCTTTTGTTTCTAACAATTCCCTTAAAATCTCTGCTGTAGTTTCCCCATACTGCCTAAATACTCCCGTAACTATAAAAGCCTTTTGCCAGATAAAAAGTTTAAATCCTAATGCCGCCTCAACTTTCTTAAAAAATTCCTCTTCTGGGTAAATCGGTCTGTAAAGCCAATTTTCTAAATCTTTATCCATTTTCTACCACCTCTTTTTCGTATGCTGTAATAACTGCTGCCCGCAAACTGTCCGCTGCGTCCTGCCTCTTTTGTATCCGTTCCGGCTCATTAAGTCTAATATGTTCTAAATTGTCTTGCTGCATAATCTCCACTATCTTTTCTGCTGCTCTCCTGCTGTTTGTAATCAGTTTAAGTACGCTGCTGCCGTTCAATGCGTTATTTTCATATACTCCATAATCGCATACCACTGGCTTTACTTCCCAGCTAAGAACATTTCCCTTAATCTCTAACGGCTGCATATAATCCGCTGCGTTCCGGCACACTGTCCCTGCTGCGTCCATTCCATTTCCCAGCGCACGCATAAGATTTGCCATTGCTCCCGTTATTGTTTCTGCGGCTCTCCCTATACTTTCCATGAAATCAACTTTAGCAAGGGCTTTTATTGCCCTTGCTGCTGCCTTTCTCTGTTTTCTCTTGTCTATGCTTGCTGGCGGGTTTACCCCATACCGTTTTTTATAATTCTTTTTCCACTGTCTGTATTTCATGCTTTGCCCTCGCTTTCTGTTTTGTAATCGTCAATGCTCATTTGTCCCGGAAGTTGCCCCCCCTCGGTGTCCGTTTCGGACACTTCATTAAGCCAGCCTTTTTCTACTGCTATCTCCTTTTCCAAAATTCCCAGAACGCAGTAGCCCTCTGCAATAGCTGTATGCGTTTCCTCTGTATCCACGCAGGATATGTAAAGCTCTTTTGTTTTTCCAGTGGCTCTGCCCTCTTCAAATTCTTGTATAACCGCAATCTCCCCGGCGCTATACTTCTCATACTTCAAAAGCAGATACGGCAGTAACCCTGCGCATACAGCTTTAAATGTCTGCTTTGAAACTCTGATATACTTCTTTACTTTTGCGTCGCTTGGCAGATGCTCCATTTTTTCTGCGTCCGCTTTCTCCTGCAATTTCTTCTTTGTTTCCCGGTCTATTCTGTCCTGCTCTTCGTTATACCTCTGCTCGTCTGTCTTTTCTTCCTCTGCCTTGTTTATGTACTGGTCACACTTCTCACACGTCCCGGTCTTTACGTTGCAATCTTTATATCGCTGGCAGGAATAACACAATGATGTAATGCTTTCCGGGTGTGGTGTTTCGTAATCGTCCCCCGCTTTCTTCTCTGCCACCTTTGCGGCTATCTCCTTTGCCCTTATACTGCCGCCTGCTGCCTGCTCCGCAATTTCCCTCTGCTCGTCCTCTGGCAACTTTGCCGCCTCATAAGCAGCCGTAATACCCATGTTCCCATTTTTCAGCTGCTCTTTAATCTCCGGCGTGGCATTGTTGTTAATGCTCTCCATTCTGGCTACGTTTGTGCTACTCTCATTCAGCATAGCCGCCACTAAGTCCCGCATCTTTCCTTTAATCTCTGATCCGTCCTCTTCTTTTGCCCGGATAAGCGCCGCTTTTGTCCGCTCTACCAATCTGGTCTTTTCGTATGCTGTAAGCTCCTGCGTATATCCGTTGCCCGCCAGTAAGGACAGCTCATACATTGCTTCTGTCATGTCCTTGTAGCGGTATTTTACTTTCTCATACTCCTTATGCCCCCGCTCCAAATTCATAATATTTGCTGCATTTCTTCTATGCCCGTCCACTATCCGAAACTCGCCGTTTACCCTTGCAATTACCGTGGGCTGCTCCTGCCCTACGTGTAAAAAACTGTCTGCCAGTTCTTCTATGTTCTCTAAACTCTGGTGCGTGTTCTCCGGCGCAGCCCTAACCTCATAAGGGCTTAAATAAATCTCTTCGTAATCTTCCACCCTGCCTGCTGCCGCAGCTCTGCTCTTTGCGTTCAAAATATCATTTAAACCAAATTTTGCCTTTGCCATGTTCTTTACCTCACTTTTTTCTTTATGCGTATCTAAAATAAATCAAATAGATTTTCTGTTCATAGGTCAAATCGTCACTATACAGCATACGGTTAAAATCACTTTCTGTTAAAGCCCGTACCTTTCTTTTTAATCTATACAGAAAAAGCCATATACTTAAAAACATTTCAAAAACCGTCATAATTTATCTCGCTTTCCCCGTGTACTCTGTAATAAATTTCTTGTATCCCTGCGCCGCTCCGCAGCATGGGCTATATTCATAAATCGGCTTTCGCATAAATGAACTTTCCGCTACTTTCTTGGAATATCTGATAACGCCCAGTATTTTGTACTTTCCATTCTGTGCCAGCCATTCCACGCCCGCTGCCTCTCCGTCCGTATTCTGGTAAGACGTTACCAGCACTCCGCCCAGATGCAGCCGCTCATTAAATGCCTTTGCGTCCTCTATCTGCTCTGCCACAATGTCCAGCCCCTCTAATGCGTCCTCGTCAATCTTCACGGGTACTATAACCTCGTCCGTGATTGCCAGCGCATTTACCACGTTAAGCCCTATGTCCGGCGGATTATCTATTATGCAGTAATCGTAGTAATTGCTTACCCCTGCCGTTCTCTCCGTCAGCCTCTTATATCTCTCTATCTGGTTTTCGTTTTCTTCCCTCGTCAAATTCCATGCAGCCCCGAAAAGTGACAGATTAGCGGCTATAATGTCTATCCCCTCATACTCTGTATGTTGTATAATTTCTCCTGCTCTCTGCCATTCTCCACTAAGCAGCTTTGTTATCGGCGCTACGCTCTCTGCGTCATATCTTCCATACGCCCTACTTGCATTTCCCTGCTTGTCGTTATCAATCAGCAGCACCTTAAACCCTCTGCGGTACAGCTCGTATGCCATATTTACTGCTGTAAAGGTCTTTGCAACGCCGCCCTTTAAATTCAAAACGCTTATTGTTTTCATTCTTTTCCTCACTTCCTGCGCTCGCCTCTTAGCGCATTTTGTTTATATCAATGCCCGCCACGTCTGCCAACTCTTTTGCCGCTTGCGTGATTGATACCTTTTGATAATCTCCGCATTTTTTCTGGCTTTTTCTGTAGCAGTAGGCATTGTGTCCTAACCTACAGCGTTTCTTTTGAAACTCGCCACACGTTCTGCATTGCTCCTTTATTTTCCGTGTTAATTTTTTTATCTGTGCCATATCTTCCCTGCCTCTCCCAGCTCTTCCGTGCGCAGCAAGTACGTTTCTATCAGCTCTGCCGCTTTCTGCCAGCCATAACATACCGCTGTATAATATCCCTGCTGCCGCTGATATTCTAACCAGCGCCGCTGATTTTCCGTTGTGGTATTCTTACCAGCCTTAAGCTCAATGTAAAGTCCGTGATACCCTGCTCTTGCAGCTGGTAAAACAATGTCCGGCACTCCTGCTTTTACGCCCTGCCTCTTAAGGGCTACCGCTGTCGCTCTGTCACGCTTGCCGCCGTTTGGTACGTGGTGCATATATTCCAGTTCCGGCATACGTCCCATGTTATACCCAGCCCAGCTAAACAGTGCCTCTTGATGCCCGCTTTCGTCGTCAAGTCTAAAATTCTTCATGCTTTCGCCTCTCCCCTTTCTTAAACTCCACATACTTGTAAATTTGATACAGCAACCCGGTGTTTCCGTCCTTTCTTGCTGCCTCTACTGCCAGCAGCTCTACGGTCTGCTCCTGCTCTGCTGTCTTTCCCGTCATTACGTCCCAACGGCAAATATCAAAATATTCACACCGTATGCAGCAGTGGTGGCAGCCTTTCCCTTTCTGGAATAACCAGTATTTAAGCCTCTCTATCATTTTCCGCTTTCTCCTTTCTGCTCCCGTTGTCTACCCACTCGTCCTGCCGCCGCATTACTTCTGCTGCTATTCCAAACGCAAGTATCGCCAGTGCCACAATCAGCAGCAAAACTGTCAAAATCAATACCGCCACAATCAGCAATCCTTTTATTATCTGCATCTTATCCCCCCCTCTCTTCTAATTTGACTAACGTATATCTGAAATACCCATACCCGTAATAATCCGGGCTGTGTACGCCTTTGCTCACGCTATCCTTGTCTACGTAATAACCTTTTATCTCTCTCGGCTCTGCCTTAAACCACTGCCTATCTGTAATTACTCTTATTTCCGGCTCTGGTCTTACAAGGTTCTTGCTGCAATTCCAGCGCTTGCCCTGCAATGCCCCGTCCTCGTCTTTTCTGTGCTTGTCCGTGTATTTGATAAAATAGCTTGCCAGTTTCGCATAATTGCCGCTGTCGTCCAGAGGAAAAACCTTTATGCGGTTATGCCCCTCATATGCCTTATACCAGCAGCGCTGTAAAATCTCTGTGTCAATTTTATTTATCACTAAATGATGATGCCTTGCACCTCTTTCCCCTATCTCCATAACGTGTATGTACTTAAGCTCTAACCCTGCCTTTTTGTACTCTTTCCGGCACTCCCTTAAAAATACATCTATGTCTTTGCGCATCTGCTCTTTTGTTCTGTCCGGCTGCCCTTTCTTTCGGATATAGTCAAGCTCTAAATGGTAGTCCCCATAACCAAAATTAGCGTTCATCAGTATTCTTAACTTTCTCTCCGCTTGTCTGGTATTTACCTTTGCCTGCTGCTCCTTTGTTGGCTTAACTTTATCTCCTCTCTTTATCCCCGGCTTTTTATATCTGCTTGTAAAATACCTTTCTACCTCTATCGTTTTCCCTGCTCTGGTTATCCTCTCAACGTATGGCATACCCTTACCCCTTTTTCTCTATATCTGTCGGATAGTTAATACTTTTATCAAGTGGTAAAACGGGCTTGCTGCCCGTGATTTTTCCTTGCTTTTCTGCCATACTTCGCTTATAATATTTGTAGGTTTAAAAGCTGTATAGCTTAGCCCCTATGGTATTCCCGTACCGTAGGGGCTTTTCCTTTTTATTCAATTTTTACCACCATGCAGCCTGCGGCTACTTTGCTCATTGCATAATCGTAGGCTCTCTGATACGGCTCTTTGCAGCTGTACCCATTGCAAGTATGTAAGTTTCTCCCTCTGCAAAAGCAGCACGCATACCTCTTGGCGTATTCTTCTGCCAGCCTCTCTGCCCTCTGCTTCTCATGTTTTGCCCGGACTAAAAGCCCTGCATCATTTATCACGGGAATACGCAACGCCTTTGCTGTTTCTATCTCCCGGTACATACCCTCGCTAATACCGTATTTATCTCCCACAATCATAAAATCGCAACCTTTCAGCAATTCCATTCCTGCTGCCAGCCCTTGCGCCCGTTCCTGCGGCTTTTTCTCGTCCAAACACTGCGTTATATACAAATGTGGCGTAATCGGCGCTAAGCCCGCCTTAAGCGCTCGCCGTGTAAGTGCCTGCGCATATTCTATATTTCTGTCCAGCTCTGCGCCGTCTTTTGCCCGGTACGGGCTGCATACATACACTTTCATCATGCCTTTTTACCCTCTTTCTGTCGTGCCTCTGCCCTTGCCTGCTCATTTCCTGCCAGATAGGCAGCTAAGCACATAAGCTCGTCTGCTCCCTTTTCATCCATAAAGTCGCAATCAATGCAGCATTTACAGTACCCCGTAATCTGTAAATATCTGTCGTATACTTCCTGCGGCGTTTGGCACTGCTTTAAGCTGCTTATCATGCCTGCAAGTCGCTGCACTGCTTTTATGCCTGCCTCGCCGCCTTTTCCATGTATCCCTACTGTAATTTCTCGCATTTTCGTTGTGCCGTCTGCTCCTAAAATTGTTTTACTCTTCATTCTGTGCCTCGCTTTCTCCTTTAAGTCCAGCTAAAAGCATTGTCATAGCGTCTATAGCTGTGTCAAAATGTTTCCCTAGCTCTGCCGCATTAAAAAGCCCCTGCTGTCTGTCTTTCCCGTTCCCTTTTATTACCCACACTTGCAGAATAGGCTTTAGCTGGCTAAGCCCTGCTATGCTTTCCTTTAACTCTTCCTCACTCACGCAGATTTTTACATAACCTTTCCCGATATTCTCAACACTCATTTTTTACCTCTTCCTTTTTTATTGTGTGTACTGATACCTCGTAGGCTGTACGTGTCTCTGTCACTCTCTCTGCTACCACGTCGTCTGCGTAAAGTTCCTCTATCAGCTTTTCATATTCCCGGCTCTGCAATCTTCCTATCAGTTTCACTGTATCCCCCGGCAGCCAGTTTGCTACCTCGTCCGCCGTCTCATTCCAACAGATACATGGTATAAGGCTGCTGCACTTCGTAAGCTGATTTTTTACTTTTACAAAAATGTCAGAAATACGCTTTCCTCTCGGTGTCTCTCTGTATGTAGGCTTATATACAATCTCGCCCACTAATACTATGTCGTTCTGCTGCTCTGCCTTTGGGCTTAATGCCACAAAATCAGCCAGTGCAAAAACCAGCTGCCGCCCCGTAGAAAAGTCTTTAAGTGTCTGCATCTTCCCATAGAGTAAAAGCCTGCTGCCTGCCGGATACTCTCGCAATACGTCAAACTCTACACCCTGCGTCGATTTATACGGCGTGTCCCACGCAAACGCTACTACCAGCGTGTCCGTTGTCCCGCTCGGTCTTTCTATTTCAATCAGCCCCAGATAGCCCCTAAACCGCAGCCCGCATATATCCTCTACCGCTTTCAGCTCCTTTACGTCTCCTGCCAGTCCTACTACGTTCTTTTCGCTGCTGCCCGCTGTCAGCTGCTCTAAAATTTCCGTATTAAGGTCTTTTAAAAAGTTCGGCATAATTTCCTTTTTATCCTGCCCTTTTCTCATGCCTTACGCCCTCTCTTTCTCTTCCATAGCTTTGCAGTGCCTCTATCGCTCTTTTATAGCACTCTACGTCTTTTTCTTCTTTTACCTTGCATACGCATTTACCCCGCTGCTCCCCGGTATACTCCCAGATTTCTATAAGCCCGTCGTCATATATGCTAAATCTGCTGTGCATACGCAAGTTATGCTTTTTCTGTAGCGGTCTGTATACTCGGTAAAACTCTTTTACTACCTCTCTATATTCGTCCATGTGCAACCCTTTACTTTTCCGGCATCTGGTATACTCTTGGTATAACCGTTGCCATAGGCTGCATAGGCGTGCTACCTCTTATAAGTCCCCTACTGCCCTCTGCGTACAAATAGCTGCTACATACTTTTTCTATCTCGTCCAGCACCTCTATGCAGCGCTCTTTGCTCTCATACTCTGCAATTTCCTCTAAGCAACCGTCAGAAATGCAAATAGTGTGGTGTGCTGCTGCCTCTTTCCCTCTTTTGCAGTCATGTTTTTCTTCGTACTGCAAGCAATTAAAGCAAATGCCGAAATCATACAGCTTTTCTCTATTCTGGCTGCGTATGTATACGTTACTCATTCTCTGCCTCTCTTTCCCCGGTTTCGTCCGGCTCTTTGTGTTCTTCATATCCCTCTAAGTATCCGGCACAAACTATATCAATCTCTTTACCGTCCCTGCCGTCGTTCCTTATCTCGATTTTTCCGTAATATGCGTAAATACAGCAGCCGTCATAATCAAATACCCGTATGCTGCCCTCTGTCGCCTGCTCCGGCACTTCAATTACCAGAGGCTCTGCCTGCTGCCTTTTATCGGCGTTCTTATGCTCCTTCTGTGGCTCTCGGCTGGTAAGCAGTACAAATAATGCAATAGCTGTTACTCCGGCTGCTGCCGCACCTATCCATATCAGCAACTTAAGCACTCTATTTTCTCGTCTATGTTTCTTTCTCATGCTTTTCCTCTCTTTCTTCCGTCTGTGCTTAGCCTCTGCTTTTCTTCGTCCCAGTCAAAAGAGGCACACGCAATGCAGCGTTTGCATTGCTCTATAGGCTCGTCGTCCCACTCACTACCAAAACCTAAACAAGCGCCGCTCCCGTCTTTTCCAGCAGTTCCGTATTTCTTTTGTAAGCTGCACTTTTCCATTCGTTGCTTTATCCGGCACTGTTTGCAAACAATCTTTTTTCCCGTTGTGCAACCCTCTTGCCTCGCAAAATATGCCGCCCATATTTTACTTACTCCATTTCTTACGCTGTTCCAGCCTATAACCTTTTCGCCGCATATATCGCAATAAACCTCTGTGCTTACTTCTCTATAAATAGCCATTTACTACCCCACTTTCTGCCGTTTCATGCAGTATCATTTTTCTAAACAGACTTTCAAATATCGGTACTGGTATGCTATTACCAGCCTGCTTATAAAGAGGCATTATATAGCGCCCTACTCTCTTATGCACTGCCGCCGCTGCATTGAAATCTTCGTCTGTATATCCTTGCAAGCGCCAGCACTCTAACTCTGTCAGATACCTATAGCGCCCGTTTCCCATATCTATTACCTGTGCTGGCGTTCTATCCTGCCTTGCAGTAATCGTAAATGCGTAGTCCTCTATTATCGTCGCCCGCCGTATCCCCTTTTTCCCTATTGCCTCTAAAACGCTTGGCTGTGTCACGTCATACACTGGCGGCGCATCTGATAGCAAAAAATCGTTTATATCCCTCATAGGTGTTTTAATCAAATCATCAAACGAAAATTTTTCATTTCCCAGCACTGATACTGTAAAAACTCTTTCCCGTGCTTGTGGTAGTCCAAACTCTCTTGCGTCCAGCACTTCAAAATTATTGCTGTATCCTAACCGCTCCATTTCTGATAGATACCGATTAAAATTCACACGCATATAACGACTTAATACATTTTTTACATTTTCCCAAATAACATATTTTGGTTTCCATTCTCCCATTTGCTCTATAATATGTATTGTTTCCCACATAAGGCTTGAACGTGTCCCGCTCCCCTTATCCGCTCCTTTTCCACGGTTTATACGTCCTGCCTCTGCCGTCGCTTTTCCTTGATGTCCCGCTATGCTGAAATCTTGGCACGGGCTACCATATATTAAAATATCCGGCTTTAAGTTCCACCCTACTACGCTCTGCGTCTTATATTCCAATTCATCAGAAAACATGGCATTATAAGAACGTACTGCCTTTTCGTCTATCTCCACGTAATCAATAGCTTTTACGGGTATTCCTATATTACGCATGGCACAACGTGGGCTACCTATTCCCCCGAACAGCTCTAAAATTTTTATCATTTCTTTTATCCCTTTCTTTCGTTTCCCAATAATATCTATTCACTATGCACATTTCCCGGCTGAAAATCATATACAACGCTAACGGCACTGTTAAAATTGCTATTGTAGCGTCCCCCTCTAATATGTAGACTGCCAACGCCGTAAATGCCAGCAACGCTATACCATTCAATTTCTGCATAATAAAATACTGTCGGCGGCGTTTCTTCTCCCTCTGCCTTTTCCTCATATCTTCCAGCGCATCTGCGTACCCTCTTCTATACGCTGCTGTTACTGCTGCTCGTTTCTCTCGTTTCGGTTCTGCTATCTGTATGGGGGCTATATTCTCCATTCCCTGCCTCTCTTTCTTTCGGCGGCGCTCTCGGCATTTTCATTGCTACCGCTCCCTATTCTGGCGTAATTTACCGTGTGGGCGCTTTTCGCATTAAAAAGCTGCTTAAAACCTGTTGAACGACTGCATACTTTATAGCTGGTATACCCGCTGCTATTTTTTCACGGTATCCAGATGCAGCTATTCGCCTGCTGCTCTCTGGTGCAGCCCGCCAAACTGCTACCTAAAACGCCCTGCTGGAATTGAACCAGCGCCCCCGCTATATCCGGCTGCGGTATTCTCCCACTGAATTAAGGGCGCTTGCTGGCGGCAGCTACCGCCATTAACTCATAATTTTTATGCTGTATTCGCCGTTTCCGTTATCTCTTTCCATGATTATTGCTAAGTCGTCCCCGTGGTAAAGGTCTGGTATTCTACAATCTTTATGAATGGTTACGCCTTGCACTCTATCCCACCCGCTCATTTTTTTCGCCTCTGTCAGTGCATTTATTGCCGCTCTATAGCTTTCTCTGTCCCCTTTGTCATAAATCAATATTTTGTAATCTCTTGCTTTTATGTATCTTTCCATATTTTCTGCCTTTCTTTCGTTCTCTCTGATTAAATCGCCCTCTGTGCCATATCTGCGCTGTACTGCTGCCTATTACCACCACCAGCACCGCCCCTTTGCAGCTCGTGGTAAATCGTGGCTCTATGCACGTCCATAGCTGCTGCTATCTCGTCCGCTTTCTTTCCATTCCGGCACATTTCCTCTATGGTCTTTCTGTCCTCATAGCTCAATCTCTTGTACTTGCGTGCCATTTCTCCCGCTCCTTTCTGATTTTTGGATAAAAAAATAGTGCGATAGAGTTTTTTAAGCTCTACCGCACTATGCTTTTTACTTCAATCTACCGTAAAAAATAAATGCGGCAGAGGCTTTAATACCTCTTGTCGCATTTAATTTTAAAACTTATCGAAATCGTTGTTTTTTCACTGTCTGTACAAATTCATTGTTATTGCGGGTGTGTGCGAACATATTTAAGATGTTCTCAAGGGCATCATCTGCCTTCATTCCGTTCAGGGCTTTGCGCATGATATCCACTGCCTCATGCTCCTCTTTTGTGAGCAGAAGATCCTCTCTTCTGGTACCTGATTTGGAAATATCAATAGCCGGGAATACGCGCTTTTCCTGAAGTCTTCTGTCCAGAACCAGCTCCATGTTGCCGGTACCCTTGAACTCCTCGTAAACCACATCATCCATCTTGCTTCCGGTATCCACAAGGGCTGTGGCAAGGATCGTCAGGCTTCCGCCCTCTCTCATATTTCTGGCAGCACCGAAGAAGCGCTTTGGCATGTGCAGCGCCGCCGGGTCAAGACCGCCGGACAGCGTACGGCCGCTTGGCGGAACGGTCAGGTTGTAGGCTCTTGCCAGCCTTGTAATACTGTCTATGAATATGGTAACATCTTTCTTATGCTCCACCAGACGTTTTGCACGTTCTATGGTCATTTCGGAAACTCGCTTGTGGTGTTCCGGCAGCTCGTCAAAAGTGGAGTAGATGATCTCCACATTCGGTCCCTGAATGGCTTCCCTGATATCTGTTACCTCCTCAGGCCGCTCATCGATCAGCAGGATGATCAGGTGCATCTCCGGATTGTTTTTCAAAATGGATTTGGCAGCGTCTTTTAAGAGGGTTGTCTTACCTGCTTTCGGAGGAGACACAATCATACCCCTCTGCCCTTTGCCGATTGGGCTGACTAAGTCCACAATACGCATGGCAAGGCTTCCGCCCGGACGCTCCAGGTGCAGTCTCTCATTGGGGAATATAGGGGTCATGTCCTCAAAATTCAGCCTGCGCATCTCATTCGGTTTGATTCCGTTAATGGATGTCACGTAAAGGAGGGCAGAAAACTTTTCGTTCTGGCTCTTCACTCTTGTATTACCCCGGAGAATATCCCCGGTCTTCAGATTAAATCTGCGGATCTGTGAGGGAGACACATACACGTCGTTCTCACCCGGCAGATAATTCTCACTTCGGATAAACCCATAGCCGTCCGGCAGCACTTCCAGAATGCCGCTCACACTCATGCCGCTGTCCAAGTCTGACTGCTCCATAGGCGGGCGCTCTGTACGGCTCTCCTGCTTTTCTTCTTTTCTGACGTAGGTGCGGGACTCCTGACGATCTTCCTGACGGCCGGACGTTCTTGTCTCCTGGCGCTCTTCCTGGCGGCCGGATGCTCTTGTCTCCTGGCGCTCTTCCTGGCGGCCGGATGCTCTTGACTCCTGGCGTTCTTCTGCCTTGCCCGCTCTTGACCCATTTCTGGATTCCTGTTCGCTTTCCTGGGGAGCACTGCTCTCCTTCATCTGGCGCTCCTTGTCATCTTCCTGCACCATGCGCTCCACCAATTCACTTTTTTTCAGGGTGGAAATTCCTCTCATTCCTCTGGCCTTGGCAATTTCTTTTAATGCCCCCAAAGACAGGGACTCATATTTTTCTCTCATTATATTAATCCTTTCTTTAAAAATCGCAACAAATGGGTAATCGTCTGATTCGACATGAATAGATCTATGAATATTTCTCTTTCTTCTATAATCCTACCATACTTTCTGGAAAAAAGCAAAAGAATAATATGCAATTTATAATTTTTTTCTTCCGGTGTCTTATTGTCATCTGCCCTTACTTATTTTATAATATAATAAAAGAAAAGGAGGCTGTTTTTTATGAAATTTCAAATGATACATGAGAATTATAATGTAGCTGACTTGTCACGCTCTCTGACATTTTACCAGGAGGCACTGGGGCTTACGGAAAAAAGACGCATCACCGCGGATGACGGTTCCTTTATCATTGTGTACGTGGGAAATGATACTACAGACTTTGAACTGGAACTGACATGGCTCCGTGACAGAGAAGAACCATACAGCCTGGGCGACAATGAATTCCATCTGGCATTTCAGGCTGATAACTATGAGGAGGCTCATGCGCTTCACGAAAAAATGGGCTGCATCTGTTTTGAAAACCACGATATGGGCATCTATTTCATCGCGGACCCGGACGGCTACTGGCTGGAGGTTGTTCCTGCCAAATAATACACCGCAGGTCTGCAGGATATCCTGTATCCGAAGGGCTGCTGCATCAGGCCGATGGCTTCTGATGCAGCAGTCCTTTTTTATACAGGTAAGCTGTAAAGTACTGCTCCTTCACATTGCTGTCAGTTCATGCTGATTCTCGGAATCTCCTGGCCCCGCAGAAGTATTCTGGGGCCTCCGGTGTGTTCAATATATTCCTTTGTGATTATGACTTCCCCGATATTCTCATCCTTTGGAATCTCATACATAATATCCAGCATATATTCCTCCAGGATCGCGCGCAGGGCTCTGGCACCTGTATGTTTCTCCAGGGCCATCTTCGCAATCGCACCAAGGGCTCCGTCGTCAAATTCCAGCTTCACCTCATCCAGTGCCAGCAGCTTCTGGTACTGTTTTAAAATGGCGTTCTTAGGCTCCTTGAGAATCTGCACCAGCATCTCCTCTGTCAGACCGCTGAGTGTGAAGATAATGGGAAGACGTCCCAAAAACTCCGGAATCATGCCGAACTTTTTCAGGTCATCCACGATCACCTTATCCAGTATATTGGCATCATGGTCATACTTGTCTTTCAGGTCAGCAAAGAAACCGATGGATGCCTGCTTATTCAGACGCTCCTTGATAATATTCTCCAGATCCGGAAAGGCACCGCCGCAGATAAAGAGAATATTCTTGGTATCCACAGTGGTCAGAGGCACCATGGCATTCTTGCTGTTGGCTCCCACCGGAACCTCCACCTCACTGCCCTCCAGCAGCTTCAGCATTCCCTGCTGTACGGCCTCACCGCTTACGTCTCTCTGGTTCGTGTTCTTTTTCTTTGCGATTTTGTCAATCTCATCAATAAAAATGATTCCGTGCTCTGCACGCTCCACATCATTGCCTGCCGCTGCCAGAAGCTTGCTGACAACACTCTCAATATCATCGCCGATATATCCTGCCTCAGTCAATGAGGTAGCGTCTGTGATCGCCAGGGGTACATCTAAAAGTCTTGCCAGTGTCTTGACCAGGTAAGTCTTGCCGCTTCCTGTCGGCCCGATCATCAGCATATTGGACTTTTCAATTTCAATATCATCCGCCCTGTCCGCAAATACTCTCTTATAATGGTTGTAGACAGCTACTGACATGACCTTCTTGGCCCGTTCCTGTCCGATCACGTATTCATCCAGGCTGGCTTTTATTTTGTGGGGCGCCGGGATACTTCGGATGTCAAATGCCTTGGATGCTGTATTTTCCTGCTTTGGTTCCTCTTTTTTCTTTTTCACCCGCTGACGCTTTGGAATCTGGTTCTGCAGCGTGTTCAGATCGATCATGCTCACGTTGGGCATGTTCTTCATTAAATCGTTATAGTCAATCGGTGCGTTGTTCATGGTGTCAAAGCTTTTCTGCATGCATTCCACACAGATATGGATATCGTTTGGCAGGTCAATCATTTTCCCTGCTTTGCTCTCCGGCCTTCTGCACATGAAACAGATTTTTTCATAGTCTTCCTCGTCATTTGAGGAATTATCTGCGGTTAACTTGTCTTTTTCGGATTTCTCCAAATAGTCCTTATCGTCTGCCATTTCCTATTCTCCCTGCCTTTTCTATATAAAATTTGATTATTAGTGATTTTTTGTATCTGTTCAGTAAACTGAATCGTTACATTTTTCTATCGTTTGTGGGTATCTTATCACAAATTCATATGAGTAACAAGTAAACTTTTCATTAACTGCCTGTAAAGCCGGCGAAGAAAAAGGCATCTGCCTGCACACTTCCATGTACAGGCAGACACCTCTGTCTGCTGTTTTTTAACTTTAACGGCTCTTTTCCTCTTCCTGGGTTGTTGTCTTGGCGTCTTTCTTGGCCCCCAGTGTTACGGTTATGGTCTGTTCTTTGTACTCACCGTTCTGGGCACGTGAGATAACGAAATCCACGCTCTCCCCTGCTTCGTAATACTGCAGTCTCTCGATCAGCTCATCTCTGGTATTCAGGCTTGTTCCGTCAATTTTCAGGATGACATCGCCCTTCTGGATACCGGCCTGTGCTGCCGGACCGTTTTCTTCCAGGCTGTATACGAAGACACCTACAGGCATACCGTACACCTGAACTGCCTCGGATGTCACATCCGTACATGTGATGCCGAGATATGATGCTTTATTTTCATCTTCCACTTTATATCTGGTCTCTTTGCTCATCAGGTCATCCAGGATCGGTTCTGCTTTGGAGATTGGAATCGCGAAGCCCACACCCTCCACTTCATTGGAGGCGATTTTCGCTGAATTGATGCCCACCAGCTCCCCATTCATATTCAGAAGGGCGCCGCCGCTGTTGCCCGGATTGATGGCTGCGTCTGTCTGGATAAATGTGCTGTCTGCATTCTCAGAGCTCACCTGACGGTTCAGGGCACTTACATAACCGCTGGTCACAGACTGCCCGTATCCCAGAGCATTGCCGATAGCCACTACTTGGTCACCCATAGTCAAAGAGTCGGAATCACCGATGGTGGCTACTTTGATCTCCTCCAGAATATCCTGAGGGATATCGGAAAGCTTTACAGAGATAACTGCAAGGTCATTATCAGCATCCGTACCTTTTACCTGAGCTGCCACTGCACTGCCCGGACTTTCAGCATCTTCCCCGTCAACATCCTGGTCGCTGCTGGTTTTCTCCACCTGGGAGCTTGTAACCGCGCTGCCGTCCTGATTGGTGAAAAATACCGTCAGGGAATCCGCGCCGCTCACCACATGATTGTTGGTGGCGATCAGAAGCTCTGTGTCATTCTGGCTCACAATGATTCCTGAACCACTGCTCTTTTCCTCCTGCGGCTGCTGTCCGTAGAAATATTTATAAATATCCGGAAGCTCCTGAACGCTCACACCTACAATGGAGACAATGGAAGGCATGGCATTCTTTGCCACCTGCGCTACAGTCGCACCGGATGTGTTGGAGCTGCCGGTGCTGATTGCATCCTTTCCCTTTGCGGGAGTATCTCCTGTTGTCTGAGTGTTTTCTATTTTTACATTCTCTTTCGGGTTTACTTTATCGCCCACATAATTGGTGGCCTGGAAGACAACGCCTGCCACCAGACCGAACACGGCCGCACAGGCTGCCGCTGTTCCCAGTTTCTTACCGATTCCGCCCTGGGATTTTCTGGGCTTTTCTTTTTTATTGTTTTCCGGAGGAATGGGGGAGGTAAATTTATAGGAATCATAGTTTTTCTTCCGTTCCTTCTCATACCATTCTTCTTTTCCGGACTCGCTTTTGTAGGACCTGGCATATACAGGATTTTCCGGCGTAGGGGCCGGCGCAGGTTCCTCTGCTCTCTGCTGTCCGCCTGCCGGCTGCTGAGGATCACCGGCTTCAGCCGCTCCTGACGCTGTATCTGTATTTCCATATACCGGTGTACCTGAAGCCGCTTCTGCGTTTCCATAACCCGGTGCTGTCTGCTCCTGCTCTGTTGTTTTTTCTTCTGCGGCTTCTTTCATGGTAAAGTTTACGCTGCCCGGAGTTTCCGTAATGGAAGGATTTTCTTCCGGTCCCTTATGTTCTTCCGCCATGCCGCGGTTCTCATTCATGCCCTCATTGAATTCTTCACTCATGATACATTCTCCCTTCACTGCTATCTATCCTGAAATATCTTACTATTTATCTTTCTGAAACATAGTCTACCAGCCATTTGTGTTCAAATTGTGATAAAACAGCAAAGAAAAAATGAAATTCTATTCTACAGTTACAGATTTTGCCAGGTTTCTCGGTTTATCCACATCCAGCCCTTTTCCGAGAGATACATAGTACGCAAAAAGCTGAAGAGGTACCACTGCCAGAGAATTGGTGAAATATTTATTTGTCTTTGGCAGATAGATCACATAATCCGCTGTTTTTTCAATTTCTGTATTGCCTACATTGGTCACAGCCAGCACGAAGGCGCCTCTTGTCTTGACCTCCTGGATATTGCTGAGGGTTTTCTTGTAAAGCTCCTCCTGGGTGGCAACCGCTGTCACAAGCGTATCCTCCTCGATCAGGGAAATGGTGCCGTGCTTTAATTCCCCTGCAGCATACGCCTCGGAATGGATATAGGAGATCTCTTTTAATTTCAGGGAGCCCTCCAGGGAAATGGCGTAATCCAGGCCCCTGCCGATGAAAAATACATGCTCTGTAGCCAGATAACGGTTGGCGAATTTCTGGATTCTCTTCTTATTCTCCAGAAGCATCTCAATCTGTCCCGGAAGCTTCTTCAAATCCTCCACCATCTCTGCCATCTGCACGTCGTCAATCTCACCTCTGGCCTTTGCAAATTTCAGAGCCAGCAGATAATGGGCGATGAGCTGTGTGCTGTATGCCTTGGTGGTGGCAACCGCAATCTCCGGGCCGGCCCAGGTATACATCACATTGTCCGCTTCCCTGGCGATGGAGCTTCCCACCACATTGACGATCCCCAGTACCCGGATTCCATGCTCTTTTGCCTCCCGGAGAGCTGCCAGGGAGTCCGCAGTTTCTCCTGACTGACTCACAATGATCGCCAGGGTATCCGGCTCATAGATGGGATGGCGGTAGCGGAACTCACTTGCCAGATCCACCTCAACCGGAATTCTCGCCAGCCCTTCAAACACATATTTTGCGGACACACAGGTATGGTAAGCGGAACCGCAGGCGATCATGTAGATCTTGCGGATGCTGCGGATCTCGTCGTCAGACATTCCCAGCTCCTCAATGACCACATTTCCATCCTTAATGCGGGGATTAAGAGTGTCGCCGACAGCCTGGGGCTGTTCATACATCTCCTTGAGCATAAAGAACTCATAGCCGCCTTTTTCCGCAGCGTCAATATCCCATTCAATTGTGGTGGGCGTTTTCTCCAGCTCCTCCTCATCAATATTGTAGAAGGTAATGTCATCCTTTGTCATGCAGACAATCTCTTCATTTTCAATAAAATATACATCTCTGGTGTATTTCAGCACTGCCGGAACATCGGAGGCGATCAGATTGCCCACGCTGCTTCTTCCCACGATGAGAGGACTGTCTTTCCGCACTGCATAGAGTTTATCCGGCTGATCACTGAACATGATGCCCAGTGCATAGGAACCTTCCATGCGGTGCATGATTTTTGCGATCGTCTCTAACGGGTCCCCTTTATAGTAATAATCCAAAAGGTGAGCAATGATCTCTGTGTCAGTCTCTGACACAAATTCATAGCCTTTGGATTCCAGTTTCTTCTTCAGTTTCATATAGTTCTCGATAATTCCATTATGTACCACTACGATGGATTTATCTTTATTGAAATGGGGATGGGCATTGACATCGGACGGAGAACCGTGGGTAGCCCATCTGGTATGTCCGATTCCTACTGTTCCCGGCAGGGTTGCTCCGCCGTGGGTGAGCTCATCCAGAATTTTCAGCCTTCCCATGGATTTCATCATCTCAATGGTCGTTCCGTTATAGACAGCAATTCCCGCGGAATCGTATCCTCTGTACTCCAATTTCTCCAGGCCTTCCAGCAAAATAGGTGCTGCCTGTTCTTCTCCGATATAACCAACTATTCCACACATAATCATTTCCTCCATGTAAGTAACCGGATGCAAAACATGTATTCTTTGTCTTATTATCCGGCATATTTGTCCTTCTATCCATGAAACATGGCCTATTTTAGCAGATTATTGTGTTGATGTCCAGTAAGAAGCGTTCATCGTGCAAAATTTTATTATGGATTTTGGGAGGCGGCGGTAGGATTTTCCCATCCGGTATCCCAGAAATTTAAATCCGCTTTTCACCACCAGCTCCCCTATAAGCCAGGGCTTGTGTATCTTACATAGGTATCCTGCCGTCTGTTTTACCAAACGGATCCCCTCGCTCTCAGAGCGGATGCCGGCAAAGACTTCCGGGTGGTCAGCCTGAGAGACTGCCAGGTCAAAATTGCGTCTGAACTGCTGCATACATCCATAGTTGTGGGAATGGACTACCCTGGCATCTGCCCGGTAAGCCACACTGCCTCCATCCAGGATCAGCCGTCCGGCAAAGATCATGTCCTCATTGAAAATGGTATGCGTTATAAATCCGCCCAGCTTCTCATATGCACTTCTTCTGTAGGCCGCACATACATTGGAACAGAAAAAGGTTTTGATTCCTAGCTCCGGCAGGTCTTCCCTGCTCTTTATCCTGCTTTTTGCCGGGTAATTGAAGGAACGTGTGTACTTTTCTATGATCCTGCAGTCCCTGTCCGCAAGCTGTCTGCCATAGGCTGCCCCCACCTGCGGATCCTGAAAGGGCTTTACCAATTCTTCCACCACATGTTCATCATATGGCACCGCGTCCTGTGTAAAGAAGACCAGAATATTGCCTGTGGTCATGGCTGCTGCCCTGGCTCTTGTTCCGCCGTGGTCAAAGTCCTCTTTTTTCAAATGCTCCACCCGGACATTCTCCATCCCCAAAACCCAGGTATCTTTCCAGTATTCTTTTTCCGTGTTCATGATCAGGATCTCTTTTATGGGATAGGTCTGCCTTTTCAGGCCTTCCACCAGTTTTCTGAATTTTTCATCCGGTTTGTATACCGGTATTATCACTGACACTGTATAGGAATCCATAGAATTTCTCCTCTATATGGCACAAGGGGATGCTGCGTTATCCACACAACATCCCCTGCCGCTTTTCTCATTTTTTATTCGCTGTAATTGTCATCCTCGTTGTTATAGCCGTCACCGGATTCTCCGGAACTGCCGCTGCCGGAGCCGTCATCACCGCTGCCTTCATATCCGTTGTCATAGTTATTGCCGGATTCTCCTGAATCACCGGAATCATTATAATCATCACCGCTGTTGTAATCAGAGGAACCACTGTCACCATAATCGGAAGACCCGCTGTCATTGTAATCAGAGGATCCGCTGTCGCTGTAATCAGAAGATCCGCCGCCGCTGTAATCAGAGGATCCGCTGTCACTGTAGTCGGAATAATCGCTGTAATCACTGTCATCCGTATCACTGTAAGTGCTTGTTCCGCTGCTTGACTGCGTATCGGCAGAGCCGTCATAGGTAGAAGCTCTGTCACTGATAAGCGCCTTCTGTTCATCACTCACATAGGAGTTTCCGAATCCCGTATGTCCTGCTATATAATCGCTTCTCTGTTTTACTATGTCAGAGGGTTCATAAGCCTGATCACCGAACAGGAACTGATGGAGTGCCTTAACATTGGTCTCCAGTGTTGTCGGTACCACACAGTCAAGGCCAATGGCGTTCTTAACCTCATCGCCCATTAAACTGCTGTTGGGGAATCCGCTGGTCTCACCCAGTTTATAGGACAGGATACCCATTCCCAATTTAATCAGTTCGCTCTTGCTGAAGTCTGTTGCGATCATCGGAAATACCTGATCCATAATATCATTCAATGTAGACAGGCTGGCTTTTTTCGCTTTTTCCACAATAAGGGAAATGATATATCTCTGACGCTCTGTACGCCTCATATCCCAGCCGCTGGTATATCGAATACGGCAATATGATGTAGCCTGTACACCGTTTAGATGAAAAGAACCTAAAATCTCTGATTCCTGTTTATCATCACCCGGGTATTCCGGCATTTCAATCGGCTCATAATCCATACCTGTCACTTCTGAAGTCTCTACACAGTAGTCATTCATATTCTTGAGCTCAACATATGTCATTTCCACATCCAGACCGCCCAGACAATCAATTGCCGTAGCCAGAGCCTTGAAATTAACGGCCACATAATTGGTAATATTCAAATCCAGGTTTGTGTTGATCATGGACATTGCCTGTGTCGGCCCGCCGTTGTTATATGCTGCATTACATTTGGTATACTTGTCATTGCCAATATTTAAATAGGTATCCCTGTAAAGAGAAACCAGTTTTACTTCCTTCGTGTCATTGTTAATGCTGGCAATGATCGTGGTATCACTCTGTCCTGATTTTACGTCTTCTTTCCTGTTATCCACACCAAACAAGGCAATATTGGTAAATCCCTTCAGCGTCTTACTGCCAACCACTGCCTCATTGACTTCGACCTTGCTGGCCTCATCTGAGCTGGTGTCAATATCCAGTTTATTCATCTTTTCATTGACTTTTGCGTATATGAAGAGTCCGCCCACCAAGATCAGCAGTACAAACAGTTCAATACCAAAAAGCACTCTTCTTTTTCTGCGCCTTCTGACGCTTTTGTTCTTTTTTGCCATTTCACTTCCCCTTATTTACTAATAAGCGTTTTTGTTTACAAAGCCTTTAAAAACTGTGAGAAACAGTATCTTAATGTCAAGTCCAATGGTCCAGTTTTCAATGTAGTACAGGTCATACTCAATTCGTTTACGGATGGAGGTGTTTCCCCTGTATCCATTCACCTGCGCCCATCCTGTAAGTCCTGGGCGTACCTGATGCTTGATCATGTATCTGGGAATCTCTTCCCGGAACTTCTCCACAAAGAAGGGGCGCTCCGGTCTGGGACCAACCAGACTCATTTCTCCGCGCAGTACATTGAAAAGCTGAGGCAGTTCGTCGATACTTGTCTTTCTCATAAATTTGCCGAAATTAGTGACCCGTGGGTCATCCTTAACGGTCCAGGCTTTTTTCTCCTCTTCGGGCGGCTGCACATCCATGGAGCGGAATTTGTACATCATGAAATTCCTGTTGTGCAGACCCACCCTCTCCTGCTTATAAATAAGCGGCCCGGGAGATGTGAGTTTTATCATGATCACCGAGAAAAGCATAACCGGTGAAAACAATACAATTGCGGCCAGCGCGCCTCCCAGATCCATAATGCGCTTGATCAGGGCATTGAACGTATTGGAAAGCGGCACATATCGGATATTGATGACCGGCAGTCCCAGAATGTCCTCCGTATAAGGCTTTGTGGGAATAATGCGGTTATAATCCGGTATAAACTTCGTGTGTACTCCTGATTTTTCACAGAGAGCCACAATCTGTTCCAGACGGTAATATTCATTCAGTCCCAGAGTGATGGCAATCTCATCCAGATGATTCTGCGGCAGAATCACCATAAGGTTGGCAATCCGTCCTAGCACCTTGATTCCCTTATACTCTGTACCGGCTTCAATATGATCATCCAGAATCCCCCGCACCTTATATCCCCACTGGGGATTGGCGAGAATGCGGTCAATGTATTCCTCTGCTGCACGACTGTATCCAACTAAAAGTACATGCTTCTGATTATATCCCTTGGAGCGCATCTGGCGAAGCCCCAGTCGTATGAGGTTCCTGGACAGCGTCTCCAGAAAAATATTGACCACATAAAAAATAAAAATCACATGACGGGAGAAATCTATCTGCTTGACCAGATATAAAACTCCCACAAACAGGAACATCCCAATGGTATTGGCCTTGATGATATTGGACAGTTCCAGTCTCCGCCCCTGCATACGCTTAGGCGTATACATGTTAAACGCATAATTTAATATCAAATATCCGGGTACAATGAACAGCAGTGCTGACATATAGACCCGGAAAGGTAATCTTCCTACATTGTCGTTCAGGAAAGGTACATAAAACTTAATGACCCAAGCCAGAAAATAAGAGAGTGCAATCACAAAAGCATCGATCACCACCTGCAGACGGTTAAAATGCTTCTGGTTCTCTTTTATCAAGGTTTATCACCTTCTCTTCTTAATAATTCGCAGCCACTTATCCTTTACTGTATCAGCCGGCTACGATAATTCTAACTAATAATACTATAATTTTAACAAAAAGGCAACAAAACATTTTCTGAAGACTCCTTAAGGAGGCGGAAAAACGGCGTTTTGCAGGATTTTTTACTGCAAAACGCCGTTTTTTCTTGTAACATTATTTAATATTTTTGTTACATTCTTCCAATTTTTCCACCAGTTCCCTGCAGATTTCTTCTGCGCTTTTTTTGTCCGTATTGACAATAAAATCGGCTGCTGCCATATATTTTTCTCTGCGTTTTTCCATAAGCGAACGGATGTACTCCACAGTCTTTCTGCCCTCAATGACCGGACGGTCGTGGCTGTCCTTCACCCGCTCCAAAATCACCTCCGGAGAAGCTGACAGCAAGGCCACCCTGCCGTTTTTTTTCATCTCCGCAACATTGCGCTCCCGCATGGGTACGCCGCCGCCGCAGGATATGACCACATTTTTCCGGTCCTGCAGCTCTATCAAAAGCTCTGTCTCCAGACTGCGGAAGTATTCCTCTCCGCGCGTCTCAAAAATCATCGGTATGCTCATGTTCTCCCTCTCGGAGATAAGCTGGTCCATCTCCACCACTTCCAGGCCGTACCTTTCACTCAGTGTGCGGGCAACGGTGGATTTCCCTGCTCCCATAAATCCGATCAGGACAATATTACAGCCAAAATCTTTCTTATCTCTCATGTTGCTTCCCCTGTTTCTCTTTATGAATGTAAAGTAATGAATTTATTATAGCAGAAACAGGAAAAATAGCAATTCTTTTTTCATCACATATTAAACAGATCGTTGAACGCCTCACTCATGGTGGGATGTGTATAGATCTGATCGCGCAGCACCTGATACGGAGCGCCGAGATCCATTGCCAGTTTTATGGTGTTGATCATCTCATAGGACTCCTCGCACAGAAGCATGGCTCCCAATATCTGGCCTGTCTCCTCATGGATCACTGCCTTTAACATACCCTGAGGATTCTTCAGAACCTGGGCTTTTGGAATGGCAGCCGCGGGAAGTTTGGCTATTTTCACCGGAATATCCGCTTTTCTGGCTTCTGTTTCACTCATGCCCACCCGGGAATAGGACGGAGAGATAAACACACTGTAGGGAACCGCTTTTCTTTTGGAAAGCCCGTAGCTGCCGCCGATCATGCGGGACCAGATGATCCTGAAATCATCCAGGGATGTATAGGTAAACTGCAGGCCTCCGTGCACGTCACCCATGGCCCAGATATTATCCGCTGTGGTCTTCAGTTCATCATCCACCACCACTGCGCCCCGCTGATTCAGCTCTACTCCCGCTCGTTCCGGGTGCAGCCCCTCCGTATTGGGTTTTCTTCCTGTTGCGATCAGCACCGCATCTGCTTCCAGGATTTCCTCTTCACCTTTATAGGTGAGCTTCACCAGCGCATGGCCGTCTGCCTGGGCGATTTCCCAAATCCTGGATCCCAGCTTGAAGGTTACGCCGCGGCTTTCCAGCACGCCCTGTATGGCTTCCGCTACGTCCCTGTCCTCTCTCGGAATCAGCACTTCCCCATCCTGCAGAACCGTCACCTCTGTGCCGAAGCCGGAATACATGGAGGAGAATTCCAGACCGATATAACCGCCGCCCACGATCACAAGACGTTTCGGATATTCTCTCAGATCCATCAGTGTGGCACTGGTATGTACATAGGGATTCCCCTCCAGACCCTTGATTGGCGGAATCACAGGGGTTCCTCCTGTGTTGATAAAGATTTTCTCCCCTTCGATCTCAAAGGTCTCAAGAGCTGTCTTCACCTCCACAACCGTATTGGAGACAAAGGATGCGGTCCCGTTAAATACATCCACATTGTCCAGGTCATCCAGTTTCCTGAAATTCTTTTCCCTGAGCATAGCGGTGAGCCGTCTCTTTTCATCAATGGCTGCCTCATAATCCGCAGCCCTCTCCTCCGGGGAAGCCTCTTTTTTATTAAATGCCAGTCCGGAGCTTCTGACCAGGGATTTTGACGGGATACATCCCACATTGATACAGGTTCCGCCGTACATACCTGCATCCTTCTCAATCATCGCCACCTTTTTTCCCTGCCCTGCCAGCTTGCCTGCCAGTGTCTTGCCGCCCTTGCCAAATCCGATGATTACCGCATCATATTTTTTCATATTCATTCACCTTTCTTCTCTGTGAAATATTTTATTGTCAATATCGGCTATTGTGATTCTGCACAGCTTCTCTCTGCACACTTCATTGAGCTGTCCGTAAATGTCATCCATAATATCTGCCATACCCGAAGCTACCATACAATTCATATCCGGATTGCCGGATTTCCAGGACGCACACACCGCCTCAATCTCCAGCGCGTCGTAAATCATGGCAAGATTCACATCCGCTGCCTTCATGGAAGTATGGTATCCTCCGTTCTGTCCCTCTTTTGTGGCAATAAGCTCCTTCTTTTTCAGTTTTGCCATGACCTTCCGGATGCGTGCCGGATTGGTACAGACATTCTTTGCCAGCTCTTCACTGGCCAGAGTCTCCTGTTTGTGGTTCAAATAAACCAATGCATGTACCGCGATCGCAAATTCACTTGTCATTTCACTCACCCTCACTCTTGTTCTTTTTCCTTATTCTTTTTCATAGTTGTGCATATAGCACCGCGTTTACAGCTCTTGATACAGTCACCGCAGCGGATACACTCCCTGCTGTTTGGGGTTTCCCATACCCGTATATCCATCTTGCAGGCTCTCTGGCAGCTCCCGCACCGGTTGCATTTTGTCTCGTCCACCTGATACCGGTACAGGGCAATGGGATTAAACAGCCCGTAAATGGCACCCAGAGGACACAGGTATTTGCAGAACGGCCTGTATACCATAATGGACAGGAGCACCACTGCAGCCAGGATTGCCGCCTTCCAGGCAAACAGAAAACCGATGGCCCCTCTCAGGTCTTCATTTAAAAGTACCAGGGGAATACCGGCTGTCAGGGTTCCGCTTGGACAGATAAACTGACAGAACCATGGACTTCCCTGCCCGATGATATCCACATAAAACATGGGCAGCAGAATGACAAACACCACTAATATCACATATTTCAGCCATACCAGCCACTTATGTCCGGGCAGGTTCTTCCTCTTTCTGTTTCTGAAAAAGGGAATCTTATAAAGCAGATCCTGGATCAGTCCAAAAGGACACAGCCACCCGCATACAAATCTTCCGATCAGAGAACCGATAAAGATCAGAAAACCTATGATGTAAAAGGAAAACCGGTAATTCCGGCTTCCCAGCACTGCCTGCAGGGAACCGATGGGACAGGCCCCCAGCGCTCCCGGACAGGAGTAGCAGTTAAGCCCCGGCACACACAGCGCCTTGGTGGGACCTTTATATATTTTTCCTTTGATAAATCCCAAAACATAGCCGTTGGTCAGTGCCGTAAATCCCACCTGCACGATCAGCCGCATTCTGTTTCGGATCTTCTGCAAAAATTCAGCCAATTCCTATACACTCCAGACATATATTCACTGCTTTTGTAAACACGGTATCCACTTCCCCCCGGCTTGCGCCAAATATAATAAATGCCGCTGCCGCCACAAGAAGCAGACTCCTTAAAACTGCTGCCTTTCTCCTACTCATTCTGCACCTTCTCAAGCATTTTGTCTATCACTGCAATCCACTGTTTCTTACTTTTCGCCCCGGGATAAGTCTCCCCTACCTGGTTTCCGTTCTTATCCAGGAAAATAGTTGTGGGCACAACCTGGGCGTTTCTCAAGATTCTGTACTGCATATTGGCATCATTCGGTATGACAAGATGTGTATAATCCGCCTCTGTTTTATCCACAATTTCAAGTGCTGTCTCATCCTCCGGCTGGCTCACATCACTGATGATCCCAACCATCCGGAAGCCCTTATCCGCATATTCCCGGCTCAGTTCCCCAAGATCCGGCATCTCTCTGATACACGGTCCGCAGAACGTTCCCCAAATATTCACCATAGTCAGGTCCGCCTCAGCAAATATGTCCTGATTCACATCCTTTCCGTCCAGCGTCTTGGTCTTAAACTCGCCGAAGATCTCATTTTTATCGGTCTCATTCTCCGCATCTGCCTGCTGATCCTGACTTTTTTCCTGACTCTCAGTCTGCTGATCCTGGCCTGCATCCTGGTCATCAGCTTTCTGTCCATCTTCTTTGGCACTGTCCTTATTCTCCTGCTGTCCGTCAGTCTGCGCCTTATCAGCTGCATCCTCACCGGCACTTTTTGAGGTCACGCTTCCGTCCTTCTGGCTTCCCGCGTTCTCTTCTGTCTGTGTCTCGGTCTTAGTTGTACTGTCTTCTTTATTTCCACACCCGGCAAGCACCCCGGCTGTTACCAGAGCTGTCACCGCCATTGCCATTAAATATTGTCTCCGTCTTCTCATGGTCCAACCTCCATATTGTTATTCTCTTTGTTACAGTTCATACTGAAATTATATTAGTTACAGTTCCAAATGTCAAGTCTTTTTCCCATATATTTTTCTAATGTAACAAAGTCACAGTTGCTGTTTCACGGATAAGTAGTCGGTTCAATTTAAAACTGCCGGAAGGAAACAGCCCTATAGCCATTCCCGCCCGGCAGCCTTTCAGCTCTGCACTCTTTTAAATTTTTCACATCTTAGGTGAGATCACATACTTCCCTTTTGCCCTCACCTCCGGCCTGCTCAAAATTTCTTCTAATTTATCCAGACTGCACACCTCATACACCATACTGCTCACATCCAGCCTTCCTGAATTGATCAGGTCCAGCGCCCTCTTCTGTGTATAGGGATTGATATAAGAAGCCTTCAGCACCAGCTCCTTCTGGAAGACCTGAAACGGCTTCACAGCAATCTCCTCATCCGGCTTCGTCAGCCCGAACATCATGACAACCGCCTTATTCCCCGCGATCTCTATCGCCTGCTCAATGGTGGATGGGCGGCCTACACACTCGATCACCACATTCACCCAGTCCATTCCGTTCTCTGCAAGGCGCTCCTTCACATCTTCCTTTACAGGGTCAATACACACATCAGCCCCCAGCTTTCTTCCCACTTCCCTCTTATTCTCCACCGGCTCTAAAAGCGCCACCTTGGCAGCCCCAGCCAGCTTTGCAAGCTGAAGCATAAGAAGACCAATCATCCCTCCGCCGATGATGACCACCTGTTGTCCCGGCTGGATCTCACACATGTCAATTCCGTGGAGGCAGCAGGCCACCGGTTCTGCCATGGCTCCCTGCTCAAAGGTAGTATTCTCTCCCAGAAGATACACCTGTCTCTCATCCACTGCACAGTATTCCGCAAAACCGCCGTTTACCGTTGTACCGTATCCCATCATATTTTCACAGAAATGGGCAACTCCGTTTCTGCAGGGATCACAGGCTCCGCAGTAACAGTTCGGGTCAATGCAGACTCTGTCCCCGGCCTTATACTTCTTCACTTCACTTCCCACTTCCCTGATCACGCCGGAAAATTCATGTCCTAAAATAGTGGGAGGCGTTACCTCTGCAGCTCCTTTATCCCCTTCATAAATATGTACATCTGTTCCGCACACACCGCATGCCTCCACCTGGATCAGCACATCATGAGGCCCAACCTCAGGCATCGGATGCTCCTCCACTCTCAGATCATGTTTTCCGTAAAATACTGCACTCTTCATCCCTATTTCCTCCACTTTCTCAGTTTTCTATACTTTCGCTCTGAACTTATGGTTATGTCTTACGCATAAGTTCACTATATAGCAAGGTGCGAAAAAATACAATAGACATTTATACCAATATTCTTCTGCGATTTTTATCCAAAATGCTGCAGCCGCCCGTTACCAGATACCGTTTCCCCCTTCTCCGCCCCTTTCGTTTTGAATCCCCACTTGTCATTTCCCCCTGTCCATACTAAAATAGAGACAGATATTCCCCGGGAGGAACTTTTATGAATACAACAGGCATGACCACAATGGAAATCAAAAAAATAAATAAGAGCAAAGTCTACCACCTTATCTATGAAAGCCGCACCATATCCAAGCAGGGGATCGCCGCTGCCCTGCAGATGGGCATGAACACAGTGACCCAGAACCTGAAGCTTCTGGAAGAGGAAGGGCTCATCGAACGGAAAGGATACTTTGAATCCACAGGCGGAAGAAAGGCCCATGCAATCCGTATCCTTCCGGACGCCAAAATCGCACTGGGCATTGAAGTGCTCAGAAAGACCCTGCACATGGCTGCCATAGACCTGTACGGCAATATTCTGTATCAGGAATCCTGCGCCCTTCCCTTTGAAGCCTCAGACGCCTACTGTGAACAGGTGGGCAGAAGACTCACCGCCTTTGTGGATAAATACGGCATAGAAAAAGAACATATCTTAGGGGCCTCCATTGCCATTCAGGGACTTATCTCCCCGGACGGAAGCACTGTAAGCTACGGAAGGATACTGGAGCATACGGGCATGAAGCTCTCTGACTTCTCCCGCTATATCCCATACCCCTGCCGTCTGGAACACGACTCCAAGGCTGCCGCCTATCTGGAGACCTGGCATCAGGAAAAATTCCGGGATTCCATTGTAGTTCTTCTGAACCAAAACCTGGGCGGCGCGGTCATTATAAACGGAAAGGTCCACACAGGCCTTGGCATGCACAGCGGGTCCATTGAACACATGTGCATTCAGGCTGACGGCCCGCTCTGTTACTGCGGGGAACACGGCTGTCTGGAAACCTACTGTTCCGCGGACAGTCTGGAACGGGCGGCGCAGACGGATATCCCCTCCTTTTTCCGGGAGCTGCGCCGTGGAAATTCCGCGTTTGCAGCGATATGGGAGGACTATCTGGATCACCTGGCCTTTGCCCTCTGCAACCTGAACGTTATACTTGACTGCCGCATCATCATCAGCGGCTACCTGGCTCCTTATATTACAGGGGAAGATGTGGTGCAGCTTACCAAACGCATACAGGACAGCTCCCCGTACAGTCTCCCGGATGATTTTATCTTTTTGAGCACCCACGGACAGCTTGCTCCGCCGGTCGGCGCAGCACTTTCTTATATCGATCAGTTTCTGCAGACAATTTAAGGGTATGGGAACCGCATTCCTGCGCGGTTTCCATACCCTTTCCACTATTCCTCATAAAAACAGACCTGGTTCTTGCCTCTTTTCTTCGCCTCGTATAAAGCCTTATCTGACTTCCGGTACAGAACCGGCTGTGTGACACCGTCCTTCGGAACAGAGGCCACGCCTATGCTGACAGACAGCTTACATCCGCTGAATTCTTTTGGCAGGCTGCTTTGGAAATTATCCATGAGCTGTTCTGCTTTTCTGCTTATCTTCTGGCGTTCATTGACATTTTTCATAAACACCACAAACTCATCGCCGCCCAGACGCCCGATAAAGTCATCGCCCCGGAAGGTATTTTTCAGACAGGCTGCGAAAAGCTGCAGCACTTTATCTCCGTTTGGATGACCGAAGGTATCATTCACATTTTTAAAATTATCCAGATCCATGATCATGAACGCTCCTGCGCTGCCGCTCTCCGTTATGACACTCTCCACTTCCTGTTCCAGAGCTCTTTTATTCTTCAGCCCTGTCAGCGGGTCCCTGCTGGCACTCTGCACAGCCTCCGAGAGCTGCTGCATCTGACGGCTGATATCAATAAAGGCGCACTGCACCACCAGAGCCCCCTCCTGCATCTGCACATCAAAGTTTCCATAGGCCCATTTGCGCTGTCCGTCCCTGCACAGAATCAGAAATTCTCTGGAGATAAGTCCTTCTTTCAGCTTCAAAAACCATTCCCTGTCCTCCTCCTCTAAAACGGGCTGCAGGAATCTGCCGTATCTCTCCTCATAATCCTCCATAGTGTATTCCATAAACTGATAAAACCCGTCATTGGAATCCAGTATAGACAACTTATCATCCAGACGGAAACGCACGATCGCACTGGGCACTGTCCGGTAAATGGAGCGGATATTCTCATATGCCCGTCTGATCTGTCTGTGGTTCTTGCGCCGGCCGTTCAGCATTCCAAACGCCATAAGCCCCAGCACCAGAAGAATGAACACGCAGTAAAAGGCTGTGCCGTCAATGACGTTCCGCGTCTTGACATCCACCACATTACACGGAACCACCAGCAGCAGATACCAGTCATTGATGCCTGTGGCAGTGTATTCCAGTATAAAATCCTCACCGCTTTTCTGATAGCGTATGTATCCGTTCTCTCCCTTCTGCATGTTGTCCGTAAATTTTTCCAGGTCCGGGGCGGTAAAATCCCTGCTGATCACATGCTTCAGATCCTCCAGCACATTCTGCCTGGCGTCCCCTTTGGCTGAGTGCACCAGGACCTCGCCTTTGGAGTCCGTGATATAATTGTACCCTTCCCCGTTGAAATAGCGAATGGACATGAGATGCTCCAGCTCATCCATGGTATACTGCCCGAGCACAAGCCCCTGTATCTCCCCGTCCCGGTAAATGGGCACACTGATGACCATGGTACGGCTGCTTCCGTCCTCAGCCACATAGCTCTCCACCGAGCTTTGGCCCTGAAGAGCCTTTTGAAAATACGCACGGTCCTTTACCAGGATCTGCTGTTCCATGCCGTTATAATACATGATGCCGTCCAAATCTACCACGGCAAGCCTTGTAAAGCGTGTAATGCCTGACTTCTGTTCCAGAATATCCAGGACCCTCTGAGAATGGATTGATGTTTTCTGGCCGCCTATGGAGTCTGAGATTCCTTCCAGATACAGATAGTCGTTGTCGACCCTCTCATTGATCAGCTTGATGCTCTGCTGGGCAAGCTCCTGCGCATAGGCGTTCGTCTCTTTTTCCAGAATGTCATGAATGTAAGTACCGTAATAAAAAGAGGCGCCGATAATGACCCCCACCGTCAGGATAAGGAGGCCGGCTGTTATCCATCTTTTTTTCTTCTGCATAACATTCCTTCTTCCCGATTATTACTTATATTATATATGACTCCGGTGTGCTCGTCAATTGAACAAAGAAACTCCTTTACAGTCTCCGGCACTGTCGATTATAATGGGAATATAGCTAAAAAGAGGAGGGATTTTATGAGTAAGGCAAAAACTGTTTTAAAAGGCTTCGGTATCCTGCTGCTTATACTTGCCGGTATTTTACTGCTTCTGCTGGTTTATCTGACTGTGCGGGAATATCGTCCGAAGGCGGAGGAATCCCTGGAGGGAAATTATAAGGACGGTGCGTTCATTTCTCTGCGCAGCCCCTTCTCAGTCATGAGCTACAATACGGGATATGCCGGCCTCAGCAAAGACGAGGACTTCTTCATGGACGGCGGTACGAAAGTAAAACCCGCTTCCAAAGCCCTGGTGGAAGAAAATATGGAAGGCATCACAAAGGTACTGCAGGACAATCCGGCTGACGCATACTTTTTACAGGAAGTGGACATAGACTCCACCCGCTCATACCATATAGATGAGCGCAGCGCTTACAGCAAAGCCCTTGAAAAAAACAGCTTCTTCGCGTATAACTTCAAATGCGATTATGTTCCTTATCCCCTCCCTCCCATCGGACATGTGGAGAGCGGACTTGTAACGCTGACTGACAACTATGTGGCCGGTGCCAGCAGGATTTCCCTTCCGGAATCCTTCTCCTGGCCCATCAAGACCTGCAATCTGAAGCGCTGTCTTCTTGTCACCCGGTTTCCGCTTCAGGATTCGGAAAAAGAACTGGTGCTCATCAACTTCCACCTGGAAGCTTACGACAGCGGCGAGGGCAAAATCGCTCAGAGCAAAATGCTGGCGGACATTCTGGAAGCAGAGTACGAAAAAGGGAACTATGTGATCGCCGGCGGTGATTTTAACCAGACCTTTGAGGGTGTGGACAAATATCCTGTCACCAATAAGGAAGACTGGGCGCCGGGCGTGATCGGAACCGATGACCTGCCGGATCACTTTTCCTTTGCCATTGATGACACCTATCCCACCTGCCGTCTTCTGAACGCCCCGTACACCGGTTCCTATGACACCTCACAGGTCTATGTCATCGACGGATTTATCGTGTCAGACAATCTGGCCGTCAGAAATGTGAACGTCATTGATGTGGGATTTGAACATACAGACCACCAGCCGGTGCGCCTGGAGGTAGCGTTTAAGTAGGAATACTGTTTTCCCGGCCTTTTGCATAGAGTATCTATAGAGGATATTCTGTGAAAAGGAGTATTTACATGAGGGAAATCAGCCATATCACACTGAAAAACCAGGGAGATTTCATTGTCCGTCCGGGCTTTGTCTACGTGGACGGCAAAGGCAGCCGTATCTGTGAGAAGGGACATATGATGGTGGCAGCGGGCAGTTCTGCCACCATTAGCCTGAAGGATCACGGGATACCGGAGGGCTCCTGTATCACCTTCTACGCGGAAGTTCCCCAGGGACCGGACCGGGAGGCTCACCAGATTTTTGTGTACGCGGAGGATTGCGGGAACACAGCCCATTACGTCATAAGCGGTACGGCAGCAAACAGTACACTGGGATTTCTGAAAGAAGTCTGAGGTATGTATCCTTAAAACATAAAAACAGCGCCGGATACTCATGTATTTCCTACTGGTATCCGACGTTGTTTTTCACTTATTTTCTATTTTGCCTCTGTCTTTATCAGCATCATAAAGAAACGGAGCAGTACATAACCGATGATCATGGTTGTGAGAAATGTCTGAAAGCCTGCAAGCTGGTTCACGGCACTGCCCAGTCCCTCCTGTCCCTGCGCGGTGAGAAACGCCCCCATTTTTGCGGAAGCCACGATTCCGATAGCCATGGGGAAGGTCATGCCCGCATAGCCCGGTGCAAAGGGAAAGGAAAAGAATTTCGGCAGCTTTATGACAATGAAGACCAGGGACGCAAGCACGCAGAGGTACAGAAGTGTTACCAGAATCCTGTTGGGGTTATCCAGCACATTCAGCACACTCACGACGCAGAGGCTGCAGGGCGCAAGCAGAACCGCCATGGTGTGATAGACTGCCGGTTTTACTTCCACCTTCATAAGCCTCCAGATCATGAAGGGCACCAGGATCACATAGATGGCGATTCCGTAATATGTGACCACGGTCAGTATCCCTTTGGCATTCATGGCTCCTCCTGTCACACAGCTCACCATAATACCATTGTATGTAACAAACCAGCTTGGCACAAAGGTGTTGATGTCGCGTTTCATGACCATATTTCGGACTGTGAACACGATCAAATGTACCGTATGGATGGCAAGGCCTGCGGCCCAGATGAACTTTCCGCCTGCAAATCCCAGTTCATAGAAATAACTTCCCAGTATCATGGTGACCATGGAAAATCCTGCGTAGAGGCTTGCCGGCACTACGTTCTTGTACTCCTCCAGGCATGTTTTGGGAAACCGTATGATCTTGACAATATAACAGACCATGACGATCAGGGCTGTCCACATCATAAAATGCCGCAGCCAGCTATAGCCGAATCCCGCATATACGTTGCTGAGAGTCAGTGCGCCTACAAATGTGGGCAGTATGGGCACAGGTAATTTTTCCAGTCTATTCATCTTTTATGTCCTCCTGATAATAGTATTCAAAGTTGTCACCCACATGGAAAAAGTCAGAGTAATCAATTTCAAAAATAGGTTTTTTCACCCTGGACACATCAATTCTCCTGGCTATGAGCTGCTGGAGTACTCCGCTGTAGGATAAATCCCCCTGGATGATAGCTCCCAATATCCGCCCGTTCTTGTGGATGATCTTCTTATATCCGTCTTTTCCCTCCTGTGTCTCCACCAGCTCCGTCTCATCCTGCGGTTCTGCCTGTCCCAGAGACATGGTGGGTATCCCGAAGAAATTCATGGTGGACTTGCTGGCAAAGAAGTCTGTCATCTTCCGCTTCCCACCTGCCATATTGCTGCCGGCAATAATGCCCTCCTTGACAGCTGCAGGCCAGATAGGTGCCCTGCCGGATACATCCCCGGCCCCATAGATCCCCGGCACGTTCGTCTCACCGGATTCGTCAAAGAGAAGGCCGAACCGGTCTGTCTCCACCTGGCATCCCTCCAGAAACTCCACATTAGCCCGCACACCGGCTGTCACAATGAGGAGATCACAGGGGATTCTGCTGCCGTCTGACAAAAGCAGCTCCTTAACATTTCCCTCCCTGTCACAGAACAGCTCCTGCACACCGGTGCCGTAATACTGCCTGACTCCCTTTTCGCTCATGGCAGCCTCGTAGACGGCAGCGGCTTTTTTGTCAAGCTGTCTGCACAGCAGATGGTCTGCCAGTTCCACAACCACGGGCTTTACATCATTTTCCAGCAGGCCCGAAACCGTATCCAGGCCTACAAGCCCGGCACCCATGACTACCACATGCTCTGTCCTTGGCAGGGCCTCTTTGATCCTGTCAATATCACACAGGTTCCTGAAGCCGATGACATTTCCCGCTTCCCTCATACCCTTTACAGGGGGGATAAAGGTGTGGGAGCCTGTGGCAATGAGAAGCCTGTCAAATCCTACACGCTCTCCGTCTGCCAGCAAAACGGTGCGCTCTTCACAGTTAACGGAAACCGCCTCCCTGCCTTTCATAAACCGGACCCTGTATTTTTCCGTAAAATCAGGCTCTGTGAAATCAAGCTGCTGTACTGTCCTTATATTTCCCAGATAATGGTGGAGGATACACCTGGAATAAATGGTCTCATCCCTGGAGATCATGAGGATCTCCCCGTCCTCGTCCACTCTGCGGATCTCTTTTGCCGCATTGACACCGGCTGCGGAGGAACCCAGAATCACATATTTCATAGCCTACACCTCCTCAAATGTAATCGCCTGCATGGGACATTTCTCCACACACATAGGGGCGCCTTTTTTATCACTGCTTCTGTGCACACACATGTTGCACTTCATGATCTCCTTGTGCTTGTGGCTGTCACTTTTCAAAATGCCGAAGGGACATGACATGATGCACATATAGCAGCTTGCACAGCGTTCCTTGTCGTATTCCACATATCCTGTCTCGGGATTCTTGCTCATGGCTCCTGTCATGCAGGTATAAACGCACTCCGGCCGCTCGCAGTGCCGGCAGAATATGGGAGCCGGTTTTGTCTTACTGTCAATCACCACGCGGTTTCTGGAATCCCCGCTGTCCGTCTCATGGCTGACCACGCAGGCGGTGACACAGGTCAGGCAGCCGATACATTTGCTGCGGTCTATTTTAATCCGATACATCTTCGTTCCCCCTTATCTTTTTTCAAAGCGGACAGCCGCTGATTTGTAGGATGGTTCTTTGGAATAGGAATCATATATGGATGGCGTGAGCTTATTGCACTCAATATAATGAATGGGCGCGTACAGCTCGTCTTCCCTGACATGGTCCGTGATCTTCACAGCGAACTCAGCGTTCTGTCCATTGGCGGAATACACACAGATTCTGTCATTTTCTTTTACACCGTGATGCTTTGCAGTGGCGGGATGCATGTAGAGATATGCCTTTTTCAGAGAGACATCTTCCACAAACTTCACTTCCTTTGTCCTGCTCTGAGTATGCCACTGGCCCACAGAGCCACGCCCGGTGTTGAACACATATGGGAATTCCTCTGTTGTGGGCATAGGGTTTTCCATGGGTGTTTCAAATATAAACTGCGCTTTTTTGGACGGTGTAAAGAATCGGCCGTCTTCATAAAGCCTTCTCTGGTCCTCTTTCAGGGTTTCCCCTTCCCGGAACGGCCACTGGATTCCATGGGAATTCTCAAGTCCCTCCCATGTCACCCCTGTAATGTCGCAGGGCATTCCCCTGGAACATTCCCGCATAAGTGCAAAGCAGTCCTTTGGCGTCTCCCATCCCTTCAAAAGTTCTCCCATGCCCAGGGATTTTCCCACTCCGAGGATGGCTTCGTAGTCGGATATTTCATTTTCCTCCCTTGGAAGCACCTGCCGCATGGCGGAGAGCCTGCGTTCCAGATTGATATAGGTTCCCTCTTTCTTCATGCCGGATACCACAGGGAAGAATACCGTGGCGCCCTCAGCGCTTTCAATGGTGTCATAGATATCCTGCACCACATAGAGCTCCAGCTTCTTCACAGCTTCGGCAAAAGTTTCATTGTTGGTCCAGCTATGTCTTGGGTTGGTGCAGAGGATCCACAGTCCCTTGATCTCTCCTGCATTGATCCCCTCGATGATCTGGTTATAGGTCTTCGTGGGCTTTTCCGCCAACACGCTCTCCTCCACACCCAGCGCCTCCGCCACCCTTGCTCTTCTGGCAGGATTGGTGAAGTCACCGCCTGCATAGAGTACAGCGGTGTTGCTGTAGGAACGGGAACCCATGGCATTGCACTGGCCTGTAATGGAGTTGGCACCTGTTCCGGGACGCCCGATATTTCCTGTCATCAAAGCCAGGTTGATGACAGCCTGGGCTGTACGGACAGCCTCATACCCCTGATTCACGCCCATGGTCCACCAGAATGAAACACGCTTTCCTGTGTGGATCAGCTCCACAAGCTCCAGGATCTGCCCCTCGGAAAGGCCCGTCTTCTCCGCAGCCCCGCTCAAAGTATAGTCTTTTACAAATGCCTTGAATTCCCGGAACTTTTCCGTGTGCGCTTCTATGTATTTCTTATCAATATAATCTTTCTCGATCAGAAGATTGGCAATGGCATAATACAGGTACAGATCGCTCTTGTGCTTCAGGCCGTACCAGTAATCCGCGTTTCTCGCACTCTCTGATTTTCTCGGGTCAATGACGATCAGCTTCTTGTTGTGGTTGTCCTTGATCTTCCCCCACACGATGGGATGTGTCACCACCGGGTTGGCTCCTATGAGGATGATGGTGTCGGACAGCTCCAGGTCCTTCAGTGTATATCCGGGAGCGTCAAAACCGTAGCTCTGTTTATGGGCAACCACTGCTGTGGCCATACAGAGACGGGTATTACCGTCCACGTTTGTCTTCAGATAGTTGCGCATCACATGGCCGAACAATGCGAATTCCTCCATGGTAAGCTGTCCGGTGCTGATGCCTGCCACGCTCTCCGTTCCGTATTTTGCCTGGAGCTCTTTGAGCTTGTCAGCTACATACTGAAAGCCCACCTCCCAGGGCACTTCCTTCATGGTCCCGTCCGCCTGTCTGATTTTCGGCAGAGGAGACGGCTTTTTCACTGTGAGCTGCTTGTCCAGAGACAGCCCTTTGATACAGCAGAATCCGTCATTGACCGGATAGCCTTTTGTGGGGACAACCTTCATGATCCTGTTGTCCTCCACATAAAAATCAAGATTACAGTCTATGGCACAGTAATTGCAGGTGGATTGTATTTTCTTCATGACTTCCTCCTATTTTCCTGAAATATCACGATTTCTTCCGTGTTTTCTTCTATTTAAAAGGATAACTCCACACATACAAAAAAACCGTGACAAAAATCACGGTTTTCTGCTTATTCTTTGAAGTAACTGTTTAATGCATCCGGTTCCGGTATCACAAAGGTATTCTTATCATAACGGACAAGATCCTGTTCCACCAGAACTTTGAGCTGTCGGGAAGCTGTCTCCCTTTTTGTGCCCAGCATATCCGCAAGCTGGGTCACCGTCAGTTTCAGACAGATGCGGACACCGTCCTTCTCCCTCTTCCCATAGTCGCGGGCCAGTTTCCACAGCTTGGCTGCCATCTTCTTTTCCCCTCTGGTGGCATTGGTGGTGTTCTTTAACTGGCGATACAGTCTGCGGACCTTATGGGACTGGGAGGAGAACAGAAAGCGCATGAGCCTTGCGTCCGTCTCCATCAGTGCCAGAAGCTGCTTTCTGGGGACTGCCAGTATCAGGGCCTCCTCCATGATCTCGCAGCTCACAGGCTCCGGCAGGTCCTGAAGGATCTCCTCATTTAACAGGCTTCCCCTTCCCAGAACGAAAATCACCTTTTTTTCGCCCATGGCATTCATCTTATATAACGCGGCAGTGCCGCTCACTACGGCATATACTGTGACAATCTCTTCTCTCTCCCGATACAGGTGCTGCCCCTTTTTCATCCGCAGCAGCACACTGTAGCGTGCCAGATGTTCCAGGCTGGACTGCCGTATGTCATCTGCTCCGAAAATGATTCCCAGTGATTCTTCTGTATCCGTCACCCTCACGCTCCCATCTTCATATATTCCCGGTCTTTCCCAGCCGCTGCTGACATTATACCGTAATAAGTGACGAATATCTACATTTAATTGCAGGATGTATGTAAAGACGTCAATTCTATATATAGGTTATAAAAGTATCCGATCCCCACAAACAGCATCAGTAAAACTCCCAGAAACAGCATGAGATAATACTGGTTTTCACTCCGCATAACGCTCAGCTTGTAATTCATGCACCAGGTCTTCACAAACTCTGTGCTTCCCAGCAGGAGAAGGGCTGCCTGTATAGCAGGAAACACAAAGATCTGGGTATCTCCCTTCAGCATAAAAAACGCAGGAACACTGAGGACCAGTGTCACGGCAAAAATCACCCATGCCTTTTTATTATTCTGAAATATCATATCACATTCTCCTTTTGCTTTTCTTTCCCGCATCTTATGACTCTTTTGGAAGAATGTCAATATCATACTCACAATATCAGGCTTTTCCTGCACGAAATACATTTCCCCCACAGGCTCTAGCCGGCGTTCAGGGAACGTCTTCTTCTCTCCAGCTCCACATCCATATCTGCGCGTTCCTTATCCAGCTTGTAGAAACACATCACCACACCGATGACTGCACAGAGCGCCATGGGAATCCAGATAAAGCTGGCTTCAATATAGGCAAGTGCTTTAGGCGTCTGGGCCGCATTTGCCACATAGCCGCCCTTTTTCAGAAGAAGGCCGATGACGGCGCTTGCAAGTCCCATGCTGGCTTTTACAAAGAAGCCCTGGAAAGCGGCGATGAGACCTGAAACACTTTTGTTTTTCCTGTACTCAGAGTAATCGATCACATCCGGCTGAATGGCAAAGGTCGTGCCGAATATACCGTAAATGCCAAGTCCTGTGACAGCCAGACCGATGATCAGGCATACTGCAGAGGTCTTGCCGAAGTAAATGATCAGGTCACCCGCCATATAAATGGCCACACTCAGAAGCATAACATTTCTCTTTGACATCCGCTTCTCCAGATACGGCAGCACAAGGAGCATGGGAAGTCCTGAAAGGATTCCGAAGAGTCCCACAAAGGTCAGCCATTCTGTCTTCTGGAGATTGTAGGTAAAGTAATAGATAACCGTAGTATTTCGCACCACATAGATGGCAAAATACAAAAAGTTCACGGCAAAGAATATTACGCTCTGGCCTGTCAGCCCTTTTAAATCCTGTGCCAGGGAAGATTTTTCCCGCTTGACAGAGGGCGGCACCACTTCCTCGGTGTTTAAAAATGTCACTACAAAAATAAGCATGGCCGCGATTCCGTAGATGGTCATGGTCACCAGATAACCCTTCCCGGCATTTCCCTTTCCGAAAAACTCCACAAGGGGAGAGGTAATGGTCATAACAATGGCTGTCCCGATCATGGCGCAGATCATACGGGAGGAAACCAGGCAGTTTCTCTCATGCAGATCTGAGGTCAGACGCGGAACAATGGTATTCAGCGGAATGTTCACCACCGTGTAAGCCGTGCAGAGCAGACAGTACGTCACATAAGCCCAGATGATCTTTCCCGTCATATGAAAATCCGGCACAAAGAATGTCATGATGGTAAAGACGGCAAAGGGAACCGCGCCCACAAGGAAATACGGCCTTCCCTGTCCCCATTTTGTGTGGGTCCTGTCCACAAGGATACCCATGCCTGTGTCAGTCAGCGCGTCGATAAACTTTGTGACCAGCATCAGGGTTCCTGCCACTGCTGCCGAGATTCCAAATACATCTGTATAAAATATCATGAGATAGGACGCCATGGTGCTGAATACAAGATTGCATCCGAGATCCCCCACCCCGTATCCAATCCTTTTCTTCCACTTAGACGCCCCTGCGGTGTATCCCGCTTGTGAGGTGTTCTGCAAATTTACTGCCTGCTCCATATTCCTTCCTCCATATCTTTTTTCTTTTTCTTCCTTTTATATCTATCTCTATTCTGCCAGTTTTGTCAGCTTCTTCATGTCTGTTTTCAAATTCCGGTAGACAGAGTGGTATAGCTCAAAATACTCATTATATTTTTCATGGTTCTTCTCATCCGGCATGATTTTTTCATCCAGCACCTGCCACTCTTTCACTTTTTCATAGGAAAGAATGCCTGTGCCGATGCCTGCCAGAATCACATCCCCCATGTTCGCCTCCACATCCTGCTTGGGGCAGACCACAGGATAACCGGTCACATCCGCGAAAATGTGTCTCCAAACCCGGGACTTTGTGACCCCTCCGGCCAGAAGAATATACTCGCCCAAATCCTCCCCGGTGGCTTCCATGGCGTCCCTCAGAGAATAGGCAACCGCCTCTAAAAATGCCCGGTACAGATGCCCTTTCGTATGTGCCAGGGAAAGTCCCACAATGGTGCCCTTGGCGTCAGAATCCCAGACCGGACTTCTCTCTCCCATGAAATAAGGAAGGACCACAAGTCCCTCACTGCCCGCCGGGATTTTCTCCGCCATGGCATTCAGCGCATCATAGGAATTATTCTCTTCCCCGCCAAACGTATTCCGGAACCATTTTACAATGGCCCCCGCTGTGGCTCCCCCTGCAAAATAATAGGAGAGATTTTTGGCATCGTACAGATACGGCCACGCGATAAGCCCGTTCCCTTTTACGGGTTTATCAGAAATCAAAGCCGCGCACATGGATGTTCCGATGGCCGCTGCGTAGATGCCGGATTCCAGCACACCCAGGCCGATATTGGCAGCGCCGCAGTCAATGCCCCCTGCAATGACCGGCATTCCCTCCATAAGTCCCAGGCTCTCTGCTGCCTCCTTTGTCAGGCCCCCTGCAATATCCGTGGATTCCACCAGCTTTGCAGGCATTTTCTCCATGGGGATTCCCATGGCCTCCATCATTTCCTCTGACCAGGTTCTGGTGCGCATATCGAATATGCCGCCGATATTGCCCGCAGAAGAATAGTCAATGACGATCTCTCCTGTCAGATGGTAGATCACATAATCATTGGGCGGAAGAAAAAGCTTTGTCCTCTCCCAGTTTTCAGGCTCATGGTTCTTGATCCAGAGCATCTTCGTGTAGCCGTAGTATGGGTCAGCGCCGTTCTGGGTAATCTCCAGAAGCTTTTCTTCCCCAATATGGGAAAGTACCCAGTCGCTTTCCTCCTGTGCCCTCCTGTCCATCCAGATCAGGCAGGGGCGCACCGGCTGCATCTCCTCGTCCAGAGGGATTCCTGAACCGCCGTAGAGCCCGCTGACAGCCAGGCCCTTTATGTCCTCTTTCGCGATGCCTGATTTCAGCACGGTTTCCCTGATAGAACTGCGGGCCGCTTCAAGCCATACGTCCGGCCACTGCTCTGCCCATAAAGGGCGCGGTGTCAGCACATCGTACTCCACCAGATGCTTTGCGATCAGATTCCCCTCTGTGTCCATTAAAATGGTCTTTGTACCGGATGTGCCAATATCTGTACCTAATAAATATTCCATTCCTGTTCTCCTTCAGCAGACATTTTTTCAGGTGTTTTTTAGAAACAGGTGAACGCTCCGTCCACAATAAAATCAGAACCTGTGGTAAAGCTGCTGGTATCTCCTGCCAGATAGACGGCGATGGACTGCAGCTCTTCCGGACGTCCCATACGGCCCATAGGAGCCATGGCATTCCACTGTTCGATCAGCGGTTTCAGGCTGGGGGAGTTGAGGGTCAGCTCTGTTCCCATGTATCCCGGGCTGATGCAGTTTACTCTCACGCCGCGTTTTGCGAACTCAATGGCCATGGATTTTGTAAGCTGGATCACACCGGCCTTGGAGGCATTGTAGGAGCACTGGGGCTGCGGTACATTTACAATGTGGGCTGACATGGAGGCTGTGTTGATGATGGAGCCGTATCCCTGTTTCAGCATCTGCTTTGCCGCTGCCTGGGCGGTTAAGAATACGCCGCTCAGATTGATATCAATCACTTTCTTCCACTGCTCGTAGGTCATCTCCTCACAGGGGATATTCATGCAGATACCTGCGTTGCAGAACGCTGCGTCCAGCTTGCCGAATGTGTTCACGATCTCTTCCATCATGGCATTTACTTCCTCCGGCTTTGTGACATCCGTTTTGATGGCAATGGTCTTCACGCCGTTTTCCTCAGCAATGCTACCTGCTGTCTTCTCTGCCTCCTCAATATCCACGTCCACGATTGCCACATCACTGCCGGCCTCTGCAAGGGCGATCGCGATCTGTTTCCCGATACCTCTGGCGCCTCCTGTTACGAAAGATACTTTCCCGTCCAGTCTCATTTTCTCGATAATTCCCATGTTTTTTTCTCCTTTTCAAAGTGGATTTGTTTTTGTGATTCTATTTTGTAAAATTATTTTGTAAAATCTATTTATATAATAATCCCCGGATATCAATTCGTCAATATGTATAACTATCCAAATATGGATGGGGATTTTTATGAATTTCTACCAAAGGTGTTTGCCGGCTGTTTGTGCTATACTCTATTGTATAAAGTTTTTTTATAAATATCCTTTACAAATCTCCGGGCCAATGTGTCTGCCGGGCCGGAATCATGGTATAGATTTTCACAGAGAAAGGAAAAGAAACATGGGAAATATTACATTGACGGATATAAAGAAAAACAATTATTCTTTAATTTACAACCTGCTGTATGAGCAGGAAAAGCTCTCCAAACAGGAGATTGCCAACCAGCTTCATCTCAGCCTGCCCACGGTCACACAGAATCTGGTTGCTCTGGAGGATGCCGGCCTGATTGAAAAGGGAGGACAGTTTGCATCCCAGGTGGGGAGAAAAGCCGTTGCCTACACGCTCTGCCTGCAGGCAGGGATCGGAATCGGTGTGGAGATTTTAAAGAAGCAGATTCGGATTCTGGCCGTTGACTTGAAGGGGCAGATCTGCGGATGTATGGAATATGAGTTATTGTACAGAAATGATGATGCCTACTATAAAGAGATTGCCGGATATGTCAGCACCTTTATAGAGGACAGCGGATTTACGAAGAAACAGATTCTGGGTATCGGCTTTGCTGTACAGGGTCTGACAACAGCCGACGGACAGGAGATCATCTTTGGCAAGACCCTGGGTTATACAGGGCTTAAGATCACTGCCCTTTCCGGATACCTTCCATATCCCTGCATGTTCCTGCACGATGCCAAATGTGCCGCTGCCACAGAGCTGTGGAACCGCAGGGATCTGACCGACGCCATTTATCTCTCCATCGGCAAGCATCTGGGCGGTGCGGTGATCATCGGCGGACAGACCGTGATGGGAAAACAGGACCACGGCGGCGCAGTGGAGCATATGACCCTGATTCCCGGCGGCAGGCAGTGCTACTGCGGCAAATCCGGCTGCATGGAGACATACTGTTCTGTCAATGCTCTGCTTTTGGAGGATGAGAGCCTGGAAGAATTCTTTGACGGACTCAGGAATGGAAAGGAAGAGAACAAGGTACGTTTTGAGGAGTATCTGGAGAATCTTTCCACGGCGGTAAATAATCTGCATATGGTGATGGACTGCGATGTGATCCTCGGCGGGCATATGGCGCCTTATCTGACGGAGGAGGATCTGGCTGCGCTCCATAAAAAAGTGAAGGAAAAATCTGCGTTTCCGGATGAGGCGGATTTTATCTTTTTGTCTGAGGCTGCAAGGGATTCGGTGCCGGTGGGGGCAGCGCTTGCATATGTGAAAGGGTTTTTAGAAGAGATTTAGATAAAAACAATGTGGGATGGATTCTGCAGTATTGAAAAGCTGCAGCTCCATCCCACATTTCCAGTGCGTGTTTAAAAATTGCTTTCAGCAAGCTGTGCGCTGTCGTTTGTTCTCTTACGCAGGCATCCGTATCTTACCGTCCTCTATGCGTATGATCCGGTCCGACATCTGCGCGATCTCCGGGTTATGGGTGATCATGACGATGGTCTGGCGGAATTCCTTACTGGTCATTTTCAGCAGGCCAATCACATCCTCGCTGGTCTTGCTGTCCAGGTTGCCCGTAGGCTCATCTGCCAGGACAATGGAGGGCTTGGATGCCAGCGCCCGGGCAATGGCTACTCTCTGCTGCTGTCCGCCGGACAGATTGTTCGGAAGACTGTCCAGCTTGCTTTCCAGTCCCAGCATTTTGACCACCTCCATGATAAACTTCTTATCAGGCTTCTGTCCGTCCATGGAAATGGGGAACACAATGTTCTCCCATACGGTCAGAACAGGGATCAGGTTGTAGTTCTGGAAAATGAATCCAATCTGCTTGCGCCTGAAAACCGTAGCCTGCTCACCGCTTAGCTTCGCCAGTTCGGTGCTGCCGATCCTGACACTGCCCGCAGTGGGAGTGTCAAGCCCGCCCAGCATATTGAGCAGTGTGGACTTTCCGCTGCCGGATGTGCCGATAATGGCAGTAAACTTTCCTCTCTCTATCTCCAGATCAACACCGTCCAGCGCTTTTACCATGGTATCGCCTTTGCCGTAATATTTTTTAAGACCTGTTGTCTTTAATATGCATTCCATATATCGCTCCTCCTCTTTCATGGATATGGGTATCAGCCCGTTTCATTTCTATTCTGCCACGCGAAGCTGTTCTACAATGCTGCCTTTGTGAAACATCCTGAGCGCGAGAACAGGGATCACCAGCGCGAAAATAAGCAGCACTGCACTTGTGATGCATGCAGGCATCACGGTGAGGTGAAAGGTAAACTGCCACAGGCCCGAACACAGGGACCGCACCAGTGTCAGTCCCAGCAGCACCGACAGCGCCGTGCCTGCCAGAACCGCCCCCAGTGCATAGTAGATACCTTCAAAGGTCATCATTTTTGTAAGCTGCCGTCCTGTCATGCCAATGCTCTGCATGGTTGCAAATTCATGGCGACGGGTGATGATGGATGTGATCAGCATATTGGTGAGGTTTAAAACACCTGCCAGACCGAAGATCATTCCCACAATACCCCCCACAAAATAGATCATCTTTTTTGTCCCCTCCGCACTGGCGCGCGCACTCTCCGCAGACATGTAGTTGATGCTCATATCCTTGTTCTTCCTGTAATCATCGAGAAAAGAGGTCATACTGCTGCGATGCTCTTCCTCCACATTAAAAGCGTATTTGTAGACAGCCGGGGCATCATACAGCTCTTTGTACACGCCGGACGGCAGGTACAGATACAGCCCGTCACCACCCACTTCATTGGCACCGTTGACGGTATATCCGATCTCCTCGTCATCCCCGTTCAGCACGGCCTTTGCAAGCACAGGCAGTTCTCTGACCGGCTCCCCGTTTTTCCGGACTGTGATCGTGTCTCCCACATCCAGAAACTCAAAATCGGAATCATATTCCATGCTTCCCATCCTGCCCGGTACTCCCAGAAGCACACCTTCCCCGGCGCACATTTTCTCGTAAAGTGTGTGCGGATCGGTCTCCCCCTCTTTGATGGTCATGCGGGCAATGGAGGCTTCTTCCATGCCATAGACATTACACATGGGGCTTCCGTCTTCTCCCAGGATAAAGCTGAACAAATCCTTGTTGAAGGCCCGTGTAAGGCCGTTTTTGTAATCTCCCTCCGTGTATTTCCACTCCATTCCGAAATCATACGTGACATTGATATCCTCCAGGGTATTCTTATATACGGATGTCCCGTCCCGGACACCGGGCTGTGCGGCGATATCCGCGATCGTACGGTCAGACACTGCCATGTCACGGGTGGTAAATCCTTTCATATTGTTCATGGTATCCGCATGCAGGACCGCAAAATCTGTCCGTATCATCTGGTTGACCTGCTTGCTGATATCCACACTGGCTGCGATCGTCCCCACGCAGTTGAGCAGTACCACACACAGAGTCAGTGATATAATGATAAATCCGGTCCGCCGCTTATTCCTTCCGAGATTGGCAAATGCCATCTGCGGCAGTTTTGCCTGTCCGGCACTGTGCTTTGCAGTATGTCTGCCCACAGTGCTCTCCACATAGTGAAATGCCTCAATAGGCGGAATATTGGCAGCCACCCGCACCGGTTTGCGTGTACTTAAAAATACCGTAAATACAGTGAGCACAGCCGCAGTCAGAAACAGCACCAAAGAGGGAGAGACGTCCGCGGAGACATTGCTGTACTCTGTACTGACCATAGACATGATAACAGGCAGTGTACTCTTCCCGATAAAATATCCGAGAACCAGCCCAATGGGTGTTCCCATACAGCACAGCCACACAGCCTGCCGGTTGATCAGCCTCTTCACCTGTTTCTTTCCCATTCCTATGGTCCTGTACAGCCCATACCGCCGAATATCCTGCATCACCGCTATATCAAACACATTGTAAATGAGTAGGTATCCGCAGAAGATAAAGAGAAGGATGAATGCTCCTCCCGCAAGCAGAATACTGCCGCTCATCTGCGGGTTGCGCATACGGTTAATGGAAGCCGGAAGATAGTTGACAGCTTTCATATCATCCGGATTTCCCCCCTGGCTGCGTGAAAAGTCGTCTAATTTCTCCTGCAGTCCCCAGGTACTCTTCGCCAAAATGTCAGAATAATATACCCCTGCCAGTTCTTTGTCCCGGTCGTAGGTATACTGAAAAATATCCGGGTTTGCATCCCTGAACTTTGTTCCTGTGATCATATAGCTGACCTGGTCATTCACAGCCTCGAACCAGCCGGACACCACCATTTTTTTTGTATACTCCCTGCCGTGGGCCGTAAACACGATTTCCACTTCCGCTCCCGCCTCAGGCTCCGCTCCCAAAGCTCTGAGCGCCCGGTCAGAGGTCACCACTTCATTCTCCGCTTTTGGGTATTCCCCATGGGTCGGCGCGGAAAATGTCAGCTCTGCCTCTGTTTCATCCATCACATCAAATTCCACATTGTGATATTTTGTATTCGACAGAAAACCCACAGACATGCGAAGGCCGGCCTTCTTTACAAACGGTTCCTTCTGCAGAGCTTCAAACTGCTCTGCCGTCATATTTTTTACCTCCGCGTCGCCACTGCTCATTTTGAGCATCTGCATGGTGAGGGACAAGGACTCCAGGGTCCCCATCCCAATCGTAGTGACTGAGGTGAAAAGGACTGCCGTGAGAGCGATTGCCAGCACCGCGACTAAATTTCTAACTCTTCCCGCAGCAAAACTGCGCTTTGTCAGAGTATTCAGCATCTCTTTCATATTCTACTTTCCTCCCTGCCGGTGTACCGCCTCTATGCGCTGTAACACCTGTTTCTGATAATAAGAATACCATACCAAAGTCACAAGTAAGGTACAGCAGAGTTACATTTTTGTACCTTTCTGCATTTTCTCCCGCGCACAGTGCGCCGCCGGCCGGGGTTTGTATAATGACAAAAAGCGCCCTTTTCTGTAAGGCGCTTTTTGTCAGTTTTCTGCAAGCCTTCCATCCTGCAGCCGCACTACATGGTCGGCAAGCTGGGAAAGCTCCTGATTGTGCGTTATCATGATCAGGGTCTGATGAAACGTATCGGCTGTCATTTTCAAAAACCCTGCCACATTCTGGCTGGTCTTCACATCAAAGCTCCCGGTGGGTTCGTCCGCCAGAACGATGACCGGCTTTGTGATGAGCGCCCTGGCAATGGCAGCACACTGCTGCGCACCCCCGGAAAGCATGTGAGGATAGGCATCCAGCTTTGGCTCCAGCCCCAGAAGCTCCGTTAATTTATGAAAAAATACCTGGTCTGCTCTGGAGTTATCCAGTGCCAGCGGAAATAAAATATTTTCCCGCACAGTAAGCTCGGGGATCAGATGATTGCCCTGGAAAACGAATCCCACTTTCCTCCGCCGATACACTGTGAGCTGCTCCTCCGTCAGTTCTGACAGATCTATGCCGTCTACCAGGACGCTTCCCTCTGTGGGCTGATACAATCCGCCGATCAAATTTAAAAGTGTTGTCTTTCCGGAACCGGAAGCCCCCACAATGGCTGTAAATTTCCCTTTTTCCATACACAAATCAATTCCGTCCAGAGCCTTGACCTGCCGGCTCCCTCTTCCGAAATACTTTTTTAAATGATGTATTGTTACAATATCCATAAAATCCTTTCTTTTCGTATATCAGCTCAAAAGATAAACAGAGAAGACAGTACCTGCGCCCTGCTTTGACTTTACACTCATATACCCATTCTGCCGTGTGATAATACCCCGGGCAAGATAAAGCCCCAGTCCCACGCCCTCCTGTCCTGCTGCCTCCTGGGCTCTGAAGAAACGCTGGAACACGTGATTATAGTGCTCCTCCGCAATCCCGATTCCTGAATCTGCTATATCGATCCTTGTGTAAAACTGCCACGGGCGGACGCTCACATGCACAGAACCGCCCTCCGGCGTATATTTCACCGCATTGTCAAGAAGATTCGCAAGGGCTTCTGCTGTCCACTTTGCGTCATGCCTGACCGTCACCTGGCTGTCACAGTCCACATCCAGTTCTATGTTCTTTTGTTCCGCCTTTGTCCATATGCTGCTCACTGCCTGGGCAATGGTATCGTACAGGCGGTTCTCTTCCATATGTATGGAAAAGGTCCCTGTCTCAAGACGTGACATTTTGATCAGGGACTCCATCAAAAAATCAAGCTTACGGATCTGTCCTGCCATCATGTGTAAAAACTCTTCCTGCTTTTCCCTGGCAAGCTCATGCTGCTGCAGAATGCTGAGGAACATCTGGATATTGGCAATGGGTGTCTTCACCTGGTGGGAGATATCACTCACCAGCGCCTGGATGGTCTGTTTGTCCTCCGCGCTCTGCCGGTACCCGTCCTTCATCTTCTCATAATACTGCAGAAGCTTTCCCTGTACCTTAGAGGCAGCCGTATCCTCATAGAGAGTTAAATTCTCCGGTTCCCGCTCCTCCATGAGTGCGTCCACGGTATCACAGATATCATTTGCGAAGTCCGCTGTCTGCTTTTTCTGCAGTCTGTCCCACAATATGACCAATCCCATGACCAGCCCGCACAGCAGGAGCAGTCCCCCCCTGCATCACCCGCCTGGGAAGATAATCTGCCAGCAGTGCCAGACATCCGGCCAGGCTCACAAGCAGCAGTATGATACGTTTTGGTGCCTCGGTCCATTTTCTCTCTTTCATTCCCCTGCACCTGTCCAGATATAGCCCATTCCCCGCACGGTTTTAATGTAGGTGTGCTCTTTGTCCTCAATTTTTGCCCGCAGGCGGTTCATTGTCACGGTCAGTGTATGGTCATCAATATATTTTCCCTCGCAGTCCCACAGCTTTTCAAGCAGGAGCTGCCTTATTGTGACATTTCCCGCATTGGCTGTCAAAATCCGCAGAAGCTTGTATTCATTGGGCGTGATCGCCAGTTTTTCCCTGTTCTTCACAGCAGTCAGCGCCTCAAAGTCCAGAAGCAGAAATCCATCCCTGTACTGATTTGTACCGGACTTTTCCGCTGCCGTGCCGTGGCGCAGGGCCACCTCCGCCCGCCGTTTCAGAATCCGAATATTAAAAGGTTTGGTGATATAATCCTCTGCTCCCAGATCAAAGCCCGTGAGCACATCCTGCTCCAGGTCATTGGCCGTCAGAAAGATCACCGGCAGGTCAGGCTGTTCTTTCTTAACCTCCCTGCACAGTTCAAATCCGTTTCCGTCCGGAAGATTCACATCCATGATCACCAGCTCAAAATGGTCCTCCTTTAAAAGCTGCCTGGCCTTCTGGCAGTTATAGGCCGCCACGGTCACATAACCACTGGAATCCAGCTCAAAGCAGAGGCCCGCGCCAAGTACCAGATCGTCCTCCACCACTAAAATCTTTGTCATCGAAATCTTCCCCTCTTCACCTTGCTCATATGTACTAGATTATACGATATTTCCTGTTTGGCCGCAACCAAAATAGGAATCCAGACTCTCCTGCATCAGCTTCAGGGATTTCATCTTCCGCTCTGTCACTTTATCCTCCGGCAGTATCTCACTGCACAGGATAGGGGATTCTGCCGTGTATCTCCTTCGCCCGGCTGCGGCGGCCCGGCTGCTTTGGTTGGCATAGCAGTACAGGCATCCGTGGGGACAGGTATCATAGGCACCGATATCTATACTCTCCACACAGCCGCATTCGCTTCTCTGATTTTTGTCTTTTTTCACATCCAGGCTGCAGCCGCACAGACGCCGGATCAGTTCCCCGTCCACACAGCTTCCGTGGGTGATCCCGTATTTCTGCAGGTCTGCTTTTTCCGCGCAGGTCACGATCTCCATACCGTGAACATGGGCAGTGCGGGCCAGCTCCCCGGCGAATCTGCCCAGGCTTTCCTCCTCCAAATTCTCACATTCCAGCATTTCCAGGTTCTTTTTTATCTTCGGATAGTAGTCAAGAAAACTGATCACCACCCGCTCTGTATAACCCTCCAGCGCCTCTGCGATTCCGGAAAATGCCCGCAGATGATATTGCGGTGTATAGCGGGCATTAAAGAAAACCGGGTCATAGCGCCACACCACCCGTTCTGCCCCTATAGTCTCTGCCAGTGTTTGGAACGCGGGAATCAAAACCTGTTTCTTATCCGGCAGCCCCGGCTCCACATCCCTTCCGTACCCGGTCAGGGTAAACTGAAAATAATACATATACGGATCAAGAAGCGGCAGCTTCTCAAACATAGGGACCGGATTCTTGGTCCAGAACACAATACAGTCCACCACCTCCGGCTTAAGGGATATCCTGCTCACCTGATGAAAGTTAAAAGGATTGCGGACACAGGCATATCCCTCCTCAATCCTTTTAAAAAACCAGTCCCGGTAATAGGCCGGTATATCTGTCCTTCGGCTCACACTCAATATCATTCACACCACCTCTTTTTCGAAAATATGTTCGTTTTTCTGATTATACACCTTTTTTTCACCGGACACAACTGTGACACAAATTTCAAGGAAAATCCCCCAAAATTCGTCTTGTCCCTTCCCTCCCCATTGTCTATACTTATAGACATGAAAAGGTTTATGACAGGAGGAAAAATCATGAACAGAGAATACCATGTAGCCGTCACCGGCTCTGACTATGCAAAGGGGACGAAAGAGGATCCCTTCCGAACCATACAAAGGGCAGCCAAAGCCGCCGAGACAGGAGACAAAGTCATTGTACATGAGGGTGAGTACCGGGAATGGGTCAAGCCGGAACACAGCGGCTACAGCGACATCAGCCGTATTGTATACGAGGCAGCCGAGGGAGAAAAGGTCGTGATAAAAGGCTCCGAACGGATCCAAAACTGGGAGAATACAGAGGGGACTGTTTGGAAAGCAGTGATTCCAAACACTGTTTTCGGTGACTACAATCCCTACAAAGAGCCGCTCTGGGGTGACTGGTTCATCTATCCGGATGACAATTCCGTCCATGCAGGAGATGTCTACTTAAACGGCAAATCTTTCTACGAAGCAAAATCCCTGGATGAGGTGAGAAATCCCCAGATCCGCACAGAGGGATACAACCCGCCGTGGACCAAACACCCGGAACCCATCAAAGATAAAGAGTGGACCATTTATCAGTGGTATGCTGAGACAGACCATGAAAATACATATATTTACGCCAATTTCCAGGGAGCTGATCCCAACAAAGAGCTGACCGAGATCAATGTGCGTAAGTGCTGCTTCTACCCTGAAAAAACTGGCATGAATTATATCACCGTGCGCGGCTTTGAGATGGCACAGGCTGCCTGCCCCTGGACACCGCCTACTGCTGACCAGCCGGGCCTTCTGGGTGCTAACTGGAGCAAGGGCTGGATCATTGAAAACAATATGATACATGATGCGAAATGCAGCGGCATCAGCATTGGCAAGGAGGCCTCTACAGGCCATAACCTCTGCACCAGAAGACACAGAAAACCGGGATACCAGTATCAGATGGAGGCAGTGTTCCGCGCCCTGAAGATTGGCTGGAGCAAGGAAAAGATCGGTTCCCACATTATCCGCAACAACGTCATCTATGACTGCGGACAGAATGGTATCGTAGGCCATATGGGCTGTGTGTTCAGCCAGATCTACAACAACCATATCTATAATATTGCCGTAAAACACGAGTATTTCGGCTATGAGATCGCAGGCATCAAGCTGCACGCAGCCATTGACGTACAGATCCACGACAACAATATCCATGACTGTACTCTGGGCACCTGGCTTGACTGGCAGGCACAGGGCACGCGCGTCAGCAAAAACCTGTACTATAACAACGACCGTGACCTGATGGTGGAAGTGACTCACGGGCCTTATATGGTAGACAACAACATCTTTGCCTCTGCCTACAACTTCGACAATATTGCCCAGGGCGGTGCATATATCCACAACCTGTGCTGCGGAACCATGAGAAGAGAGGATGTCCTGAACCGATCCACTCCCTATCACTTCCCGCACAGCACGGAAGTTGCCGGCACCACACCTGTATACGGCGGAGATGACCGTCTGTACAACAACATTTTCGTGGGCAGCGTGGATGCCTATACGGAGCAGTCCTTATGCGGAACCATAGGCTACAACGGCTCCACCAAAACCCTGGAGGAATATATGGAAACCGTTGCTTCCATGGGAAATGAGGACCTGGAAATGTTTGAACAGGTAAAACAGCCTGCCTACATCAATCACAACGCTTATCTGAAAAATGCCCCGGCATTTGACGCGGAGAAAGAGAACTACACAAGTGCTGCTGATCCCCAGGTAAAAATCTCCGTGGAGGGAGAGGAAACCTATCTGGAAATCCATGCAGAAAAAGAGATGCTTCATATGCCCGCCGGAATCATCTCCACAGAAACACTGGGTATGGTCCGCATTCCGGAAGCCCCCTTTGATGGCCCTGATGGTGAATCCATTGTTCTGGATACTGACTATAACGGTGCCGTACGCTGTGAAACACCGGCTGTTGGACCTTTAGAAGGACTGAAAGAAGGATATAATAAAATAAAAGTCTGGGGATAACCCAGAACCTCAGAACGGGACACCCCATAACAGGGTGTCCCGTCTTTCTTTGCAGCAGAGCTATTTTTATTTATCTAAATACCGTTTCTCGTATTCATCCACAGAAATGGGTTTGCTGAACAGAAATCCCTGGGCCAGCTCCACACCGCAGGTCCGGAGAACCTCAAGCTGTTCCTCCGTCTCAATTCCCTCCGCCACGATCTGAATGCCCATCTTTTGCCCCATATCCACAATGGAGCTGACAATAGCCTGGGCCTTGGGATTACTCACCACATCGTCTACCATGCTTTTATCCAGCTTCAAAACGTCGAACTCCACTGCGGATAAAAGGGCCAGATTGGCATATTCCGTGCCGAAATCATCAATCGTCACAATGAATCCCGCCTCTCTGAGGCTTTCTATCAGGACACAGATATCTATGTCATTGCCATTTCTCACAGTCTCCGTAATCTCAATTTCCAGACATGTCGGTGATATCCGGTATTTATCGCAGATGGAAAGAAGATGCTCAATAAAATGCGGCTGTGTCAGGGAATACCTTGAAAAATTCACAGATACGGGGAAGCCCTTTTTCCCTTCCCTGCCCCATGCCTTAATCTTGGAACAGATAAATTCAAACACAAAGAAATCAATCTGGCTGACTGTCCGTGACTCCTCCAGCAGAGGCAGAAAATTTCCCGGAAGGACCAGGGAGCCATCCCTTGACTGGTACCGGATCAGTGCCTCCGCTCCCACTGCCGTCCGGTCCGCTGAGGAAATCTTCGGCTGCAGATAGACCACAAACTGGTTTCTGCTGATTTCCTGCCTGAGAATTTCTGGGTCAGTCAGATAGAGCAGCTCATCGCTGTGATGGCGGTACCTCTTGGAAGCCGGGTTATTTCTGTAGAATTCCTTTTTGTCCTCGTACATCTGCGCATCCGCGTTTGCCACGACCTGTCCCACATCCACTAATTTCTCAGTCCACTGGGAGCCGATAGCAGCTTTGCACAGTGCATCCCGCTTAAATGCAGCCCTCAGCTCATTGACCCTTTGGCAGAATCGTTCCTTTGGCACATCATGGCAGATGATCACAAACTCATCGCCTCCCACACGATAAAAACTACCCTCCTGAAAGACCTGTTTCATGCGTTCCGCGCATTCTGTGAGTATTTTATCCCCAAAGGCATGGCCGTACCGGTCATTGATGTCCTTAAGTCCATTGACATCCAGATAAACGATGCCCACGCTTCCCTCTTTGCCGGTCATCCTCTGCATGTCCTCAATATAACGGTTTCTGTTATAAAAGGAGGTCAGAGTATCGTAGTAACTGAGATGGGCTAACTGCTGCTCATCCTCTGCCCTCCGGTAGGCAAGCAGGATAAAGTAGCAGATAGTCTGAAGGATAGAACCAATGTTCATCAGACGGTCCTCCGGAAGATTGTCCACCCCCAGACAGCCCATCAGCACATCATCTATCTCCAGAGTGGAGATTGCCACATTGCGTATATTCCGTTCTCTGGCAATCGCTTCACTTCCCTGAAATATTGTCATGAACTCTTCCGCGTCTTTCATGACAATACAGCCTTTTTGATTCAGAACCCTGCGCCACTCCTCCAGTTGTGCAGCGGATATATCCTTCAGAGCCTCATGCCGGGAACCCGCGTTTTCGGCACACCATTCATAGTCATTGTGCAGAAATCCCTCACGCAGATTAAACATATAGGTTCTCTCTGCCTTTAAAAACGTTCCGATTTCCCGCAGTACATCTCCCACTGCCTCTTTCATATCTTTTTTACAGTACAGTGTCCTGACACACTCCATCACCATCTGCTCTGAGCTCAGAGCGTATTTCAGTTTTTCTTTCTCCTGCTCCGCATCAGTGGTGTCAAAGGCCAGCTCCAGCCGTGCCCGTCTTCCTTCCCACTCGATCAGGCGGTCTTTCAGAAGATAATGGCGGCCTGTAATGGGATTGGTAATCTCCCAGGTATAGTTCTCCCCGCTCTTTAAAAATCTGTTGGTACAGAATGGACAGGGACTATCTCTTCCCTGAAGGACACGGTAACAGATCTTCCCCTCAATATCGTCCAAATGAAAGCTTCGTTTTCCTGCGTCGTTGATAAATAACAGCTCATATGTATCCATATCTGAGACGTATAGGAGCTCCGATATTTCGTTCATGGGAGCCTGCAGGTCCTGCGTCATTCTGGAGAGCTTACGGCTCTTTTCCAGATTGGCGTTTTCCATCATTTCCACTTCTCTGCGCCGCTGTTCCTGCTTTCTCATATAGACAGCCAGCAGAATCGCCGCAGCCGTACATATCAAAGTCAGCGCAGCAAAGCAAATCTGTGCCATACGGACATAGCGCTCCGCGTACTGCTCCGCAGTACCCACACTCTCATCTGCCAGTTCAAAAAAATCTTCGCTCAGATTATAAAGCCTTTGGCTGTCCGCGCCCGCCCGCACCTTCCGGATTTCCTGCTTCATCTCTTCCCAGCGTTCCTGCATGAGCGCCACCATTTCCTGGTACTCATCGTCCTTCAGCCTGACCAGCCTGTTCTCGCCTTCTCCTGTGCGCAGTTCCTCTATGATGCCGTCCAGTTTTGAAATCAGGGCATCATCCCGGCGTCCCTCCAATTCTTCTTTAACAAGTCTCTGGGTTGCTCCGCGAACAACTCCGGTGTAATTGATGACCCTTGCATTTCCCTGAAGATTCCCCATAGAATACAGGGACAGGAGTCCCGACAATACAAGAACGACCAGCAGGAAAATGGTCATCATCCTCTTCTGCATATTTATTTGCCCTCAAACTTTCTCACAGACAGCCACACAGTTTCCCAACCGGACGGCAGTATTCCGTTAATCTCTAAACCACTTTTCTTAAGTATAGAATGTATTCTGCTGCAAGTCAATTGGCTTTGTCTTTGTCTGTTAGAAACCTTTTTCTGTACTTTATTTTCACATAATCCAGTATTCTTCTTAAATAGATGGAGTCATAGGCTCCACCGATCACTCCGGCCACGGGGATCCCCTGCAGGAATTTCATATACAGAAGCTCTCCGGAAAGAACAGCGGATGTCTCCTTTATCTGTTCCCTGCTGTCATATCCTTTAGGGACAACAGGTTCCAGAATATATCTGTCTGCTTTGGCGTTCATCTGTTCCAGTGTCTCTGCGTAGGACAGTGACCCCTGTATAAGCAAAAGTATGAAATACTTTTCCTCCTCCGTATCATATGGGTATCCGTAGTGAAGCGCTGTCTCATAGATACTTTTCAGTATCATCCCCGTAAAAAGCGGGATATCCGGAAGACCGATTCCCAGGACACCGAGTCCCACCCCTTCCACACCGGCCAGAAGCAGATTTCTGTTCCCTGCAGCCTGCGCTTTTTTCGTAAATGTGCGCAGTGTCTTTTTGTTCTCCATCAGTCCCGCAGCGTAGGCGTCCACTTTATAATTGTGCTCTATCTTCTCCCTGGAATATGTCTTCTCTATAAAATCCGTACCTTTTTCAAAAATAAGGCCGAATGCCTTTTCAAATGCTTTATCCAGCGTCTCCTGCAGCCTGGCCGGAACTTTCTCCTCCAAAGTCCGGTCCAGAAAAGATGCCTTCTTCTCCGCGTTTTTCTTCAGAAATGCCTGCTCCTTTTTCAGGACAGCCTCCATCTCCGCACGCAGCGGTGATTTTTTATTTCTCTTGATCATGGTACCACCTTTCCGGAAAATTCCTGCCTCACTCTTCTATATATATTCCAGTTCGCTGAACGCTTTTATAAATTCTTTCGTTCCATAACCCTCGAATTCTGCCTCCAGCATAGTTTCATCCTCCCGCACAACCACACCTGTTCCGTATCTGGGATGCCGGACACGCTTTGTTGGGGCTGGCTCCTGTTCCCGCAGACTTCGCTTCTGTTCCTGCAGACTTCGCTTCTGTTCCTGCAGACTCCGCTCCTGTTCCTGCAGACTTCGCTTCTGTTCCTGCAGACTCCGCTCCTGTACCTGCGTTCTCTGTTCCTGCACCTGGCGTTTCAGCTCCTGCAGGCTGACAGCGGGTCCCCGCTCTTCCTCCCCTTCCAGAAGGCGCGGCGGAATCATGCGGATGTATCGGCTCTCCCCCGGCATGGCCCTCTCACCGGGATTTGTATAATAAGACAGCTCCAGTCTGTCTTTTGCCCTGGTGATTCCAACGAAAAACAGCCTGCGTTCTTCCTCTTCTCCATCCATGTCTCTGGTTTTAAGGGGAATCAGGCCATAATTTACCCCTGTGATAAACACACAGGAAAACTCCAGCCCCTTTGATGCGTGCAGTGTCATAAGCTTCACACTGTCTTTCTCTTCGCTGATCTCCTCCCTCAGCACATCCAGCCCGTAGAGAGAGGAGGAATTGATAAACGCCCGCATTCCCGCCTCCCGGTTCTCTTGCTGCTCCTTCACATAGTCAAACATGATCTGAAACAGCCTGTGCACGGCATCCCTGTCCTCCATGTAAGAAGCAGACACAGGATTCAGATACCGCTCCAGTTCAAAATAGGAAAACAGTGCTTCCTCATCTCCGAGTTCCTCACAGATTCGGCTGAATCCGCACATCTTATCAAACAGAAGACTGGCTCCCGGCTTACTGTTGCAGACAATCTCTTTTGCCTTCTTCTCACTGATTCCCTCCCCGTACTCCCGGCTGGCGAGCACATAGATGCCGGATGGGGTATCTTTTTTATTCAGTGAAAAGCGCAGCAGGCGGATGCACCACCGAAGCACAGGCACATCCCCCACCGTTCTTTTTAATGAGACCTCAAAGGGAATCCCCTCTCTGGAAAACACATCCTCAAACATTCCGGACTGGCTCTGCAGGCGGTAAAAAACAGCCATCTCCCCGTATGGCGTGCCCTCCCTATGCAGCTTTTTTATTCTTCCCGCAAGATAGCAGGCATCCTGAAAAGCATCATACTGCCGTTTCACGATTATTTTATTCCCCGGCTCCCGCACGCCTGTAAGGGGGCTGCCGTTCTGCAGAAAGCACCGGGCAGCCTCCAGGATAGAGGAGCTGGAACGGTAATTGATGGGGAGGGTCAACTCTTTTGCCCGGTATTTATGTTTCAGGGTATAAAAAATTTGAAACGCACTGCCCCTCCAGCTATAGATCACCTGATTGGGATCTCCCACGGCAAAAAGATTGGCGCCTCTGCTGACCAGCCGGTCAAGGAAAACAAGCTGCTGGCTGTCACTGTCCTGGACCTCGTCTACAATGACCCATTTGGGAGACGGAGAATTTCCAATCTCCTCCCTCAAAAGAAGATTGGCATTTTCCAGCAGGTCAAAAAAGGTCATTTTGTCCTGACTGGCCTTTTCCTCCCGCAGCAGACGGACCAGATCAAAGATATCGTCCTGATATTTTGAAACTTTTTTCTCCTCCCCGCGGACAGCCATTGCCGACTCCAGTCTTTTCTTCAGGCGGTTCTTATATTTTATTTTCAGTTTGTGCTGCCGGATCAGATCAAGTGCCAGCTCCAGCTCTTCCTCAGGGTCTATGACCAGAAAATCTCTGGTATATCCCAGCTTTTCCACCGGAAGATATTCCCGCAGATAATACAGGGCTGTGCTGTGAAAAGTACCGAATCCTCTGAGCTTTTCCACAGGCAGCTCCGGTTCTGCGGCCAGAAGCCTGGACTTTATCTCATCTGCGGCTTTATTTGTAAAAGTAAGGACCGTCATCTCCTCATAATTCACCTTTTTCACATGGTGGAGATACTGCACTTTGGATATCAGCACTGTGGTCTTGCCGCTCCCCACATTTGCATTTACTATGCAGGCAGGGCTTTCATCCAGAACTGCCTCTTTCTGATAGGGATTCAGTCTGTCCAGCTCTTTTTCATTGTATAATTCCATATTTTCATCCTCGCCCGCAGCCGTACGGTTCAAATCACTGAACTGTTGTCCTGCTGTTTGTTACTGCATTTTGACTGGGGAGTATTCGCCCCATCGCAAAACAATTTTTATTTGGTATCATTTAGATGGGAATACCTTCGCCTGATTTTTTCTTCTGTATCTTTCCTGTTTTCTGTTCCTTCCGCCAGACGCACCTCCAGGCGCAGGGACGGGGGTGCATCCGTATAGAAGGAAATGATGTTTTTCAGGCTTAACCTGTTAGACGGTTCCAGGATCCAGGCCTGGTAAAAAGTACTGGACGTGGGAAGAAACAGGGTGTCTCCCTCAATGCTTACCTGCTCCACGGTATTGAAAAACGCAGCCATGCTTTCCCCTTTCCGGCCTAAAAAGACGCAGAACTCCTTCCATTTACGGGGCAGTTCCTCAAAGGAAAAGGGCTTCTGCATATAAGTGGAAGGTGTATGTTCCGGCAGTTTCATGCCCATAGGGGAATCCAGCTCTAAAAGCAGGTTTTCCAGGCCCCAATAGACAATCTTCTTATCCAGACGGTAATCTCCCACACAGGCAGCGCAGCCATCCTTACATTTGCAGCCTCCCACCATTTCCATGGCATGTTCTATGATCTTCGGCATCAATTCATAGGCTTTCTCCGCGTAACCCAGACCGCCCACATACTCGTCAAAAATGTACAGGCACACTTCCTCCTGAAGCCCTGCGCCCAGATCCAGTGCATTGCCGGACATAGTGACACCTATGTCCTCCTGTTCTGTCATGGTCGCCATGCGGGCCGCGTTTCTGATGGCATAGCAGATACCGTCAAAATGGTTATTTCTCAAAATCTGTCCGTTTCCCGATTCCCTTATAAGACTCCGGTACACCTGCACAACGTTTTTAGGAATGGTGATCCAGGTACTCTCCGTGTCAAAATCTTTTGACAAAGGACGCGTAAGCTGCCCGTAACCCAGGTTCTGGTGGTTGTGAAACTGCAGCTTTTTATACATGTAGACAGATTCTTTTACATTTACATCACCGAAAAAAACTTTTGTCCTTTTGTATTCCTTTTCCGCATTTCCGTGTATGACCCGGATGGTGGTGCTGCTGCCCGGCATAGTGTAATAATTTCCACGGAAAGGAACCGCGTAGGAGGTCTTTGTCTCCTGATCCATGCGGACCACTTCATACTGGGCACCTCCGTGCATGTACACAGCACCCTCATGGATTTCACGGAACGCCTGCATCTCATCCATCTCTGTTATGATTCTGGCATTTTCCTGGTCCACCAGTTTATATCTGACTTTATCGATATTCCTCAGGCTGAAATCTCCTGCCGGAAAGGTGTCTCCGCACCAGGAAAATCTGCCGTCCTGGGCGCTCAGCTCTTTGACTCTCAGCAGCACCGGGATCGTCTCACCCAAATCGGGAAAGACAGCGATATCATCAAGGGTGAGAGGTAGCTCCGCCGCCGCTGCCCGGATGTGGGCAAGCTCAATCAGCAGGTTGTCCCGGTCCACCACTGCACTTTCGCTCTCCCCGTCGAACAGCCAGTCCGGATTAATGGAAATGTACTGGTCAAAGGGCAGGTTATCCAGGATCAAATAGTTGGAACATGCCTTGCCGCTCCTTCCGGCCCTGCCGGTCTGCTGCCAGAAGGAAGCCTTGGTTCCCGGGTATCCGGCGAGTACGGTTGTGTCTATCTTGCCGATATCAATGCCCAGCTCCAGAGCGTTGGTGGAAATCAGGCCGCAAAGCTCTCCTGTGGTCATTTTGCGCTCGATCTCTTTTCGCTCCTTTGGGGTATAGCCTCCCCGGTAGCCGGAAATCCGGTCAGCAGGCCCTGTACCGGATATATCCTCCCCGTCCAGCATGTCCCGGGCTTCTTTTAAGATGACCTCCACATTTCTGCGGGATTTTGCAAAGGTGAGAAAGCTCTGTCCTTCCTCGGCAAGCTGTGCCGTCATGGCTGCTGCCACAGCGGTACTCTGTACCTGGCCGTAGTATTGGTTGTCTTTTCCGTAAATCTTTGGCGGCTGGAGAAAGAAATACCGCTTTTCAGGTGCCGGAGAACCGTCCCTGTCAATGCGGATGAATTCTCTCTGGCACACTGCCCGGGCAAGTTCCACGGGGTTTGCTATGGTAGCGGAACTGCAGAGGAACCTGGGTGATGCGTGATAGTATCTGCAGATTCTGGAAAGACGGCGGAACACATTGGCAAGATGGGAGCCAAAGGCGCCCCGGTAGGTATGGAGTTCATCCATGACAATGTATTTTAAGTTGGAGAATATGAAGTCAAAGCCGGCTTTGCTGTGGTTTGGGAGAAAAGCGCTGTTGAGCATTTCCGGGTTGGTCAGGATAATGTTGGCATTCTTCCTGATACGGCTGCGCTCCGTGGGCGGCGTATCACCGTCGTACACCCCTGCCGACAGTCTGTGTTCTCCAAATGTCTCGATCCAGGGGCGGATGGCACGGTACTGGTCGCTTGCCAGGGCTTTTGTGGGGTAGAGGAAAATGGCTCTTGACTGAGGATTGGAGAGGATTTCCTGTACGACCGGGAGGAGGAAACCCAGGGTTTTGCCGCTGGCGGTGGAGGTTGTGATGACGATGTTTTTGCCCCGGGTGGCCTGGGTAAACATTTCGGCCTGGTGGGTGTAGAGGCTGGGGATGCCGTGGGTGGCCAGGTGGGTGCGGATTTCCTCTGACAGGGTCTGGGGGTAGGGGGCGTACTGCGGGGGGATGGAAGGGGTTGTTTTTTGGTAGGTGATGAGGTTTTCTATTTGCATGGTTTGGACTCCTGGGGTGATTTTTTTGTTTATAGGAACGTTTGTTCTTAGTTTAGCATTTTTTTTTGGGGGATGCAATGGGGTTGTGGCTTCGATTGTGGCTCACGGACGGGACCATCAGAGGGCCGGGGGCGGGAGGGCAGAGGCCCTCTGATGGTCCCTGACGGTGAAGTGCGGATGTAAGAGTAAACAGAGCAGTTTTTAGATTAATTGAGGATTTGCGGATTGACATTGGGGGTGGATGTGGTATTATGGAAGCAAGTGTTTTAAATCGTATGTTTTAAATCAGATGATTCAAATTATATTTTGCTGAATATCTATGTGTATATTATGAGAATGGAGGGGTTTGGGATGCCGCCTAGGGCTAAGTTTACGAGGGAAGAGATTGTGGATGCGGGGTTGAGGATTGTTCGGAGACGGGGGATAGGGGGTGTTACGGCCAGGGAATTGGGGGCGGAGCTGGGGAGTTCTGCAAGGCCGGTGTTTACGGTGTTTCAGAGTATGGAAGAGGTGCAGGCGGAGATTGTGAAGGCTGCCAGGGAGGTTTATAACGGGAGTGTGAAGCGGGGGCTTGAGCAGGATATGGCTTTCCGGAGTGTGGGGATGGAGTATATCCGGTTTGCACAAAGGGAACCTCAGCTTTTTCGGCTTTTGTTTATGACGGAGAGGGAGGAAATGCCAGATGTGAAGGATGTGCTCTTCGCTATTGATGATAACCATGAGGAGATTCTGCAGTCGGTTCGGGAGCAGTATGGACTGAGTGATGAGGACGCGTGGACTTTGTACCGGCATTTGTGGGTCTATACTCATGGGATCGCTGCTCTCTGCGCTACCAATGTGTGCAGTTTTGAGGAGAAGGAGACTGAGAAAATGATGACTGAGGTTTTTACAGGAGTATTGAAAAATATAAAGGCAGGTGAACGGCATGATCAGAGCTTGTGATCTTTTTAAGTCTTATGGGAGTGCCGATAATCCGTTTCCGGTGCTTCGGGGGATTTCCCTGGATATTGAGGACGGGGAGTTTGCCGTTATTTTAGGGGCTTCCGGGTCCGGGAAGTCTACGCTGCTGAATGTTTTGTCGGGATTGGAGACGCCGGATCAGGGGGATGTCTATTATGAGGAGAAAAAGATCACCGGGCTCAGTGAAAGTGAACTGACACGGTTTCGGAGGGAACAGGTGGGGTTTATTTTCCAGCAGTATTACCTGCTGCCTCATATGAATGTGGATAAGAATGTGAAAATGGGGGCAGACCTGTCCGGTAATAAGGATTACCGGGAGGTGATCGAAGCTGTGGGGCTTGGGGATAAGCTGGAAAAGCTTCCCGGGGAGCTGAGCGGCGGGGAACAGCAGCGTGTCTCCGTGGCAAGGGCACTGGCGAAAAAGCCCAGGGTGCTGTTTCTGGATGAGCCGACAGGCGCTCTTGATGAGGCTACCGGAAGGCTGGTGCTTGACTATATCTGCAGGCTGCAGAAAATGTATCATTTTACGGTTGTGATGGTTACGCATAATCAGAATATTGCGCAGATGGCCCACAAGGTCATTCTTATGAACAGCGGTAAGATCAGGGATCTGTACAGAAATGACACACAGAAAACAGCTTATGAGATAGGATGGTGATGGTATGGTAGTGGGACTCAAGGACGCCGCTAAATTTACCGGAATTTTTATTATATCCTGCTGTGCAGTGTTTGTCTGTACCCTGTTTTTGAACTTTAATATGGATATGGCAGGGATACGGGATGAGATTGCGCCCGGGCCTGTCACTGTGTTTTATGAGGCTCAGGTCTCCTCCGGCAAAATGATAAGCAGCGTGAGCGGAGGGTGCCTTCTGCTCACCTCTGTGGTCATGCTGTTCTTTTATATTAAGCATTATATTGACAGTCACAGAAAAGAACTGGGGATTTTAAAAGCTCTGGGGTATTCTGATTTTAAGATCGCACGCGGGTTCTGGGTGTTTGGGTTCAGTGTGCTGTTTGGAACCGGTGTTGGATTCGGGGGAGCTTTTCTCTTGATGCCCAGATTTTACAGGGTGATGAATGAAGAGAATATCCTGCCGGATATTGCCGTACAGTTTCATTTCTCACTGCTTGTCTGCCTGGTTCTGATTCCTGCTGCATTCTTTTCCGCTCTCGCTGTCCTTTACGGATGCCGAAAGCTGGGAAGCCCTGTGCTGACACTTCTCAGCGGGAAACAGGGCGGGATCTTCAAGATAAGACGACAGAAAAAAAGCGGCAGAAAGAATCTTTCCTTTCTGCAGGATTTAAGGCAGAGCACGTCCAGAAGCCGGATCTCACTTGTGTTTTTCATTGGATTTGCTTCTTTTTGTTATTCTTCTATGATGCAGATGACTTTCGGTATGGATGAACTGGCAAGCCCTATGTTCACGGCCATCATATTTGTGATCGGGATTGTGCTCTCTTTTACCACACTTCTTCTGTCTGTCACAACCGTTGTTGACTCCAATACCAAGACCATTGCCATGATGCGGGTATTTGGGTATTCGCAGAAAGACTGCAGAAAAGCCATTCTTGACGGGTACAGACCTGTGGCTTACACAGGATTTGCCATCGGCACCGCGTATCAGTACGGGCTGGTGAAAGGCATGGTTTCCATTATTTTTAAGGATGTGCCTGAAGTTCCCGATTACACCTTTAACTGGCAGGCGCTTTTTATCACTCTGCTCTCCTTTGCTGTGGTATATGAGTGTATGATGCTTTGTTATTCTGTGCGGATCAAAAATATTTCTTTAAAGGAAATCATGCTAGAGCGTGTTTGAAAATTGCTTTCGGCAAGCTGTGCGTCACAGTTTGTGGGAGATTTGACCCCGATGAAGGAGGCGTAGCGGGCTACGCTGACTGAATTGGGGGCAAATATCCCGCAAAGTGGGGCGTGCAGATTGTCGGAATGAATTTTCAAACAGGCTCTAGACTGACCATTCTTCTCACTGCTGCATTTTCCCTTGCATACTTTTCATAAAATGCGTATGATATACAAAAGTAAACCAGGAGGTTTCATATGAAATTAACCGTTCTAGTGGACAACAACACGTATATCGACCAATATTATGCAGGGGAACCGGCAGTCAGCTACTACATCGAAACCGATGATATAAAAATTCTCTTTGACACCGGGTATTCGGATATCTTTATTAAAAATGCGTGCTCCATGGGCATTGACTTAGATTCCCTCACGCATATTGTTCTCTCCCACGGCCACAATGACCACAGCAGAGGATTAAAATATCTGCGGCATCACTATGATCTGCCGGATATCCGGCTTATCGCACATCCCCTGTGTTTCCAACCAAAATACTACGAAAATGAATACATAGGCTCCCCCTATTCTTTGGAAGAGATCACTGAAAACTTCCGATTTGAGCCTGCCGAATCACCCGTTTTCCTCTCCGAAAACTGCCTTTTTCTCGGCCGGATACCCGATCTGCATGACTTTGAAAAACGCAGCCCCATCGGTACAGCCACAGCAAACGGTCAGGAAACAGAGGATCTCTGCCCGGATGATTCCGCCTTGGTATGCAGGACAGACAAAGGGCTTTTCATCGTCACCGGCTGCTCTCACAGCGGAATCTGCAATATCACGGACTATGCACGCAGTGTCTGCCGGGAACAGAGGGTTGCAGGCATCATAGGCGGATTCCATCTCTTTGATACAGACACACGGCTTGCCCGTACCATTGAATATCTGAAGGCTCTGTCCCCGGATATCCTGTATCCCTGCCACTGTGTTTCCCTTAAGGCTAAAGCCGAAATGCTGAAATATATAGACATCGAAGAGGTCGGCGTGGGCCTTACCATAGAATTGTAGACAACAGGTGAAAAAATGTTTAAAATAGGAGAATTTTCAAAACTGACGCAGGTATCCATCCGGATGCTGCGCTATTACGACGAAGCCGGCCTTCTGAAACCGGCCAGCACAGACCCCTGGACCGGCTACCGTATGTACTCTGCCGACCAGATTCCCACCCTGAATAAGATCATTTATCTGCGCGACAGCGGTTTCCAGGTCTCGGAGATTGCCGCTGCTCTTGCAGCAGAAAATGAGACTTCCCTCCTGGAACAACTGGATCGGAAATACAGGGAAATCCGGGAAACCATTCAGTCAGAACAGGACAAACTTCAAAAGATCGAACTGATCAAAAAAGATATCCTGCACGGAAAAAATGAAATGCAGTATCAGGTCTTCATAAAATCCATCCCCGCCTGCCAGGTCCTCTCCCTCAGACGAGTTCTGCCGGATTACTATGCCGAGGGCCTTCTGTGGAAGGAAATGTCCCGCTTCGCACAGAAAAACCGGATACAGGTTTCCTCTGACACCTTTTCCATTTACCACGACAGGGAATACAAAGAGACCGACGTGGACGTGGAAATATGTGCACCAGTAAAAAAGCCCGGCAAAAGTACGGAAGATTTCGTTTTCCGCCTTACAGAACCAGTCCCTTCCATGGCGTGTACAATGGTTTACGGCCCGTTTTCCAACATCGCCGGCGCCTACCTCTCCTTTGCGGACTGGCTGCAGAAAAACGTCCGCTTCCAAATGGCAGGGCAAAGCAGACAGATCGTCCACCGCGGCCCATGGAACGAAGAGGACCCCAAAAACTATCTGACAGAGATACAGATACCCTTAGAGAGTGCCTGAGCAATCACTCCGGCCTCCATATAAAAAGCAGCTTGACTCTCACACCGTGTCAGGGTCTACATTGACCTTACAAATAAATTATATGGAGGAACACATTATGACAACATACCAGTTACATCCCATCGGAACCATCCACAACAACGGAGAGGACATGTTTATAACCCTCAGCCCGGAATACATCCCGGCTCTGCAGGCCTTAGACGGCTTCAGCCACCTACAGGTACTCTGGTGGTTCAGCGACTTTGACACCAAAGAGGCCCGGGCCGTACTGGAAACAAAACAGCCCTACAAAAATGCCCCTGCCGTCATGGGCATCTTCGCCACAAGGTCCCCCATCCGTCCAAACCCCATAGCGCTCACGACAGCGCCTGTCACATACATTGACTACGAAAACGGTGTCATCCATATTGCCTACATAGATGCCAATGACAACACCCCTGTCCTGGATATCAAGCCCTACACCCCCAGCATGGACCGCATAGAATCCCCAGCCGTCCCCGCCTGGTGCAGCCACTGGCCCATAAGCCAGGAGGAATCCGCTGACTTCCCCTGGGAAGACCAGTTCAATTTTTAAACAAAAGTTATAATGTAGTTTGGAAAATATTCTTGAATAAATTGATGAAATCTGCTATGATATAGATATGAAAAGGAACAACCGCCCACAAGTTGGGTTGGCCTGTAAAAAATGGATAGAAAAACCACCCTGTGACTGGTCAAGTTTTCGGGTGGTTTTCTATTTTAAGTTAGTGACAAATCAAATAAATGAATGTCAGCAACGCTAAAATAAACATTCCAAAGGCCATTAGGTCTTTAAAGTCGAAATGTTTCATAGACATCACCTCCATTCTATGTAGAATGAAGGCCAACGCCACCCTGCAACACGGTTGTTCCATTTTCAAAGTATAGCATACTTTTTGCACATTCTCAATAAGCAATCATCACATATTGTCGGCCCAAATCCTAGATTACTCCCTTTTGCAGCATCACATTGGCGTAGACCGCCCCTTCCCCTGTCGCCACAATCGCATACGCCTTCCTGGCTTCCTCGTAGAAAGCAAACCTTTCCACATTCCGGATCACTTTGTCCCCCCGTTCTTCATACTTCCTCACGATTTTCCTGTAAGTATCCCAGATAGGCGTCTTGGCATCATCTCCGGGCATAACCTCCATAAGACTCATTGGATGCTCTACATACCCGTCAAGCGGGATCAAACTGAGCACTGCGTCCAGCACCTCCGGCACTCCGTGTCCGTCCATTCTTATAACGATACAGTCCTTTCCCATACTCTCCGCAGGAAAATTCCCGTCCGCGATCACGATCCTGTCACTGTGCCCCATCTCCGCCAGTACTTTCAAAAGCTCCGGCGATATAATTTTCGGAATTCCTTTTAACATCTCATTCACCTTTTATCCTTCACATATATTTTTCACTGCCCAAAACAAAACACGCCCCATCTGCTCCCGGCATAATTCCCGGCACCATATGAGGCGCGCCTCTAACCGCTGTTTACCGGCCTATCTGTCCTCTTCGGAATACTTCTTATATCCGGGATGCCTTCCCGTCACACCGTATCCCTTCCGCATGGAAATCAGCCTGTCGATATTTTCCCGGGAAATTTCCTTTGCCCCGCCGAGCAGGTGGGCATTCAGACTGATCTGCGCGAAAAGCTCCAGGGTCTCCATCCGGTAATACGCGGTGATCACATCCGCTCCAACCGTCAAAGCCCCATGGTTCTGCAGAAGCACAGCGTCGTGCTCTCCCAGATAAGGAGCAATGGCCTCCGGTACCTCGTAAGTGGAGGGTGTCCCATATGGAGTCACCGGCACAGAGCCGAGAGCGATCACGGTCTCTATCATGGAATACTCATCCAGAGGCTTATTTGCCACTGCAAATCCTGTGGCCACCGGCGGATGTGCATGGAGGACAGCCCCCACATCCTCCCGTTCCTGATAGCAGCGCAGATGCATCTTGATCTCCGAAGAAGGGCGGCACCCTTCCTCTGCTTCCAGAATATTTCCGTCTCCGTCAATGTGCACCAGCTTTTCCGGGGTGATAAAGCTTTTGCTCATTCCCGTGGGGGTTGCCAGAAATGTCCCGTCCTCCAGTTTCACGGAAACATTTCCGTCGTTTGCTGCCACCCAGCCCTTCTGCCACATTTTATGGCACACATCGCAAATCTGTTCCCTGAGCTCCATATAACTTAATTCCATTTCATTTCCTCCATATTTGTGTCACCGGACAAATGCTCTGTACTGTCCGTAAGCTTCCTGCCACAGTTCTGCATCCTGCGGCTCATACACTTTCATATTTTCTGAATTCCGGATGATGCTGCGAACCTCTTTCAAATCCTTTACTTCCCCTGCCGCCACAAGCTGCATGGCCAGGTTTCCGTAGACAGTTGCCTCCACAGGCCCTGCGATCACGGGAATGCCGCAGGCATTTGCGGTCATCTGACACAGAAGGGCACTCTGGGCCCCGCCGCCAACCAGATGGACCGCCTGATATGACCTGCCCGTACACGCGCAGATTTCATCCAGCACCATCCTGTATTTCAGAGCGAGACTTTCGTCAATGCAGCGCACCACCTCACCCACACGCTCCGGAACCTTCTGCTCTGTACGTCTGCAGAACTCCCGGATACGGCGCGGGATATTTCCCGAAGGCACGAACTCCGGCGCGTCCGGGTCTATAAAGTAGACAAAGGGCGCCGCGTCTCGGGCCATGGATTCCAGATGCCCGAAACTGTACTCGCAGCCCTCGCGCATCCACTGTCTTCTGCTCTCCTGGATCAGCCAGAGACCGATGATGTTTTTCAAGAAAGATGTCTTGCCGCCGCATCCGCCTTCATTTGTCATATTGCAGGCAAATGATCTCCCGTCAATCTGAGGCACGTCAAGCTCTGTTCCAAACAGCGACCAGGTACCACAGCTTAAGAACAGAAAATCATCCGTTTCTGCCGGCACTGCTGCCATGGCACTCTGCGTATCATGTCCTGCCACTGCTATGACATCCATAGGACCAATGCCCAGCTCCCGGCATATTTCATCTCTCAGACTGCCCAGCCGCGTTCCCGGCATGAGCACGGGTTTTAATATCCCGGAAGGTAGTCCCAGACCTTCCAGCACCTCCCCGGACCAGTCCTTTTTGACAGCATCCAGCATCTGAGTGGTTGATGCAATGGTATACTCACTTCCCATTTCCCCTGACAGAAAATAGGAGAACAGATCCGGCATTAAAAGCATACTCTCTGCCTGCTCCAAAAGCTCTTCTCTGTATTCCTGCTCTGCCATAAGCTGAAATGCCGTATTGATCTCCATGAATTGGCTGCCTGTGATCTCATAGAGTCTTTCCCTGTTCATGCGTGAGAAAGCCTTTTTCAGCATTCCCTCTGTTCTGGAGTCCCGGTAGTGGACCGGGCTTGATAAAAGCATACCGTCTCTGCCAAGCAGTCCGTAATCCACACCCCAGGTGTCCACACCGATACTGCTGATATCCGCCCCTGACCTGCCCTGCATGATCCCTGCCCTTGTGATTCCGGTCTTAAGCTCATGAAACAGCCGTAGGAAATCCCAGTACATGGTACTTCTGTCTTTTCCGTTTAAGATCACAGGCTCATTGGCAAAACGGTGCACCTCCCCAAGAGAGATTTTTTCACCGTCAAAGCTGCCCAGCATCACTCTGCCGCCGGAGGCTCCGTAATCTGCTGCCAGCATCTGTTTTCCCAGCATTTCCATCTTCCTTCCTATTTATATAGCGGACCGTAAGCTGCGCATGCCCTGTAGTCCTGTCCTTCTTTGTCCATACCAAACGCGTTCCATGCAGCGGGACGGAAGATTTTTTCCTCCGGTACGTTGTGCATGGCAACAGGGATTCTCAGCATGGAACACAGAGTGATCAGATCTGCACCGATGTGGCCATAGCTGATGGCGCCGTGGTTGGCTCCCCAGTTGTTCATCACATCATATGCGGTCTTAAAAGCGCCCTCACCGCTCACTCTCGGAGCAAACCATGTACACGGCCAGGTGTAGTCCGTGCGTTTCCAGATCGTGTCTGACACCTCAGCCGGAAGCTTGATGGTCCAGCCCTCTGCGATCTGCAGCACCGGTCCCAGCCCCTTGACCAGATTCAGGCGGATCATAGTCACAGGCATCTCTGCATCTGTCAGGAATCTGGATGAATAACCGCCTCCCCGGAAATATCCGAAATCCGCGGCATTCCAGGTAGTTGCCTTCATAATGGCATCCTGGTCCTCCTCGGTCACGTCAAACCATGGTTTGATCACACTGTTTCCGTTTTCATCCTTTGCCTCCCCGCAGGCATCCAGACAGGCTGCGCCGGAGTTGATCAGATGAATGAAACCGCCGGCCTGTGCTGCTTTGCCTTCCAGAGTATAGCCGGTAGCTTCTTTCACAGCCTCCGGGCTCCAGTATGTACGCACATCCGCAAAAATCTGCGCCCGGTTGGTGAGCAGCTTCATGAACATCATGCCAAGGCCGTTGAGCACATCGTTCTCTGTGGCCAGGATATACGGCTCTCTGGCTCCGTTCCAGTCAAAGGATGTGTTTAACATGGCTTCTGCAAAGTCTGCATTGGGATAAAAGTCTGTCCACTGTCTCTGTCCCTGGAAACCTGCTGCCAGGGCATTGTGTCCCACTTTTTCTTCCTCGCATCCCTCCGGAAGATTTGCATTTCCGTTCATCAGATCTTTGATGATACACATCATCTTCACAACGAATTCCCAGTCTGCGTCCTTCTGCTCTCTTGTCTTCTGCACTGCCTCCGGGTTCTTGTCAAATCCCTCTATGCAGTGTTCCTTTGTCCATGAGAGCGCTTTTTTTAACTCTTCCTCATCATAGATGCCCTCTGTCATGCGGCGGATCAGCTCCACTTCATCTACCGATTCCACCCGCATTCCCAGATAGGATTCAATGAAATCCGGGTCAATGATGGAACCGCCGATTCCCATGGTCACAGAACCGATCTGCAGATAGGATTTGCCTCTCATGGATGCTGCCGCCACTGCCGCACGTCCGAACCGCAGCAGTTTTTCCCTGACATCATCGGGGATTTCCGTGGCATCCGCTGCCTGTACATCATGGCCGTAGATTCCAAAAGCGGGAAGTCCCTTCTGTGCATGGGTTGCCAGCACACTTGCCAGATATACGGCACCCGGGCGCTCTGTTCCGTTAAATCCCCAGACTGCTTTTATGGTCTGGGGGTCCATATCCATGGTCTCTGCCCCATAGCACCAGCACGGTGTCACAGTCAGGGTAATATCCACGCCCTCTCTTCTGAATTTGTCCGCGCAGGCCGCTGCCTCCGCCACACGTCCTATGGTGGTGTCCGCAAGGACTACCTTGACCTGCTCGCCGTTTGAGTATTTCAGGTTCTCCTCAAAAAGACGCGCTGCGGATCTTGCCATATTCATGGTCTGTTCTTCCAGGGATTCCCTTACCTTCAGGTATCCTCTTCTTCCGTCAATCGTGGGTCTGATCCCAATCACAGGATATGTTCCGATCAATCTGCTCTCTGCCATTTTTCGTACCTCCATACATTTAAAGTTTTTAACAGTTTTCTTATATTCCCATCCTAATCTTGTTTCAAACATATTTCCTGTGATATAATGGCAAAAAACAGGACAATATTCACCTTTTTACAAATAGTCAGGAGGCAGCTATGCACTATCTGGATTACAACGAAAAACAGGCCCACGGCACGGCGGATTTTCCCCTTGCCTATTATTATGTGGATGAGCATCACCCGCGTTACCACATGCCCTTTCACTGGCACAAGGAGACAGAACTGCTCCGGGTCGTGGAGGGACAGCTCCGGCTCAGTCTGGATGACCGGGAGTATGTGGTGAGTGCAGGAGAACTGATCTATATCGGGGAAGGCGTCATCCACGGCGGAGAGCCGGAAAACTGCATCTATGAATGCGCCGTTTTTGACCCAAAGCCTCTGCTCATGCACACACACGCCATCCGCCGCTACCTCTATCGAATTCAGCACCGCCAGATCCAGATTCTCATGCGCTTTACCCAAAAGCAGCCGGAGATCCTAACCCGCGCGGAAACCCTGTATGGTTCCCTGCGCAAAAAAAGCCCCGGATGGGAAATGACTTCCCTCGGAGCACTTTTTGAACTATATGGTATGATTTTTGACAGGGAATATTACACGCCCTGCGCCTCCGGCGACCATACACAGGGAAAACTAAAGCAGCTAAAACCTGTGCTGGAATATATGGAGCTGAATTATCAAAGCCCCATAACCCTGGAGGACCTGTCCAGGCTGGCCGGCATGTCCTCCAAATATTTCTGCCGCTTCTTCCGTGCAGTCATCCACAGGACACCTATTGATTATCTGAATTATTACCGCATTGAGCGGGCCTGTTATCTCATGGCCGCAGAGGACATTTCTGTTACGGAGGCTGCCTACCGGTGCGGATTCAATGACAGCAGCTATTTTGTCAGGGCCTTTAAAAAATACAAAAATGTGACACCCAGACAGTATATGCAGCGCCTGGAAAAGTCGTAACTGTTCACTGCGTGCACAGTAACAGAAAGTCCGCTTAATATCTCTTTATTTTCTTGGAAGGCGTCTTTTCAAATTCTTCCTCCCTGATCTTCAGGCCGTGAATCTTTTTATAGGGAGGAAGGCCTTTGTTAAAGTTGTCGATCACTTCCTGAAGCTTTTCCCTGACATCCCTGATCCTCTTTTTAGAGGCATATTCATAGTCCGGGAATATCTCAGCTTCAATGACGGATTCTGTCTCCCTGACAATGACCTCTTTTACCAGAGGAGATCTGCTGATCTCATTTTCCAATTCCTCCGGGGATACATTTTCTCCGTTTTTCAGGATGATCAGGTTCTTCTTCCGCCCTGTGATGAACACAAAATCATCCTCATCCACATAGCCCAGATCCCCTGTTTTCAGCCAGCCGTCCTCCAAAGCTTTTTCTGTCTCCTCAGGCATCTTGTAATATCCCATCATGACGCTGGAACCCCGTACCCAGATTTCCTCATCCACAACCTTGGCCTCACAGTTTGGAAGGAGTTTTCCCACAGACCCCTCTTTGGAATCCCATTCCAGATTGGTGCTGATGACAGGGGAACATTCTGTCATGCCGTACCCCTGAAGAATGGTGATGCCGTACTCAGCAAACGCTCCCACCATTTCCGGGGGAAGATAGGCCCCGCCGCTGCAGATGGTCTTTAAACTGCCGCCGAAAGCAGCCTTTGCCACCATTTTTTTCGGCAGGATACCTGTGGATTCCTTCAGTTTCTTGTATATGGATTCAATGACCATGGGGACTAAAAGCACGATCTCCGGCTTGAACAGCTTCATATTTTTTGACACATGCATGATAGAGTCATTGATGCAGATGACCATGCCGATGTAGATTCCTTTCAGGATATCCATGGTAAAGCAGTAGGCATGATGGATGGGAAGCAGGGTCATGGATACCGTACCTGCAGGTATCTTCATATCCAGGCAGGATGCATTGTCAGCCAGATTGCGGTGTGTGAGCATTACCCCCTTGCTTTTGCCTGTTGTGCCTGAGGTAAATAAGATGGCACACAGTTTGTCCGGGTCCAGTTCACAGGAAAAGCTCCCTGCATGGTTTTTCAGAAGGACATCCAGGGATTTTGCCTGTTCGGTATCCTCTTTTGCCTGCATGGAAACCATGCACTTGATCTCCGGACATTTCTCCCCTGCCAGTTCCGCCACATCCCTGCGCAGTTCATCATAGACGAGTACACTGATATCAGCCCTGTTCAAAAGCTCGCACACATCCGCTGCCGGAAGCTGAGCATCCAGGGGCACGATCACGCATCCGCTGTCCGCCGCTCCGAAATAAGAAATGATCCACTCATATGTAGTCGGCCCGATGACCGCCACGTGTTTTCCCAGCATTCCCATGCCCTCCAGGGCTCTGCTGAAGGCCTCACTGTCCCTTTTTAAGTCCAGATACGTCTTTGTTACCACTTCTTTTCTCACTTTATAACGGATGGCCGGATTTTCCCCGTAGGTCTTGGCTGCATAGCCGATAATATCCTTCATGGTGTTGATCTGACTGCTCATATTTCCCCTCCTGCTCTAGTCCTGAAGACTCTCGATGTAGTGTACCGCTTCGCCTACGGTTCTAATCTCCGCAACCTGGCGCTCCTCCACCTCAATGTCAAATTCATCCTCCAACTCCCCTACCATACTCATAAAATCATAGGAGGTGAAACCAAGGTCCTCCACGAACCTGGAATTCTCCGTAACCGCATTTTTATCCACTTCCACATATTCACAGATCATGTCTTTTAATTTTTCTAACATTTCTCATTTCCTCCCAAAAATATTATACAGATTCGATAATCTCTCCCACTGTCATGTCCGGATTCTCCACGCCTTTGAAGATGATCCGGCACAGATAGTAATACAGATACTGCAGGTCCTCAAAATGCACCACTCCGGTCTGGTGTTCAAAATTAAAGTTCATGCCATTGTCCTCTGCTCTGTGCATAACCGTCAGATAAAGGGCATGGGCTGCCGCGCCGTTACTGTACCATGCAGATTTATATTGAATGTTCTGCAGACGCTCCAGCCCTTTTCCCTGAAGTGTCAGAGGCTGGTAGGTCAGGCTCAGAGGCTCATACGTCTGCCCTGACTTTAATTTATAATATTTGTTCCTGTATGCATAATAGGCCGTCGGGTCATAGTTTGCATGGCGGAAAATCTGGTTCTGCCCATCCCGGATCTTTTTCAGGCCTTCCATAAACGTATCCTTTTTCTCCACCACTGTGCGGAAAGGAAAACAGTGAATCCTGGTGCCGCCGCATTTCTTTTCAGCCAAAGTGGCTCTTCTGGCAACTGTGGTGTTGATGGAGACATCATCGTTGCCGTTCACCTTCTGCAGATACGTGCGGAGCCCCATCATCAGCAGGCACACCATGGAAATATGGTGTTCCTCGCAGAACTGCATCAGCCTCCTGGATGGATCTGCCTCTAACTGGAAGGTGATAATATTGGCATCCACATTGTCCGAGACGTTGGTGACTGCCCTTAACTCGGGATTCTTCTCTTTTTCCCGCTCAGCTTCCAGCTTGCCGGGACCGAAAATGCTGTTGAAGACAGGTTCTGAGGAGGAGATCATCTTCTCAAAGAACTCTGTGTCCCGTTTCTTTGCCTTGGAATCCGCCTCATACTCCAGGTCCTTTTCAAGCTGCGCTATGTAGGATTTCATCTCCTTTGGATATTCCATGCCCTCATATTTCATGTTGGCATAGATCTCTATCACATCCTTGAGAAACAGGATCAGGGACTGGGCATCCATGGTCATGTGGTCCACCAGCAGGTAGATGCCCTGAAAACCATCCGGCGTAATGATCATGACTACCCGGTTTAAGGGGGAATCGAACCGTTCAAAGGGAATGGAGGTCCATTCCTTCATCTTATCCACAGCATGGCACTCCTGCCATCCGGTAAAATCAAAGAACTCAATCTCCCTCTCCTCCCTGTCAGCAATGTACTGATACACGCTGCCGTCCTCGTCCTGTGTAAAACGAAGGCGCATGGACTCACATCTGGCGTATGCCTTATAGACAGCCTCCTTCAGCGCGCCAAAATCCAGGCTCTGCTGAATGGTCAGGCTGGTGCCGATATTGAGCACCTGCTTTTTCGGACAGTATTTCTGATAGAAAAAATGCAGCTTCTGTGCTGCGGTCAGCGGATACAGTGGTTTGCCAAACTTCTCTTTCATATGTCAAACTCCTCTCATTTTCAAACGGGAACGGATTCCCCGCTGTTTCCCTCTCCGGTTACATCTGATACATAAATGCTCTCTCCCGCAGGCGCCCAGGCCTCCCCTGCCGTCTCCAGAAATTCCGTCAGCTTCTGTTCATACAGCGCCTGCTCTTTGTAAAAAGCTTCCACATGGCCCGCTCCGTGTACTATGAGCATGTTCTTCTTAGATGCGCAGTTTTCATATATCTCAAAGCACATACTGCAGGGAACAAAGGTGTCCGCATCCCCGTGGATAAAAAGGATGGGAACCTTTGCCTTCTTCACTTCCAGAGCCGCACTGCACTGCTTCAGCCCATATCCCGCCTTTTCCCTGCACATGCGGTCCGATATCTTAAGAATGGGATAGGAGGGCAGATGGTACTGGTCCTTCAGCACATGGGCAAACACGTCCCAGGCGGTGGTAAAGGCGCAGTCCGAGACGATTCCCTTCACCTGCGGCGAAAGTTTTAGTCCGCTTGCCATGAGAACCGTGGAGGCCCCCATGGAGGTGCCGTGAAGCCAGATCTCACAGCCGCTGCCAAAACGCTTTGCCGCATACTCGATCCAGAGAAGCGCATCCTCCCTGTCCAGGCAGCCAAATCCGATGTATGTGCCTTCGCTGTCCCCGTGTGCCCGCTCATCCACCAGAAGCATCTTAAATCCTTTCGGCAGATAATAATTGGATAGTCCAATGTAATCACTCATTCCTCTGCTGGTATAACCGTGAAAACAGATCACCAGCTTTTTGCCTCCCTGCCCCGGAAAATATGTCCCGTGGAGCTTCAGCCCATCGCCGGACGTGATGTACACATCCTCCCGTTCCTGCTCCATCATCCACGCTTTCATCTTCTTGATCTTCGGCATATACAGATCCCAGTTTGTCCCTGCCATATCCATGGTCCTTTTGGTCTCTGCCTTCTGCCGGAGCATGGTGCGCCTGAAAAAATAAGACGCAATTCCGTATTCCCCCGCAGCAGCCAGCGCCCCTGCTCCCAGTAACAAGCTCCATCCGTTCATAGATACTCCTCCCGTCTCCGCGGCTGCCTGCGCATCCGCGGTGCATCACTCTCAGTTCCCGGAATGTGTTTATTTTTTCAGAATTCTTCTGACTGTCCTCTTAGGTGTCTTATCTTCTGTCTTTACCTGTTTCTTTTTTTCTTTTCCGGCCTGCTTGGAGAAACTCTGAAGCATCAGTGCTTTGTCAAAGCTGCCTTTCACCTGCAGTTTTCCCTGTGTGAATGCCGCGACAGCATCCATGGTGCCCCCTGCAATGCCCAGAAGTGTCTCGGCTGTGGTTGTAAACAGCACATCCCTGTCGAAATATTCATATGGCTCTATGTACAGCTTCCCCTCTGATACTTCCGCGTAAAAGGCTCCCTCGGCCTCTCCCCTGATATTAAACTGATAGGCAATGTGCTCCTTGATCCCGCTTACATCCGCCTGCATGAAAAGGTCTCTGATCTCACTCACTAATTCCTGATACGTCATTTATTTTTCCTCCAAACATATTTCGCCATTTTTCGACCACCGGTCGAATTTAGGTTGTAAACAAGATACCACTTTTTCGACCGATAGTCAAGTTTACATTTTTATGCTATCATGTTACTATCAAAGAAAAACGGAGAATGGTATTTATGCAAAACAATAGAAAAAAGGATATGATCCTGGATGCCATGCAGAGATTGATGAACCAAAACAGCGCCCAGTCCATATCTGTCAGCGATGTTGCCAAAGAAGCGGGCATCGGGAAGGGAAGTATCTACTATTATTTCAAATCCAAGGAAGAAATTCTGGAAGCTGTCATCGAACGCTCCTATTCCGCTGCCATAGAAAAAGCCAAAAATCTGCTGGAAGCCCCTGATATGGATGCCCTGACCAAGATGGAGATCATATTCCGCACCTGCCGGGAATCCTCCATGGAGCTTCTCCGCCAGGAGTCCAACAATTTTTTCGAGCTGCAGCAGAGCGCTCTTCTGCATCAGCAGTATATCCGCATTATGGTGAGAAACCTGCGCCCGATCCTGTCAGACATTATCCGCCAGGGCAACCGGGAGGGGTCCATGCACTGCAAATCCCCTGAGGAGGTTTCCGAGATCGTCCTCATTATCCTGACCATTAAGCTGGACAACCATCTCACAAGAGACAGCAGGGAGCACACCAGAAAGACCCTGGATGTATTCTCCTATATGCTGGAGACCAGCTTTCACATTGAAAAAGGAAAACTGGATTATCTGTGGGAGGATTGAACCTGCCGGACCTGCGCGCCGGAATACGGTTTTTCGGCACAAAAAATGCAGCCGGATTTTGTTCCCGGCTGCACGCTCTTATTTTACTGCTTCTATAAATGTTGCCCCGTCAATACATTCCAACCCCGCTGCATTTGCAAATCCCACGCTCTTTAAAAGCTCAGTCTCATGCTCCAGGGTCAGAGGAATGTCAAAGTGTACAAACTGATCCTCTGAGATCCCTCCTGCCTTTCGTTTTCTCCGGCATTCCAGCCGCAGGAGATTTTCCTCCTCCTCACAGCAGGCAATGTAATCCCCTTCCAGGAATCGTCCTCCCGGCTTCAGAGCTTTTTCGATTTTTGCAAAGAGTTCCCTCTTTTTCTCAGGCAGAAAATGATGCAGGGATTCAAAGGAGACCACCATGTCATAACAGGACTCTCCAAAAGGCTCCTGAAAATAATCCCCGCATATCAGTGTGATATCCTTTCCCCGGTATTTGCGTCTCAGCTTCTCCAGCATAGTACCGCACAGATCGATCCCTGTCACATGGATATAGGGATATTTCCGAAAAATGGATTCCAGTTCCAGCCCCGTCCCGCAGCCCAGATCCAGCATCCTTTTCGTATCCCCGCCGATCCAGCCGGCGATTTTTTCATAGGCTGCCTTCCAGGTCTGCATCTTCTCCTCATATGTATCAATACGCCTGTGAAAAAAATCAACCATCTCCTCAAGCGGCACATCTCTTTCCTGTTCCAGCCAGTCCCGCAGCTCCTGCATGTACTGCTCCCTGTCTTCTCTTATAACAACCGGCATTTTTCATTCCCCCTGTACATTTCTTCTGTTTTCTTCTATTGTACAGGTCAGCATGTGGAAAATCCACCTCATAAATGATTCTACTTAAAATTGCGCCTCTCTCCAGATCCTCTTTTTCACTCTGCCTTCATTTCCCGCTCCAGCAAATCCCGTTCAATCTGCGGATACATCTTATCCAGCTTGTACACCAGCAAAATCAACACCGCCGCACCCCAGACAATGACCGGGCCGAACTTATAGATATTTCCAATGGTTCTGACAGCGGATTCCGGCTGTACCACCTGCGCTCCGGTTGAGCTGATATAGCCGCTCATGGTCATGAGTCCTGTCATGACAGCACTTGTGATACCCGTTCCCACCTTGAATCCCAGACTTGCACCGCCGAATACGAGGCTTTCCTGGCGGAACCCGTTTTTCCAGCAGCCGTATTCCACCACATCCCCCAACATGCCGAAGATGGTGGCTGACAACTGGGATGCACCTATAGAACGGATAAGTGTCACAAAAAACAGCCATTGGAAGTTATAAGGGTTGACCAGCACCAGAAGCTGGGAGCCCACCGCAATGAGGCAGCCCGCCAGCGTAACATTCCTCTTTCCCCATCTTTTGATCAGAAACGGGCAGGCCACTGCGCCGCCGATCATGCACACAGTTTCCAGAAAATACAGGGTGCTGTACATCCACGTATCATTTCCGAAAATATATTTACAGTAATAGGGCAGATCCGTTCCCACAATTGTCATATGGATGACCTGGATCGACCACAGCCCGAGCACGCACCAGAAATACTTGTTCGTTACAAGAGCCTTGATGTTCACGCCCACAGAACGCTTCTCTTCTTTTTTTGTCTCTGTTACCACAGTCTCCTCACACCGGAAGAAGCAGAACAGCAGCAGAACCACAGCGATCACCACCCAGATGCACATGGTCTTGATCCATGCAGACTGGTCATTTCCGAATATTTTCACAAGAGGCATGGTAAAGGTCACGGAAATAATGCGTCCCACCGGGGACAGGATCATCCTGAAAATGGACAGCAGATCCTGCTGGTAAGAATCCCTGGTCATCATGGTGGACAATGAACCGTAAGGTACATTGATAGCTGTATAGATAACCGTTGTAGTCAGATTATAGGTGACGAATATGTATATCCCTTTCAGAAAATCTGTGGTGTGCGGCACTGTGAACATAAGAATCGCCGCTATGGCATAAGGAATCGTCATCCACAAAATCCAGGGTCTTGATTTTCCCCATTTAGACCTGGTTCTGTCTACCAAAAATCCCATGATCAGATCTGAACTGCCGTCAAATACTCTGGACACCAGCATGACAATACCGATAGTCACCGGTGAAATCCCCACATAATCCGTGTAAAACAGCGTCAGCAGTGTGGATATCATCCCGTACACGATATTACAGGCTGTATCCCCGCATCCATATGCTACCCTTGTCCCAAAGGTTATTTTCTTCTTCATAATGACCTCCCCGCCACATAATTTCTCAATTCGTTTTTCAGCACGCTTCCATAATCGCCTTCACAGCACTCTCTGTATCTGCAAGCGGAAACAGCTCATAACCCACATATCCTGTATACCCGCATGCCTCCAGATGACGCAGCACCTTTTTATAATTGATTTCCCCCGTCCCCGGCTCATGACGCCCCGGAGCATCCGCCACATGGATGTGTCCAAACTGGTCTGCGTAATGGGAAATGGTATCACAGATACAGCCTTCATTGATCTGCATATGATACACATCGTAGAGAAGCTTCAGCCTGGGTGACCCGATCAGGCGGCATATCTCCGCTCCCATCTGTGTATTCTCAAGAAAATTTCCCACATGGTCTGTGGTAATATTCAGGGCCTCCAGGTTCAGGTTGATCCCTTCTCTCTCCGCTGTCTCCACACAGTCCAAAAGTGTACGGTACATGGAGCAGAGCTTCACCGTATGGGAAAGGTTATCATAGTGGTCCACCACAATTCCTCCCTCACCCAGGGCATTGGAGTGAATGGTCACACTGCCTGCGCCCACGGCTTTTGCTGCCCGGATGGATTCCTCCAGATATTTCACGTACTTCTCTCTGTGCTCCGGGTCAACCAGGGAATAATCCGCGTCCCCGTTAAATCCGCTGATCGCAATGCCGGCCTCGCAAGCCGCCCTCTTTGTAGCTTCCAGATCCCGGATTCTCCAGTCCCAGAATTCCACCGCGTCAAACCCGTCCTTCTTTGCCGCCAGGAATCTTTCCTCCCAGGGCAGCTCTGTGTACAGGGTGTCAATACATGCGCATTTTCTCAGACTCATCTTCCTTCTACCTCCTCAATTTTTACAGGCCTTCCCTCTTTCAGAGATTTTGTGGCAGCGGCTGCCATCAGTACCGGATACAGCCCGTCCATTCCGGTTACAGGTGTCTCCCTGTCGTTCTCCACGGCATCTGCAAATGCCTGGATTTCTGAGACAAAGGCACCGGTATAACGATCCCACATTACCTTATATGTATTTTCACAGCTGGTCCTCTCGGCATCTGAGAGCACAACCGTATTCGGCACATCATTTTCATTGCGCACACAGCCCTCGGAGCCAAATACCTCCACTCTCTGGTCATATCCATAGACGGCCTTCCTGCTGTTGTCAATGGTGGCAATTATGCCATTGTCAAACTTCAGCATCACAACAGCGGTATCCACATCCCCCGCCTCCCCGATAGCCGGGTCGATCAGCACAGAGCCGGCAGCCACAACCTCAGTCACCTCAGCCCCTCCTGCCAGAAAGCGTGCCATGTCAAAATCATGGATCATCATATCATAGAAAATACCACCGGAAACCTTCACATATTCAATAGCCGGCGGCTCCGGATCCCTGGAACTGATTTTGATCATCTGCACCTTCCCGATCCTTCCTGACTGCACCATATCATAGACGCCTCTGTGATTGTGGTCAAATCTGCGGCAGAATCCGATCTGCAGCTTCACACCGGCGTCCTCTGCCGTCTGAATGGCTTCCCTCACCTTGCCCAGATCATAATCTATCGGTTTTTCACAAAAAATATGCTTTCCTGCCCTGGCAGCCTCAATAATATACTTGGAATGCGTGTCCGTGGAGGAACAGATCAGAACCGCGTCTATCTCCTCATCCTGCAGAATATCCTCCGCGTCCTTTGTCACATTCTGCACACCGCATTTTCTCAGAAATTTCTCTGTCTCTTCATTCATAAAAGGGTCTGCAACCGTCTTGATCTCCACCTCCGGCACAAACATAGAAATATTCTTTGCATGCACCTTTCCGATTCTACCTGCTCCAATAATTCCTGTTTTCATCTCAATACGCTCCTTTACTCTCCGCTACTTTGTTTTTGCCCACCCGCTCCAGTCCCCCCGGCATTGCACCCCGCATTGCGAAGCCCGGCCTTTTTGACCCTCTCCGGCGTCTGGCTGTGAACTGTTTTTCTTTGTGCTTTTACACTTTATGTGCTTTTGCACTTATAATTATAGAAAAGCCTTCCGGTTTTGTCAACATCTCTGCCCTTTCTTTTTCATTTTTAGCTACATTTCACAATATTGTGCTTTTGAACATACCATTTTATCAGCCCTCACTTCTTCTCCTTTTGTTAAACTTAACCAATCCCCCTATTTACAACCCCCTTCTCCATATGATAGAATTTAATCATAAGATGCCCAGAGCAAAAATACCATCCCCGTGCAATAGCACGTGCACATAAACAGGAGGAATCATGATAAACAAAAAACCAACCATACAGATGGTCGCTGACAAAGCGGGCGTGTCCCGTGGAACGGTAGACCGTGTTCTCAACAACCGTTCCCATGTAAGCCCGGACGTTTACGAAAGGGTCATGGCAGCCATTCAGGAGACCGGCTACCTTACCCCCCGCAGCACCTACCAGAAAACCTTGTTTGGTCAGGGCTTTCCGCCAATCAAGCTTGGTGTGCTTCTGCCCAACTGGACCGGCCATTTCCGCTGGGAGATCATGCGCGGCATTGAAGCTGCCCAGGCCGAGCTCACTGATTTCCATGTAAAGATCCTGGTAGAAGAATGCGAAACCGACATCCCGGAGGAAAGCATCGAAAAACTGGACGCGCTTTTAGAGGCGGGCATTCAGGGCGCTGCTGTCTGCACCATGAACGACCCATCCATTGAGGAGAAGATCCGTTCCCTCACCCAAAAAGACATCCCGGTCATCACCTTCAACAGTGACCTGCCCGGCACCGACAGACTCTGCTTCATCGGTCAGGACTACAATAAAAGCGGCCGCATTGCCGCCGAACTCATCAGCAAATGCATCCCCTCCACCGGCAGAATCCTTGCCGCGGCGGGCAACCTGGAATTCGACGGCCACCGTGCCCGTCTGGACGGCTTCTGCACCCGCATGTCTGAGATTGGCTTCCCCCGGGACCAGATCCAGGTCATAGAGACCTACAACAACTACCAGCTCACCTACAAAAAAGTCCTCAGCGCCCTTCAGGAAGACCCGGCCATAAAAGCCATTTACATGGCCAACCGCAGCGTAGCCGGCTGTACCAAAGCCGTGGAGACGGCACAAAAAAAAGGAGAGATCCGCATCATCTGCCATGACATGTCAGAACACACGAAATCTCTCCTTCTGGATGGAACCATAGACTTTTCCATCTCCCAGGACCTCCACCGCCAGGGCTACCTCCCCCTGATCTACCTAAGAGACTACCTTCACAAACAAAAACTCCCCCCAACCCAGGACACCGCCGCCAACATCTCCATCCTCTGCTCCCAAAACCTGTAAACGCGCCGGCCCTGGATTCACCACCACAGCCCCCCCATACACCTCCGCTCCTTCCGCTTTCATAACCAGTCGTCATGGAACGGAGACCGGTAATGGGCCGGCGGGCCGTGGAGCTTCCTTCCGGGCAGCATTCCGGAGAAGGCTTAGACCTGCTAAGTAAAAATGGAAGTCCCAGGCAAGGAGAAATTCCGGTTACCATCCGGAATTTCAGGACAGTTGAGCAGTTCAGCCATAAGGGCTGGACTGCGGTTCTGTCCGGTGCCTTGCCTGGGGCTTCCATTTTTACTTAGCAGGTCTTGCCGACGCAGGTGCTGTCCGGAAGGAAGCTCCACGGCCCGCCGGCCCATTACCGGTCTCCATTCCATGCCGACGTCCGTGAGCCAAAATCACACGACCGCCCTACTCCCCTTCCGATTCACCCAAAAGAAATACCCCACACACAAAACAATCTGCACCCCCGAAGAACAAGGCGTCGCCAGCCCCACCCCAAACAAGGAAACCGGCACCATCCGGCTCATCAGAAACGATACCGGAATCCTCACTCCGAAAGCACCGACGATTCCCTGCACCATCACAAACAAAGTCTTCCCACACCCATTAAAATACCCGATCATACAAAACATCACCGAAACCAGCAGACAGTCAATGGCATACGCCTTCAAATACTCCGCCGAAGCCGCAATAACCTCCCCGTCCCTGGCAAAGATCCCCGACAGAATATCCCCGTGGAAAAATGCCCCATAAGCCATCAAAACACCCACAGCCAGCGACATCCCAATTCCGCACAGCAGCGCCTTCTTCGCCCTTCCGGCCTCCCCGGCCCCCATATTCTGGGAGACAAACGCTGCCATGGACTGATTAAAAGCAGACGGCACAAGCATAATAAACCCACACAGCTTTTCCGCAACCCCTACTCCCGCGGAGGGAATCACTCCCAGAGAGTTGACAATGGCAGTGATCGCCAGAAACGAAATACCTACCAGCACATCCTGAAACGCGATCGGAAATCCCAGCCGGAACACTTCCCCCATCCGTTTTCTGTCAAATGCAATATCCTTTCTGTGAAAAACAAACGGAAACTTCCTCTTCCGGATGATCTGCAGCGAGATCACCACACTCAGCACCTGAGCAAGCACTGTGGCGATGGCCGCCCCCGCAGTGGCAAGCCCGAAAACACCCACCAGCAGTAAATCCCCGACAATATTAAACACACAGGCGATCGCCACCGTAAGAAGCGGCATCCTGGAATCTCCAAGTCCCCTGAAAATACTTCCGATCACATTATACGCCACAATAAACACAGCCCCTGCGGAACAGATCCTCACATAAGAGACCGTGGCATCAAATGCTTCCGGCGGTGTCTGCATGATCCTGGCAATGGGCACCGCAAACGCTTCCATGATAACGGTTATCACGACACCTATGATGATGAACAGCATGATACTGGCTCCGATGATCCTGCCGCCTTCCTCTGCTCTCCCCTCACCGATTTTTCTTCCCAGAAGAATCGTAGTGCCCATGGCGATTCCCACCACAAAAGCCGTCACAAGCTGCATCAGCCAGCTCCCCGTGGAAACTGCCGACACGTCTGCCGCCTGGGCAAACTGTCCCACAACCAGCATGTCCACTGCTCCATACATGGTCTGCAGAAAAATAGCCGCCAGCACCGGCAGGGCAAATTTAACAAGCGGCATCAGGATTTTTCCTTTTGTAAAATTCTGTCCTTGACTCATACTCTCATTTTTCTCCTTTTGCTCGTAATGTACATTTCACGGAGGTTTCATACTATAAAAGGCTCTAAACCCACACAAAAAACCGGATAAGAAGCAGGCATCTCAGCCAGCATCTTATCCGGTTACCATTTCTGTCAGAATGGTTCACCCTCCGATGAACGCTGTCATTATATAACATGACTTTTTATTTGTCAAGATTCTTCCGAAGCTGTCAGAGAAAAAATGCGGTGTATATTACCCTGAATCTATTCTTCGCTCTTTTCTCCTAACACTTCGCGCAGCTGCACTTTGCGGTTCTCATACCTGGACATGGTACATGCATCGGCTGTTGCTATGGCTGCCCTTGCTGCCTCTCCTGTGAGCAGAGGCCTGAATTCATCATCTGCCTTTGCTCCGTGCATAATGCCGTTTAAGTATTTCATTTCATTTTTCATAATACTGTGAAGCCACATAGGTGGTTTTTTCCCCGGTTTTCCGTACATAATGGCTCCGTCCATCTCGGTGCCGTGGTATATTCTGGTACGGTCATCATCCTCCTCCTGGGACTCATGGACAAGAAAATGCTCCTCTTTTCCATCCACCTTTAACGTGCCGCCGCAGTCACACATATCAATACGGATGGCACCCTTTGTCCCCTGTATCAGCACATAGTGCTCAGGCCAGTGGAAGGCAGACCCCCACTCCAAAACCGCATAACGGTTGTCGGAAAATTCCATGTTTACAAACAGCATGTCATCCTCGTCACCGAACTCATCCCCCTGGTGCGCAACATTTCCCCCTGTCATGGTCACTGTTTCCGGCATTCCGCCCATGAGGAACTGTACACAGTCCAGTTCATGAATGTGATGATACAGATGTCCTCCTGATTTTTCCCTGATCTTTTTCCAGGAGATCGACGGCTGCGGTTCTTCCCATCCGTTTCTGGCCGAATGACAGTACAGAACTTTTCCGATCACTCCGTCATTGATCAATTTTTTCGCATGACGCACACCCCGGAAGAAATTCATGACATGGCCTGCCATAAAGGTAACACCGTGCTGCTGACATGCTTTTACCATCTCGTCGCAGTCCTTATAACTCAGCGCGATAGGCTTTTCGCAAAAAACATTTACCCCGTGCTCTGCCGCCTTTATGACCGGTTCCTTGTGCAGGTAATTAGGTGTTGCCACAATCACGGCCTCCACATCTTCCCGGCTGTACAAGGTATCTAAATCTGTTTCCACGTCACATCCCAGTTCCTCTGCAACGGTTTGGGCGTTTTCCGGGTCAAGGACAGCCACGATCCTGGCCCCTTCCTGCTCCTTCATAATACGTCCAAGCTCCGCGCCGAAATAACCGGTACCCACAATTGCATATCCTATTGTCTTCATATTCTATTACCTCCAAATATATCCAAAGTTATTTTACTGCTCCGTCAGTCATGCCGCCTGCAATCTTATTCTGTATAAACATAAAGAATATTACGGACGGTACCACCACCAGGGCAGATGCTGCCATCATATCTCCCCAGTTCAGGATTTCCGAACCCTGAAGAGATTTTAAAGCCACAGACACTGTCATCTTATCTGTGCTGTTGATCAGGATCAAAGAGTATAAAAATTCATTCCACGCATTGATAAATGTATAAATGGCTGTTGCCACGATCCCCGGCATGACCAGGGGCAGTACAATCCTCACAAAAGTCTGGAGTTTATTGGCTCCGTCCACTCTTGCCGCTTCCTCGATTCCCAGCGGCACTGTCTTGAAAAAGCCTACCAGCATCCATACAGCATAAGGTACGCTGAAGGAGAGATACACTATGACAAGTCCGACTCTGGTATTGACAAATCCCAGCTTTGCCATGACCATCGAATAGGGAATCGCCAGAAGGATGGGAGGAAACATGTAAGTTGCCACCAGAACCTTTGACATAATGGAACCCAGCTTCGGAAAAAATCTTACGATTCCGTATGCCGCCATGGATGATACCACAATGGCGATGCAGGTAGTTGATATTGCAATGATCAAACTGTTGCTGATATTCCCTGCAAATCCCAGGTCCTGAATCACATGGGTAAAGTTTTCCAGTGTAAAGTGCTTTGGCAGAAATCGGGTTGGATTTGCGGTCAGCTCTCCCGAAGATTTTACGGAACACAGTAAAACCCATACCAGCGGGAAAAAAGCAATCACGGACAAAATGATCAAATATACATGGCAGAGTCCATTGCCGATCTTTTCTTTTTGATTTGTCATCACTTGTCCTCCTTTTCCCATTTTCCAATGATCGTAAAGTAAACCAAACAAACCAGCAGCAGGAATGCCAGCAAAAGCACAGTGACTGCAGATGACCTGCCCAGAAGTTTTGTTCCCCAGCCCATATTATACGCATAGACAGGAACTGTGGTCGTGGCGTTGGCAGGGCCGCCGCCTGTAAGAAGATAAATAATATCAAAGTTATTGAATACCCAGATGGTACGAAGCACTACCAGCAGGCCGACTACGACTTTAATATGCGGTACTGTTATATGCCAGAACTGCTGGAATTTGGAAGCACCGTCAATCTGAGCTGCCTCATACTGGTCCTGGGGAATGGTCTGCAGTGCAGACAGCACATTTACCATGATCATCGGCGCACCAAACCAGACATTAATAAAAATCAATGTCAGAAATACCAGACTGCTGTCACTTAAAAACTGCGGAAGTTCGCTGCTGATGCCCAACTGGACAAGAATATTCGGGAGGAAACCTGAAACACCGTTCAGTATCCATTTCCAGGAAAGTGCGATTACAATAGAGGGGAATGCCCAGGGGATGATCATCAGGGTTCTGTAAATTCCCTTTCCGATCTTCACCCGATTAATGGCCAGTGCTGCTGTAAATCCGATGAACAACTGTCCTAACAATGAACCCACGGTCCAGAGTATGGAGGTCAAAAATGCCTTATAAAAATTAGAGTCTGATAAAACCGCTTTATAATTTTCCAATCCTATAAAATCATAGGAAGCCTTGATCAGATGCTTGGTCGTCATACTGTAATATAAACTGGAAAAGATAGGATATACCAACAGTATCCCCACAACCAGCAGTGCAGGAAGTACGAAAATCCAGCGGGCATAATCAAATTTTACTTTTCTTTTCACAAAAATGCCGCCTTTCTGAGGGATGGGACTGCCCTTCGTGGTGGTTCGGGCAGCCCCTGGTAACAGGTTATGTATTCAAAATCACTGTACAGTGCTGAATACCTCATTCAGTTTGTCTTCTGCTGTCTGTGCAGCTTTTTCCACATCCGTTCCGTTTGTGATAATATCCTGGAACATACTCTCTATGATTCCCTGAGATGTGAGAAGACCGGCCTGAACACTGGGGCCTTTTTCAAATCCTATGGCAGTACCCATATCCATGGTTTTTGTGATTACATCTACCGCATTGGAGAACTTCTGTACGGTTTCGTTCTCTTTGTATTCCGGTGTGTCCGAAATACCTGTAATGGAAGGCAGCATACCTACCGGTGTTGCTTCCAGGAATTTGATATAGGTATCTTTCTCGTATAATTTTTTGATAAATTCCTTGCATATTTCCGGGTGTTCTGAGTTCTCCCATACCACCATCGGAATATTGGAAGTTTCCGCTCCGTATTCCGGGTCATCCGCATTTATCTTCGGAAGAGGCGCACAGTCAATCTGATCCACCAAATCAGGGGAGTTCGTTTCAACGCCGCCGATCTGGAAACCGGAGTTAAAGTCAAAGGCTGTCTTTCCCTGATAGAACAGGGTTGCCTGATCTAATACTGCATAATTTACAGAATCCTTCGGAGAACAATTCTCATAAATGTCCAGCCAGTAACGAATGCCGTCAAGTGCCAGATCACTTGTCAGATCTGCTTTCAGATCATCTGTAAGAAGGCTCCCGCCGCCGCTTCTCACATAGAAGTTTAAGAAACGTGTTCCCATAAGGTCATTGGAACCGCAGGGGAAGGAACATCCGTAAACCCCGTCTTTTGTCAGGGTTTTTGCCGCATCGGCAAATTCATCCCATGTCTTGGGAACTTCAAGTCCTGCTGCATCCAGCAGATCCTTTCTGTACCACATGACCTGTGCATGGGAATACAATGGCAGGGAATAGCAGGTGCCGTCCTTTTCTCCTTCCGACAGGGCAGTTTTTGAAAACTTATCTCTACCTATGTCATCGATCAAATCATCCAGGGGAACCAGGGCCTCTGCGTCCATCATCTCTACCACATGACCGGGAAGCGCAGTGCTCATATCCGGCACATTCCCGGATGCAAGACCGGTGGTCCATTTCGTATAAAAATCCCCCCAGGAAAACGTCTCTATGGTTATGTTTACATCCGGGTTATCCTTCATAAACTGGTCTGCGGTCTCCTGTATCACCTCCAGACGCGGCCCCTGTGTAAAGGAATGCCAAAATGTAATGTCACCTTTTAATTCTCCTGTTTCCGCTGCTGTCTGTTTGCTTTCTGTATTCCCATTCTGTCCGCATCCTGCAAGCATGGCGGAACCTATCATGGTACCCACCAGCAAAACTGCTAATTTTCTTCTCATAAAGCTCTCCTCTCTGTTCACTTTTTACTGTTCCCCGATATCGGCCGTATCGATTTGTTTATTGTAAGTTTATTTTACCTATTTTCTTTGTGTACATCTACTAACCAAACGCTCAATAATAGCACTAGACTCTTATTCTTATTCTCTTGCCATCCTCCGGTACTGATTCGGTGTAAACCCGAAAGCTGCTTTAAACTCCCTGATAAAATAATTGGCGTCCTCATATCCCACCTCGTAGGCAATATCATTGACATTATCATTGCTCACCAAAAGAGCCCTTGCCGCAGTGGTAAGCCGGATCTCTCTCACGTATTCCATGGGCGTTTTTCCCATGTTTTCCTTAAAAAGACTGCTGAACCTCTGCTTGCTCAGTTCCGCCATATTTGCCATTTTTTCAGGCGTATATTTTTCTTTTGGATGGAGAACGATATAATCCGCCACGATCTGTACCCTGGGATCGATCTGCTTCTTCGTTTTCATGGCTCTTTTTTTGATTCTCTCCAAATCATACTCTTCTGTTTTGATTTCTCCTTTCACCCTGTCTATCTTCTCTCCTCTGACTGCAAGAGAGCCTATGAGCAGGTCCAGGTATCCCCGCACAAAACATTTCTTCGCGATATGCTCTGTCTTCACCCACCTGTAGATCTCTTTGAAATAATTATCTTCTCCCATACTCTGTGTAACCCTTGGTATTCCATAGTATTCTCTTAACACATCTTCACCTTCATAAAAAACAGAGGTGGTAAAACGGATACTGAAAAATTCAAATGTATCGCTGAGTGCATGGCAGGACATTCTGCACCCGCTGGGTATGTACACGATCTGGTTCTCCTCCACCAGAATCTCTTCGCTGTCAATACAGAACTCTGCCTTTCCCTTCACTATGTACCGAAAAATGTTATATGGTATGACTGATTCCGGATATACCCATGTCCTTCCCATGGAATACAGATCAATATAGAGAAATGTAAAACGTATATTGTCAATCACTGACATGAAGGAATCCTCCTTATAAATTTTTTATGCAGCTTTCAGCAATAAATAAGGCAGCTATCCGTGAAGATACACCTGTCGATCTACACTTTATAGCTGCCCCGCCCGCTCTTACTGACTACTGTACTTTTATTTTAACTACTACTTTTTCTATATTTTCCGGCTTATTTTCCATGATTGCCACCATGTGGGCATCGCTGGGGTAACACACCATAAAATCACCCGGTTTCAGCAGATAACGGCCAAATGCACTGCCTTTATAAAAGGCAATATCCCTGTCCGCATTGTATGGGACTGACGCAGTCAGGGATTTGACATCCGCTGTGGCGATTCCCTCTCTGCCTGACACAATGTAGTGTAAATCTATATATTTTTTGTGTGCTTCATAAATACAGGCTTCTTCCGGTTTTGATGTCAGAGAAACAGGATTACAGAAAGCGCGGTCCTCACAGATCACCGTATCCGGCAGAGGAAGCTCTCCCTGCTTCAGCCCCTCCAAATAGCATAGTATCTGATAAAGTGTTTCGTACTCCCTGTAATTTTCTTTGTTTTGAATGGAATCAAAGATCATTGTATTTTTCCTCCTGATTGATCACAGATCGATCTTGTACTGGTGCAGTGTATTCTTCAAAACGGCTGCCATAATTTCATACCCCTTTGCATTGGGATGCAGACCGTCATAGGTAATGCCGTCCAGCAGCTTTTCGGTTCCCGGAAATGTGGTGGTATTATAATAGTTTACAAAAATCAGCTTATTCTTTCTCGCTGTCTGCGCCAGCCATGCATTCATCTCTTTAATATACCTTTTGCGAACCGCTTCATTTAACAAAATGGGAATATGTATCGGCAGAAGAGAGGTCAGAATTAAAGTGGTATCTGTATTTTCTGCCTGGCATATTATATTGCTGATATTGTTCTGAGCTGTTGTCAGGACCTCCTCATAAGGCTTCGGCTCCAGCCTTTTCCAATAATCCCCCTCCAGTTCAATGGAATCATTGATTCCAATGCCCATTATGCAGTATCTTGGCTTTAACTGCAGAGCATCCGCATAAAACCGCCTTTTTAAGAATTCTGTTGTGTCACCGCCGATTCCCCGGTTCACGATCAACTGTCCCGGCAGATTAAAGTATGCATTTAACTCCCAGTAATGGGTAATAGAATCTCCGATAAACAGAAAATCCGGCTTCTGCCCCGTATAAATAAGAGAATGGTTCTTAATGTCGAATTCCTTTCTTCTGCTGTCCGCTGCCGCAATGCTGGAAAAATATTCTGCTCTTGCATATCCCTCCTTTGTTGAAATCATGCGTCATCCCTCCTCCCTGCCGCTGTACAGACCGCTGATACGGTTGTCCGCTCGCAGCCGTCTGTGATTTAATATTTTTTCTAATTATAACAAATCCTTCCCGGTTTCGATATGGAACACGCGCTCAAAAATAGCACAATATGCTTATTTTGCAGTACACAAAAAAAGGCTGCCCAAAAGGTTTTCCAAAGAACCTTTTTGGGCAGTCTTCCAATTTCCGGACACGCCTGTTATTCTGTTGCTTCTAAATAAAGGACTGCGTTCATCCTGCCTATTTTGCCAGTGTCTTTATTTTCTGATAGGACGCCAAGTCTGAATACAGCTCTGTCCTGTAGGGATTGCGTTTTGTCTTTCTTATATGAAGGATCATATAGATAAATACCGCCGCGTTTGCAAGAAGCGCAAGCAGGCTTACCACAAAAAGCGCCGTGGTGTCCGGATTTGCGGAGGCAAGCTGATAGATACCGGGTTCCGCCAGTGCAGTATACCCATCCGCAGCCACATATCCCTGCTGGATCGCAGCGTCCGCAATGGCTTTGCTGGATGTGGAATGCACCATCCAGCGGCTGGCATCCTGAAAGGCCGGCACAGTCTGGGCAAACATGCACCACAGCGCCAGTGTGTGCGCCCTGTGCTGCAGCCATGCACCTTTTCCCACGGTAAAGGCACAGACTGTGGGAGCCAGAAGCAGGGCAAATCCGCAGTACCAGGCATGAGTGGGCAGACAATTATACGTGTACGCAAAGTTCCATAGATCATAGGCCACGATCCAGAACCACATCATATCCGGCCAGAGCATATCTCGGCTCCCGTCCTTTTTCGTCACAGCCCTTATGCAGATTCCAAACCACCCCGTAATGGTGATAATGTTCAGGATTCCCGCGATGCCATTCATATAATTCCAGGCACCACCGATATAATACTGTGTCTGATTATTGGTGTACTCCATAACCGGTGTCACATATCTTCCGATCTCAAAATCACGCAGCACAGCCTCACAGATATTGATCGCCAGGATCAGAGGCGGAAAGCAGAGCGCTATCCTGTTGGAGGACAGCTTCTTCACATGCCGGATACACCAGAAACCGATACATCCCGCCGTGGAGGAATACACCTTCGCCAGGTGGAACCAGTCCATATACGCAGTATCCTTAAATGCCGTGAGCCACAGGATCGTGAGCACCACCGGCAGGATCACAAACGCGGCAAATCCCACCCATTTAAATCTGCGGGTCACCTCATTCAGAACAAAGAGACTTACAAACACACACAGCCACACAAGCAGTACCAGTGCTGTGGGAACGCCCTCGTAAAATGCAAACATACCCATTCCCCCTATTTACATAGAATTTCCTTGATCATCAGGTCATTTCCTGAAAGGATCTCCATCTGCTGCCCCTCACACATTGGACAGCGCATGTCATACTCCATGGCGTTGAAGATTCTGCCGCAGTCCCGGCACTTTACAATGCCGGGCACTACGCATACCTCCAGTTCTGTCTCCTCCATGGAGGTTTTGTATCTGGCTGCCGGCCAGCACTCCTCCAGATATCTGGGCACGACACCGGAGAGCTCTCCCACATCCAATACGATTCGTTCCACCTCTTCGGCTCCTTCTTCCCGCACCACATCCTCAATGGTGTGGATCATGGCGTCCAGGATTCCAAGTTCATGCATAGGATCAGTCCTTTCTGCGGGTAGTTTTCACAGATGAGGCGGCAATTTTTCCGCTTCTCTTCACTGCATTTGCCGCGATTTTCACCGGAAGCTTCTCATACAGATCCGGTTTGGAATGACCGGTACGTTTCAGATGAATGGCATCAAATTTACATTTTGTGGTGCACATACCGCAGCCCACACACATATAGGAATCCACCTGTACGGCACCGCAGCCCAGGCATCTCTCCGTCTCTTTTTTCATCTGTTCCTCTGTAAATGTCATCCTGTCATCCCGGAAAGTGCCCTTCTTCTCTTGTGCATGGGCAGGGCGCTGTCTCGGTGTATTGTCAAAGCTCTGCAGATCCACAGCCACGTTATTTTTATCAAAGGCGTGGTATTCTCTTCTGTCGCGGCCCAAGGTCAGAGTCTGTCCCGGCTGCACATATCTGTGGATGGAAATTGCTCCTTCCTTGCCGGCTGCGATGGCGTGAATAGCAAATTTCGGACCGGTACAGCAGTCGCCGCCCACAAACACGTTTTTTTCTCCGGTCTGATAAGTAAGGCTGTCAGCCTGCGCAGTGTTTCCGCGTCCCAGCTTCACTTTGCTGCCTTCCAGCAGGCTGCCCCACTCGATTGACTGCCCAATGGAGAGAAGAACCGTATCAGCCGGAACCGTAATGGTATCCTCCTCATCGTATTTCGGTGCAAAACGGTGCATCTCATCAAAGACAGAGACACAGCGCATAAATTCCACGCCTGTCACCTTTCCATCCTCTGTCAGAATGCGTTTCGGGCCCCATCCGTTCTGGAATTCCACATGGTCAGCCTCTGCCTCTTCAATCTCCTCATCCAGGGCAGGCATCTCCTTACGGCTTTCCAGACAGTACATTTTTACCGTGTCAGCTCCCTGCCTTGTGGCTGTGCGGGCCACATCCACAGCTACGTTGCCGCCGCCCACTACCACTACATTTCCGGCGAGGGTACGGCCGCATCCCAGGTTTACTTCGCGCAGGAATTCCACACCGGATACCACACCGGAAGCGTCCTCTCCTTCCACGTTCAGCCTGCGTCCGCCCTGGGCGCCGACTGCTATGTAAAATGCCTCGTAGCCCTGTTTTCTCAGTTCATCCAGTGTCACATCTTTTCCCACTTCCACGCCGGTCTTAAATTCCACACCCATCTCTTTCAGCACATCAATCTCTGCATTCAGCACCTCTTTTTCCAGGCGGAAGGAGGGGATTCCAAGTGCCAGCATGCCGCCCAGCTTCTCCTGTTTTTCAAAAACAGTCACCCGGTAATCATCTATGGCAAGGTAATACGCGCAGGAAAGTCCTGCAGGGCCGCCGCCGATAATGGCGATCTTATTGCCCAGATGGTAGCGTTTCGGCGGAATGTAGCGCACATCACTGTCCAGTTCTTTATCCGCGATAAATTTCTTGATCTCATCAATGGCGATGGGCTCGTCAATATCCCCGCGGGTACATTCATCCTCACAGCCATGCGGGCAGATACGGCCGCAGACAGCCGGGAATGGATTTTCCTTTTTGATCAGTTCCAGGGCCTCTTTGTATTTTCCCCTGGCAGCCAGCTTGATATAGCCCTGTACCGCAATATGGGCCGGACAGGCGGTTTTACAGGGGGAAGTTCCCTCCTCCGCCACATCCTGACGGTTCTCTCTGTAGTCCATATTCCAGTTCTTTTTGCTCCACACATGATCCCTGGCCGTAGGTTCCTCTGTCTTTGGAACCGGCTTTTTGGCACAGAGTCTCTGTCCCAGCTTCAGGGCATTTGTGGGACAGTTTTCCACACACTGCCCGCAGGCCACACACTCCTCCGGGTTCACCTCCGCTGTAAAATTGGAGCGGATGGCATCCGGTGTGCGGAACAGCGTTGCGATACGCATGGAGAAACAGGAACAGCTGCAGCAGTTGCAGATTGCCGCCGATTCACCCAGCCCGTCTGTTGCGGGCATCTCATGCATAAGACCGTTGTCCTCCGCAAATTTCAGGATTTCCAGCACTTCCTCCCGGCTCACCTGACGGCCTCTTCCTGTCCTGATATAATATTCTGCTCCTGTTCCCATCTGGATACAGATATCCTTTTCCAGATGTCCGCAGCCCTCGCCAAGCACCTTTCTGGACTGGCGGCAGGAACAGTCAGACACACTGAATGTATCGTATTTTCTCAGATAATAAGACAGCTTTTCCCAGGGCTGTACTCCCGGAAGGTCTTTGACAGCACTCTCCACAGGCGTCACACGCATCATTGCCATGCCTTCCGGAAAAAGGGGCGCCATAGGTGCGATCCTCTTTCTGGTATACTCCTCAAATGCCTTGCCGATCTCAGGATGCGCGGCAAGCTGCTCCCGGTTATTTACCATCATTTCCAGCATGCCAGGTGCAAAAATATTGATGAAATACCGGTCCTTCTTATCCTTTTTATCTGTCCATACCTTCACCACGCCTGTGTATGTAAGCTGGTCCAGAAGCTTTTTGGTCTCTTCCCGGCTTCTGCCGCATTTCTCCACAATATACTCAAAGGTACGCGGTTGGCGAAGCCCCATAACAAGGGCTACATCTGCCATATCATCCGTGACCACAGCATTCAGCGCATAGTATTCCGGAGCCTTCTCATCGATCCGGTTCATTGCCCCTGCAACACCGCCCACCATTTTTGCCAGTTTCACGATCTTCGGTCTTAAATTTGCCATATACAAACCCACCCTTTCTACCATTCTGCAGCCGCCTCGCTGCTCTTTTGCAACTCTTTAGATGCTCTTTTGCAGCTATCCTGCTGCTGTTCACAGTCCTGCTTCCGGATTACCTTGCTTCTCTCCACGTGTTTACTTCTGTCCTCAGCCAATCTGCCCACGCATCCACACCTTCCCCTGTCTTTGCGCTGATTGGGATCACTTTCGCCTCGGGATTGCGCAGTCTGATGTTTTCTCTGCATTTTTCCAGGTCAAAATCAAAATAGGGCATCACGTCGATCTTGTTGATCAGCACCACATCACATACGGAGAACATCAGCGGATATTTCAGAGGTTTGTCATCTCCCTCCGGAACCGATAAGATCATGGCGTTCTTCACTGCCCCCGTGTCAAATTCCGCCGGGCAGACCAGATTTCCCACGTTTTCCAGCACAGCCAGGTCCACGCTTCCGGTTCCCATGGCGTCAAGCCCCTGCCTCGTCATATCCGCATCCAGGTGGCACATGCCCCCTGTATGGAGCTGTATTACTTTTACCCCCATATTCTCTATGGTGCGGGCATCCACATCAGAGTCAATATCCGCCTCCATAATGCCGATCTTCAGCTCCTCCTTCAATGCCTCAATGGTCCGCTGCAGGGTTGTCGTCTTGCCTGAACCCGGGGAAGACATGAGATTCAGCAGGAATACCCTCTTCTCTTTCAGTTCTCTGCGAAGTTGCTCCGCCTGCCTGTCGTTATTATCAAAAATGCTTCGTTTTACTTCAATGGTACGGAATGCTTCCATTTCCACATCCCTCCTTTCCGTGCTGTTTCATACTCTCATCATACTATGCCGGAACTGCTTTTACTATAGACAAAACCGGCAGTCTGTCAAAAATTTTGACAAACCGCCGGTTCCGTAAACATGGCTGTTGTATCATGCTGTTTTATCTTCGTCCGGTTTCATGACCAGACATTCCTTTCACTATCGGAATACCAGCACAATTCCCATCCCGTCTTTCTCCCTCTCTGCAAACACTTCCCCGTCCATCTTCCGCATGATCTCCCTGCAGATATAAAGCCCCAGTCCGCTGCCCTGCTGCCCAAGACTGTTCGTCCCTCTGAAAAAGCTCTCGAAAATGTGATTGAAATCATTCTCCGACACGGCCTCACCCGTATTAAAAATGCGGATGAGCTGGCAGAAATCTTCCTCATAAAAGCTGATCTCAATTCTTCTGCCGTCCCCGTATTTAAAAGCGTTTTCCATCACATTGTCAAACACTTCCAGTACGCGGTCAATGTCCCCACGCACTAACCGGTTCTCATATCTGCCGATCTGCAGCTCCATCATTCGCACTGCGCACTTTTCCACATAGGTGTCTGCCACCCGCTTTACCAGTTCCTCCAGATAAAATTCTCCCATTTCCACCCGGATATCTAAAATATCTTCCTTTGAGCTTCTTATGATCTCCGCCACATATCCCTCAATCTCTTCTGCTTTCGCACAGATCTGCCGGGCAGCGTGGCACTTCTTCTCCTCTGTATCGTAGAGTCCCTGCTCCAGGGCTTTTCCGTAAAGTCTGATGGTCCCAAGAGGCGTCTTCATGTCATGGGACAAGGACAGCAGCATTTTTTTCTTTTCCTTTTCCAGCTCAAGCCTCCGCTTTTTCGTCACTTCCAGCGTATCTTTTAACTGCCCGATTCCCCAGAGAAAGTCACCGAAATATCTGTTCTTCTCCTGCTTTACCTCGCCTTTCAGATGGCCTTTTGCCAGCTCATAAGGCAGTTCGCTTACCCGGTTGAATGGACGGATGACCCGGTATTTCAAATACAGTAAAATTCCCACCACAAATGCTGCCATAAGTGCAAGACCAGCCTGCACGGTCACCATCACACCGCCCAGGCTCATATTTTCTTCCCTGTATGAAAACCGGAGATACCCTTTCAGACTGCTGTCCGTATACCAGGGTTTTATAACACTGCCTCCATTACTTTCATCACTGTAAAATGCCTCTGACTTCTCCCTGTCAGCCGCATCAGCAAGGGGCAGACTGTCAATCCTGTATACATCCCGAAATCCGCTCAGCTCCACTTCCTCCGGGCGTGTTCCCGCTGATATGGTATGGTACAGGCGGTTTATCTCCACCCGGAATTCCCTGTCTCTGTGCTCCTGCATCCGGTAAAGGATCTGACCTGTTCCCAGCGCCAGCAGCAGATAGAGACATACCGTTACTGCCAGAATCCTGTCATATTTCCTCATACCGATACCCCACACCCCAGACAGTCTGAATGCGCCTGGACGCCCTGGGATTTTCCTCTATTTTGTTTCGCAGCATTCTGATATGCACCGTCAGCGTCTGATTCTCACTGAAGCTGTCCATACCCCAGATCCGGTCAAAAAGATATTCCTTGTGAAGAGTCCTCCCCGGGTTTTCAGCCAGTAATAACAGCAGTTCATACTCTTTTACATTCAGCTCCACTGCCTGCCCGTCCCGGTAAACCTTCCGCGCATTTTTGTCTATGGTAAGGCCGCCTGATACCAGATAGTCCGTCTCACTTCTGGCCCCGTAAGTTCTCTGCAGCAGTGCCCGCACCTTGGCAGTCAGCAGGTCCGGGTCCACAGGCTTTTCCATATAGTCATCTGCCCCCAGACCGAATCCGTTTAACTTATCATCCTTTTCCGCTCTGGCACTCATGATCAATATGGGGATATCTCCTTTCTCCCGCACTGTCCGGCAGACGGCAAAACCATCCATGCCGGGAAGCATAATGTCGAGGAGCATGATCTTCACATTGTTCTCTTCCAGATATGCTGCCGCCTCCTCTCCGGTAGGTACCGGATGAACAGTAAACCCGCCTTTTTCCAAAAATGCCTGCAGAAGCTCTGCCAGCTCCCTGTTGTCTTCCACCAGCAAAATATCTTTCATACAAATCCTTTCTTTACCAGCCCAGCTTGATCAGCCAGTCATTCAATGTCCGCTCTCTTGCCCTCATATCCTGGTCTTTCTGCCATTTTCCAAGTGTAATGTCCTCCCGGATATCACCGTCCTCTATATAAAGCACCCGCTCACAGCGCGCCGCCACTTTCATATCATGTGTGACCAGAAGGATACTGGTCCCGTCCAGATTGATGCGGTTTAACTCCTCCATAACCTCTATAGAATTTTGTTTATTCAGCGCACCTGTAGGTTCATCCGCAAAGATGATCTTTGGCTCATTGATCAGGCTGCGGCAGATACAGGCCCTCTGAAGCTGCCCGCCGGATACCTCGTTGATGTCATTGTCCGCCACCTCACTGATTCCCAGCTTCTGCATCAGTATCTTTGCCCTCTCATTGACGGCCGCCCGGCCTTTCTTTGTCTTTCCCGCAGGTGTCTGATAGGCCGGCATAATAATGTTATCATAAATAGAAAGATTTTTCAGCATATACATCTGCTGAAACACAAACCCCATCTGCTCCAGCCGCATATCACTGATCTCATTTGCAGTAAGCCCTGTCATCTCCCGTCCAAAGAAATCCACCTTGCCCGCAGTGGTATTGTCCATGCCGCTGACTGTATAGAGAAGGGTCGTTTTGCCGGAACCGGAAGGCCCCATTACAGCCACCATCTCCCCTTGTTCTATCTCCAGATTAACATTTCTCAGAACATTATTCTGACGCTTCTCTATAATATATGTTTTGCACAAATTTGAAACTTTCAAAGACTCCATTTCTTTCTCCCTCCACCTGGATTTTTATTCTATATTATTCATTTCACGTATATGGATCTGTTTCACTTTTCCGGTTGCAAATATGGTAGCTGCGATGATTCCCACCATCAGGATTCCCGGATAGACACCGTACACCTGCCAGGGCACGACCTGGATCTCCACATCAGCCCCCATAATGGCAAAGATAGGTCTTAACATAAACCGGTTGCTCAGAAGAGACAGGGGAACTGCCGCTATCATAGATACCAGAACCACCCAGACCATACGAAGGATCTGCCACCTGCGGATACTCCGGTTGCGGAACCCCACACTTTTCATCATGGCGATCTCCCCCTTCTCTCTTACAATAAACAGCTTTTCCATAAGGGCAGTGATCAGCATGATAATGGCGCAGAGAAGACCGGTCATGGGCAGCAGAAGCTTTGCCAAAGAGTCCTGGATCCCGCCCACATTCTGGTCAACCAGAGACTGGGCGTCATCCCACTCATACTGCGGAAAATCCTTCTTAAGGTCAGCGGCCAGTTCCTTTTGTGTCTTATCCGTCTTCATATCCACAAGGATATTCCAGTAATCCGCCATCATCTCTTCCTTCATATCGATCACAGGATTCATCCTGCCGGACTGTCCCATCTGCATATAGTCAGAATACGTCCCTGTTATTAGTAATCTCTTCTCTTTGCTGCCGATATTTACATCTACCCAGTCTCCAATGTTCCATTTATTCTGCTTCAGCACTGTCTCGGAGAGAGCGATCTCATTTTCCAGCCTGGGGGCTTCCCCCTTGTCATAATGCAGATAATCATTGTTCTTTCCCAGATTCTGTAATACCAGAAGCTTCTGGTCTGAGACGACACCATCCTTAGAGATTTTCAGGAAATAAAACGGAATGCCCGTAAGCTCTGCATCATATCCCTTCGCCTTCATCTCCTGCTCCACACGCTGCATTCCTGCCAAAAGGTCATCCTTGTATCTGTAATTTCCCTCACTTGCCTTCTCGATTCTTCTCACATATACGGCGCTGTCAGGGTCCAGGGCAAACTTGACTACCATCTCCCGGCTCCTCATGGTATTGATGGTATTCAGCGGTATGGTGATCAGCACGAAACTGATGCAGAAGGTGATCATAAGCACCAGATACCGCCTCATATGGGTAAGCATATCGTTCAGTCCCAAAAACATGGGAACAGACATTTTCCCTCTCCTGTTCAGTCTGATTCCGGCTCTTCTTTTGAATCTCTCCCCTGTCTTTCCGCTCCTGATGGCAGAGATGGCTGATATCTTATCCAGCTTACCGGTACTGGTATAACAGAAAAGCATTACCAGCAAAACAATGCAACCGGAACATATAAAATTCACCCACAGGTTGGAGCCGCTGTCCTCCATGATCATATTTCTGCTGACACTTGCCACCATGGCCCTGCTGACCGGAATACTGGCTGCGAATCCCACCACAGTACCTGCCGTCACAAGAACCAGATATTTTAAGAGATATACCTTTTTCACAGCGAAATTCCGGAATCCCACTGCCTTCATGATCCCGATTTCCCGGTATTCTTCCTCCATGGTAAACACCAGCGTAAAGCGGAGTACCAGAAGGGCAATGAGGATCAGGCAGATACCGACCAGGATCAAAAGCGCTGCCATGATCATATCAAAAGAATAGATCATTTTATACATACTCTTTGAGACCGTACTTAAAACAGTGGTAAAGTCCTGGTTGTTCTGATCTCTCACAAACTCTGCCGCCTTGTCGGTCATAACACAGAACATACGGATATTCTCTGCATTCTCATCCTTTAGGAATGTTTCATAATCCTCTTCGCTGACGATGATCCGGTTCATTCCAACCATGTCGCTTCCAAAAGCCGCGTCCTTTATCTGCTCGGAAACCGTCAGTTTCCTTTCTGTCTTTCCCACTGAAATGGAGATCTTATCCCCGGACTCCAGATGGTTTCTCTCCATGGCATCCCTGGTCAGGGCAGCTTCACCTTTTTTCAGAGAAAACGGCTTTCCATCCAGGTCAAAAACCTTACAGTATTCCATACCTGCAGCGGCTAAATAAACGCTGGTGCCTGCGGCGGCGTATTCCTTTTTCTTTCCGTTTTTTATGATTTTCATATTCTGGTCATTGAGAGCGATCATACTGCTGTCTCCGTATTCCTTCACATCTTTCGCCCCATCGTCCAGCCACTCTTCTGTTTTCTCTTTCTCCGTATCTCCCTTCAAAATAAAATTCACATCCGGAACCCCGGAAAACTCCATGTAATAACTGATGGCCGAACTCACCACCAGGATATTGTTCACACTGCTAGCCAGAAAGATCGTGGCTATTGTGATGAACAGAAACAGTATCACATTGACCCCTTTTCTCCTCAGCAAATCCTTCTTTAATATTCTGTAAAGCATCTGACTATCCTTCCCTTTCCTGTTTTCTGAGAGGATTATAACCCTGTAATTGTGAAAAAATCCTTAAATCGGGGATTTTTCCTGTTTCATGTATCATATCATAGCCGCTGTACAAGTCTCATTCTTTTTTGTGAACATGTCTCTTTTTTCTGTTATAATTCTTTAGAGAAGTATCAGATTCAGAGTAGAGAGAAAGAGCAGTCCTGCATAAATAAGAACTGCTCCGCATGTGATTCTTCTCAATTGTATCAATTCGCGGATGTTCAATCGGAATTGCTATGGGGATTATATTCCTTTCCGCTTGAGAAAAATAGTGGATTCCGAATGAAATAACGGCTGGTAGGCCTTTGAAAAATAGTATTTACAAATTGTTTGAGCGGGGCTTGATTTTCAACTTGAATGGTCAATGATACAATTATCTGCCTTTGGCATTGGTTCAATTTCGTTGACATAAAAAATATAACTCCGCTGCCCGACAAAATGAGGGGTTTACCTAAAACGGACATAACAAAAATGAGGCTGTTTATTTTGTGGGTTCTATGATACTTTAATAGTATCAAAATGTGGGGCAGGAGGAAACTAGAGACTATAGGAAAGGAGGATCTATGAGGCTGAATGTGGATATTCTTTTCCAGCATCTGAGGAAAAGGTTTGCAGTGCAGGTTTTCGGAAATCATAGAAGCGATCTGCAGCTTCGCCGGCCGGAATTCTATACTGGGAGAGATGTAGATTTTAAACAAAATCAATGTTATATTGCTATGGCGGATTATCTGCCGGCAGTTCCAGCGGCCGAGGAAGGTACCGTTGTGATCGCCCTGGGAGGCCGCCCGCCGGCAGTCTATATGACGAATGAAACTTTATGCTGTATGGTATTGGAGACCTCTGACCAGATTGAGGTATTTAATACCATACAAAGAATTTATGATCGTTTCGAGGAATGGGAACTGAATTTGTTTATGATTTTGGATAAGGGCGGAAATATACAGAACATGATAGATATCAGCTTTCCTATCTTGGAAAATCCTATTGTAGTAATCGATTATGATTATCACTTTATTGGATACAGTGAAATCATCGATAAGATGGATTCCCTTGCCTATTACCGGCCGGAAGTAAGCGGACAGTATTCTCCGGAAAGACTGTCCAAGGCTCTTAATGGAGATAATAAAACCAGAATGTACAAAGCGCCGTTTCTCGATGAAGATACCGATCGAAAGGTTGTATATTTTTGCTCTAACCTTTTTGTAAAGGGCAGTTATGTGGGGTGTCTGAAAATTCCCTTTGTACTCAGGGACTATGATCCCGGTGATTTTATGGTGTCTGCATATTTGGCGCGGCTGATAGAACGGGCATTTGTCAGTAATGTCAGGCTGCAGAATGACTATGTAGAACCGGAAAAGATATTGCTCCGGGAACTGCTGGATGGCCACTCCATAGAAGAAAGCCGGAAGAAACCTCTGCTTTCGGAGTCTGATGACAGAAGCTATCTCTGTGTCAAGATCCTGGTTTCCGAAGAAACTGCCGACAAGATTCCCATCGTCTATATCCTGGGGCATTTGGAGGAGATGTTTGCGGAGTGCATCACCTTTGAATATAAACAATATGTAGTTGCATTCATACCTGTTGATGAAAGGCAGAAACAGGAAAATACCGTCCGCGGATTAAGGCAGCTGATAAAGACCATGCATTTGAAAGGGGGGATCAGCTGTCCGTTTCGAAGTCTCCTGAAGGCTAGAATTTATTGGCGTCAGGCAAGCATTGCCATCACCATGGGGGAGGAAATCTGTCCCGAGGAAGTCTGTCACAATTTTTCGGATTATAAACTGGCCTATATGTGTGAATGCTGTACCGGTGAATTTTCTTTAAATCAAATGATTTCGCCGGGACTTGAACGGCTTCTGGCACACGATCATTCTTCCCAGATCAGCTATGTGGATACATTAAAAATCTATTTGGATAACAATATGAATCTCAGTAAGACAGCGGAAAAACTATTTGTACACCGCACCACCTTAATTGAGCGGATCAAAAGGATTGAGGCGCTGCTTGATATGGATACGGAAGACCCTGATGAACGTCTGTATCTGCTCCTGCTGTTAAAGCGCCTAAAGATGAGGGAGCTGGAGAACAAAAGAAGGCTCACCGAAAAAAAGGAACAGGGAACAAAAAAATAAAAAAGCGAATTGTGTAAGCTGCTTGGAAATCTGACAGATTTCCGGGCAGCTTTTTAATTACATAGGAAGATGACCGCAATTTTTAGGGAATTTCCCCCGAAATACCGTGAATTCCGAGGATTTACGATACGGTCAAGATAATGTTATAAAAAGGATAACGGATTGAACATACAAATTTTAACAATCAAAGAGAGGAAGAAGTTGCGTATGGAATTGAAAATTAAAAACAAAAGCCTTTTTTTAATTGCCATACTCCTGATGGGGACTGGCACTCAGTTCTTCAATTATGGATGTAATACGGCAATGACACCGCTGCTGAAAGAAATCAATGGGTATCATCTCTATTCTCTGGCCGCAGCATTGGGAAGTACCGGCACTATGATTGCACTCCCGGCGGTGGGGGCATTGGGCGGCAGAACCGGACGGAGAAATATTATTGTAATCGGTGCTTCTATTATGCTCATCACCATGGCGGGTACTTATTTTACCTATAATCCTTACATTTTTATGATGCTTCGCTTTATCAGCTCCGTCGGCTGTGGTTTGGTCATGTCCGCTCCCTATTCCATAATTGGTACTGTATGGGATCGTCAGACAGCTATGAAATACTACGGATTTATTTCTACATTCAATGCCATTGGCGCGTTATGCGGCCCTCTATCAGCAGGCGCTTTGGTAGATGCAGGATTTGGACGGATACCATTTCTTTTATGGCTTCCCTTCTACTTGTTTGCCATTATAGTTATCTGCATAGCGTATCCCAATGAAAAGCAGGAATCAAAATCCAGGTTTGATGTTCTAGGCCTTGTTTACTTGTCCTGCATTGTGATACCACTGGTTCTGTGGCTGGGACTTTCCGGCGCAGGAAAGCCGCTGGCATGGGTGGGGCCCGGCCTCATTCTTCCTGTAATCGTGATAGTCTTTGCAATCCTTCTTGTCAAACATTCTGCCAAAACGGAAAGCCCTGCTGTTCCTCTCCATATTTTCAAGGAAAAAAGATTCTGTACCGCTTTTTTTGTAAATATGCTGGTTGTTTGCTTTTCCACCTGTACTTCCGGTTACGTACTCAACTATATTCTATATAGCATGAACCGTTCCGCCACCATGGGCTCTACTTCAACGGTTCCCATGAATATCACCCTTGTGATTTGCGGTCTTTTTATGGGCAGCATTCTCAAGAAAAATTTTGTAAAAAATGTCCGTACGATGATGATCCTGGGAACTCTGTCACTACTTGCAGGGCTTAGCTGCTACTGTATTTTGAACCCGGATTCTCCCATGCTGCTGGTTTGGATTGGATCCGCCATTGGCGGTATCGGAAATTCTATCAATCAAACCTGTATGACTCCCTACTTCCAGTATGGGCTTCCAAAGGAAGAATTTGCTGCCGCACAGGGAATGTATCAATTCTCCGCCACCGGTATGGCATCTGTTTTTGTACCGTTTGTGGGTATCTTTGTCAACATGACCGGCAGCATTAAACCGGTATTTTATATTGCTGCAATACTTGCTTTGATTAACGTATTGCTAGTTGTGTTCTTTGTAAAGATCAGCCAGGAAGACGAGGCAGCAGTGGAAGGAACGCAGGCATAGGTCAGAGATTAAGATTCGGCGCTGAAAAGGGATACCCTATGGGTACAGCTTTTTGGCTCCCGAATCCTATCAATAATATTAGGAGGTATTTTTATGAGGAAACAATTAACTGTCATTACCGGGGGTAGCAGCGGTCTGGGTCTTGCTTGTGCATCGTGCATGGCCCACGAGACAACTTTAGTGCTCTGTGCCAGGGGGCCGGAAAAACTGGCAGAAGCTAAAAAAAATCTGGAGGCTTACGGTGCAGATGTGATCCTCTATCCTCTGGATGCCTCGGACAGAGATGCCGTGCAAGATGCGGCAGCAGAAATTGCAAAGCTGGGGGATATTGTCCACGTAATCCATACCGCAGGTGTTTCCCCGGCCAATACCGGGCGGGATGATATCCTCCGTATCAATTTGATGGGACCCATTCACGTAGTGGAGGCATTCTATCCGATTCTGGCTGAGGGAGGGACCTGTATATTGTTTGGTTCTACGGCCGGCTACGCCTTGGAGTGTGATGAGTCAAAGGCCCCTCTGCGCACTATATTAAATGAAATATATGAAGGTTGGAGAGAGCCCGACTTTCTGGACAGATTCCGGAGCTTTCTCTGCGATACAGTGAAATTGCCGGAAGCCCACCAGGCAGGTATGGCATACAGCATATCCAAACGCTTCGTGAAATACTTTGTCTATGCAAATGTGCAGCGTTTTGCCTCCAGGAACTGCCGGATCCTTTCCGTTTCCCCTGGATCCTATTTGACACCCATGCACCAGGCTTTGATTGAAAATTCACCGGCCTCTGCAGAACGTGCTATGTCAGGGATTCCCTTAAAACGCTGGGGACACCCCTATGAAATAGGTAAACTGGTACAATTTCTTTGCAGTAAAGGCGCTGGTTATATCACCGGCGTAGATATTCTGGCAGACGGCGGCTGCAGCTATGCAGGTTCTGTCACACAAATTGATTAAGGAGGAATCAACATGAGTAAAAAAATTGATGAACGAATTCCCAATACCGTAGGAAAAGGCGTACTTCCGGATTATCCGGCAGTTGCCACCCCTTGGGGGCGGCTGATTTCCTATTATGAAGCAGCCCAGCATTCCCAAAGAAATATTGCAGTGTACAGTGCAAATTTGATGCAGGTCTACCGTATTTTAATACCAGATTACGAAGAGCGGTCAGAAATCCTTTGTGCAAATTCTTATAAGCGAATGCTGGATGCATTTTCCAGTCCCATTGGAAAGATAGCAGGGATTGACACCAACAATGTGCATCCATTTATGAGAGGCAATTTCCCCGGCTGCCTCAACGGAGATTCTGGTGATGAAGCGCTATTAATGTGCGGCAGGGTCAACGATTTCGGTACCTACCGTGTGGAGAAAGAGTTGGATACCTGTCCCTGGGACATTATCGGAACTGAGCTTTGCCGCGCAACCACGACCTCCCTGCAGGGGGTTTGCGATGGGGAAGCAACCTTAAAAAAAGCTGGACCCAATGTGGAGCTTCACATGATCGAAGCAAGAGGAGCCGGTGATCTGCATTGCCGTATCGTGGGTGAGAACCGTGAAAAATTTCCGATGCCTGCTCACAAGCAATGGGAAAGCTTTGGTCCCATAGCAACGGCAGATATGATCAAATATACGCCTGAGGAGGAAATGCTGAAAGATTCTCAGTTCTTCCGGGAAGAGTGTAATTATCATTTTAACAATGGCACCTGTGCAGAATTTGATGCTGCAACGTGGTTTCGGCCTAATGGAAGTTCTGGGGGCGCCGGTTATCTGTTCCCTGTATTTGCAGAATTGATTCAAAGCGGCAGAATCACAGAAGAAGATTTAGATCGGACAATCCACTGTGTTTTTGAGAGCGCAGGAAAGTCGGCCTTCGGCGGATTCTATGCCGTTGAGGGTGTAAGAAACTGGCTGGGCGTTCCGGCAGAAATAAAAGATGGACGTGTGATGGGCGGTTTCCTGGAAGTTTATCTTGCCTGCCAGGGAGTTCCTGTAGAAGCAGAAGCCTTCAACAGCGAAGAGGTCATATTACGGATTAACCGTGGGGCGCTGGAACAAAGAATGCCCAAACAGTCTGCTGCCTATCTTTCTTATTGGTATGGAATGACCAAGACCCTGGTGAGCGCTCTTTGGTCATTGTGGGAGGAAGCAGGGCCGGATGCGGCAGAAATCCTTCGTGTGAAAATAGCTAAAAAAATTGACAAGTTTTGCTGATAACAGGGAAAGGAGAAACGGTATGTATAATAAAAATGTATACAAATATGATGAAATGAAGCGCAAAGAGCATATGGCTGTTCGTGAAACCGTAGGATGGTATTTCTGGACCCATCAGCTTCTGGAAGTGAGCGGCTCTGATGGGGCAGCATTTTTAGATAAGATCTATGCCAATCCCATTGGTAATCTGAAAGCCGGCAGGGAACGATATACCACGATGCTGAACGAACAGGGCGAAATTATTGACGATGTGGTTGTATTCCGTTGGGAAGAAAACAAATTCTGGATTTCTACGCTGTTTCTGAATAAGCTGGTGAAATGGTTTGACGCGCAGAAGGGGACAATGGATGTGAAGTATGAAGATATAACGCCCAGATATGATATGTATGCCGTCCAGGGACCCAAGTCAAGAGATATGCTCAATATGATCACTGATACTCCCGTAGACGAGATGAGATTCTTTTCCTTTGAAGAAAGGAAAATAGACGGAATACCGGCACTCATCAATCGGGCAGGATTCAGCGGAGAAAAGTTTGGCTATGAAATATACATCGCACCGGAATATGATGGCATGTTGGAATCAAAATTGAAAACAGCGGCCACAGCTTTTGGGGGACAGGAGGTTACTGATTTTCAAATTATGGCATGGACATTGCCCACAGAAAAAGGCTTTTACTATATGAGAGACCTGATGCATACCAACCCGCTGGAGGTCGGCCTTGATGTCGGCATAGGCTGGAATAAAGATTTTATTGGCAAGGAAGCGCTTTTGAAAATAAAAGAAGAAGGCCCGAAACATATTATGGTGGGATTTACGATGGAGGAAGCAGATGTCCGTGTGAACGGCAAAGATCTGGGCGGCCCCGGAACTCCCGTCATAAAGGATGGGGAAGAGGTAGGCCGGGTATCCAAGTGCAATTACAGCTATGTACTGGATAAACCCATTGGTTACATTTATGCAGAAACCGGTAAAGTGGCAAAAGGAGACACAGTTACCATCAATGGCGCCCAGGCAGTTATCTGTGATACGGTATTTGTTTAGAATGAACTCATGGATCCGGCAGTTTAACCGGGAAAGGAGAAAAGTATGAGATTTAAAGATAATATAGCCCTGATCATCGGAGGGGCCAGCGGTATGGGGAAAGCCACTGCTCTTTCACTGGTTCAGGAAGGAGCTCATGTTGTTGCCTTTGATTGGCAGGAGGATAAGCTGGCGCTTCTACAGGCCCAGGCAGATGGGCCGGGAACCTTGGAAACCTTTGCAGGCAATGTAAATGATGCCGGAGCAAGGAAAAAGATCGCTGATTTTATGAAAGATAAATTTGGAAAGATCGATTCTATGGTCTATGCAGCGGGTCTCGTTGATTTTATGACAGCGCCCCATAATTGTGATGACGAACTGTGGGATGCATTGATGAATGTTACTGTGAATTCTGCGTTCAAACTCACAAGGGATCTGCTGCCTCTTTTATGGGATCACGAAGGGAAAAGTTCCAGTGTCGTTTACATTTCTTCTGTAGGTGGTTTTGAACATACCAGCAGCGGTACAGCGTATGTGGCGGCCAAACATGCGCTGACTGCTCTTTCAAAGAATCTGGCCTGGAGCTATCGTGACCGTAATATGCGGGTGAACCTGGTCAACCCCGGAGCTATCCGTACTCCCCTCACACAGAATACCGAGCTGGTACTTCCGGGGCGGAAGATGGATCCGGAAGGCATTGGCCTGTTTTATAAAAACGGTGTAAATATTCTTCGGGGAGAAAAGCAGCTGGGAGATGCCTCGGATATCGCATCGGCTGTATGCTTTTTCCTGTCAGAAGATTCTAAATTTTGCTGCGGTGCAGAATTGACGGTGGATGGCGGATGGTGCAGCTATTAGAGGCTGAAAAACCATCGTCCTTCTGTGGAACTTCATAGATATTATTGGAAGGGCATCTTCTCCAGATGAATTTTTAACACCGCTCTTTTAACAGATATAATTAATAGCGATGGGTGGTGAAATCACCACCCATCGGTAAAGAATCATTACTATGTATTGTTATCGAGAGAGTTTCAAAGTTTGTGTAAACAGAAAAAACTGATATAAGAATAGAATTAACATCTGTACCATCTTTGACTTTTACGTTGTTTTCTTTTAAGTAAGCTCCCATCATTTCCCTGTGTGCTGCCTTCCCGAGAGCTCCGCATCAACTGTTTTTCATCCTAAATTACTATCATTCTTTTCCTGGCTTCATACATAAATTCTTCCCTGAAATCCGGATGGGCAATGGAAATTGGCTCCGCACATACATGACCAAAAAAGTCTACCTCAAGGGCTCCATTTACAGACATAAAGTCAGGCAGGATATGTTCATGATTAAAGAGGCCTGCTCTTGTCGTGTTGCTGGGTGGAGAGCCAGTCTCTAGGGCGGAGAGAAGGGGGTAAAGAATACCAGTATTCCAGAATAACTTATATAATGGTGTTATGCGTAAGACCGCGCAGTGGATAACATTTCCAGATAAGAATCAAAAGTTGTTGTTGAGTTTAAAGATCCATGATAAACTAAGCATAGCAGTTTGAGTATAAATGTGGTTGTTTAGGTAGGGGTATCTTAACAATACAACAAATATACAAAAACTGCTACTTTTTTTAATATAGGAGGATCACCGTACTTGGGGCTGGCCGTCGCGCCAGCGACTTGGTACAATATAAAAAACATACCTCAGGTCACGTAAAAAGGAATGGTGCAGATGAAGAAGAAAAAGCCCAAAATGGAGTTCAGATATTACAAAATACCGGCGGACAGCCATATGCTTCCGCTGACAGGTAAAAATTTAAAACAGTGCTATGGTGTGGAGGTGGATTACCTTCATTTTCACAATCACATGGAAATAGGATACTGCTATTACGGAGAGGGTACATTATCCCTGGAAAATACAAAACATGAATTTCAGGGCGGCATGTTTTCCATCCAAAAAAGCGGCTCCGTGCAGCCCCTTTTTATCGGATTACCAGGGTGCCTGCTGTCACCAGGAATGCCAGGGTGCTTATTTGGAACTGTGGGACTACTTCCGTATCCTGGACCCCTGCCACGAGCAGGAGCAGGATTTTTTCAGACAACTGCAGTATATTGACATCAGAAACCTGGCTCCCTGGGTAAAGGCAGATGTTTTATGGGGAATTGGACTGGAAGATAAGGCATGCCCGCCTTCCACCCAGTTTGCAGCTTACAATGCCCTTACTTCCGACAAAAAAATGATTATATATCCGGAATATGGCCATGAACCCTTTCCTGGTTTTCAGGACAAAATGATGCAGTTTATGACCGAATTGCTTTAACTTTTCCTATACAAATGCCTCCACATACAGTATAATCAAACCAGAAAATCAAAATAATTTTTTCGAACAATAAAAGGAGGCATTTTTTATGAAACGATATGTTATGTCCGCGTAGCAAAGGCTATTGCGGATACTCATCAAATATAAAATAGCCTTTGTGAATCCTGGAATTTTAAAAATCAAGGAGGACAGGATGAGCTACAAAAAGGCTGATAAGATTCTTCCCAAAGAACTGCTTGAAATAATACAGCAGTACGTGGAGGGAGAGAGTATTTATATTCCCAGAAAGACGGAAAACAGGCGTTCCTGGGGGGACACTACAGGAATCCGGCAGGAAATCGCCGCCCGCAATACCAGGCTGTTCCGTGATTATCAAAATGGCGCGGACCCCGTCCGGCTGGCAGATAAATACTGTCTGTCCCTGAAAAGCGTACAGAGGATCTTATTACAGGAAAAAAGAAAATAGTTGTAACTATTAAGCAGACAATGTCAGTTGCAAATAGTTTCCTCTTGAGCAGATACCATATTTCCCAATGGGTATCTGCTCATTTTCTTTTGGAAAAAAGTTTAAGGTAGCACTCCCCCGCATCCTCCCGTTATAATAACCCCATATCGTAAAAAGGAGGAACTACCATGCTGGAACCCAAGAAAAATGCATAGCAGAGGCTATTGCATATTAACAATTTCATATTGAAATAGCCTTTGCAGATCCTGACCTGATAAAACGCGAAAGGAATATGCATATGAGCTATTTAAAAGAGGAGACCTGGGCCATACTCCCTGCCTCCTCCTATAAAATCATCAGAAACTGTCCGAAATGCGGCACAAAATCCCTGTTTCAAAGTACCGGGGATTTCCGCATCAACGCCAATGGAAAATGTGTGGATATCTGGCTGATCTACCAGTGCGAAAAGTGCAGATCCACCTACAATCTGACTGTTTTTGAGCGCATCAGCCCTCAAAAACTGCCCCGGGATCTGTATCAGAAATTCCAGGAAAACAACAGCAGCCTTGCCCTGAAAATCGGCACTGACAAGAAAATATTTGAGAAAAACCGGGCTGTTGTGAGGGAGGATTCTGTCTCTTACACCGTCTCCAAAAAAGAGGCATTTCCCTCTGTCTCCCGGCAAAATCCGACCGAAAACTGCCGGATGATCCATATCCAGAATCCGCATGACCTGAAAATCAGAACTGATAAATTTCTGGCCGAGCAGCTTTCTGTCTCCCGTTCCAAGATCAAACGCCTGTTTACAGAGGGCCTGCTGCGCGGCAGCAGTGATGAGAATCTGGAAAAGATTCATCTCCCCCGCAGTCTGACTGTCCTTCTGGATATGGACCTCTGATACCTGACAAAATAATGAAACGGCAGAGAATGTCCTGACAAAAGACATTCCCTGCCGTATTCTTATTTCTTTCCAGTACCCTGAATCATTCATCCTGCATTTTCTGTTGCCGAAGCCGTATCTTTCTCCATCTTCTCAATGGTCCAACCCGTCTGCGCACAGATCAGAGACACAATGGGATTGATAAGATTCAGGAAACAGAACGGTGCATAAATCCCCGTTGTCACCCCAAGGACCCCTGAAAGAAACGCGGCATCCGTCCCCCATGGAACAAAGGGCGCACACAGGGTTCCTGTATCCTCCAAAGCCCTTGACAGATTCTTTGGATGCAGTCCTCTTTCTTTGTAAATATCCTTGAACATCCTCCCCGGAATAATCAGCGCCACATACTGCACGCCAGTGGCAAAATTGGTGAAAATTGTGGATAAAAGGGTTGCCGTTATGACTGTGGAATCCTTCCTGGCATTCTTCAGCGCCCGCTCAATAACTGTATTCACCATACCGCTCTTTTCCACGATACCTGCAAAGGAAAGTGAAATGAGAATGAGGCAGATGATCTCCATCATACTGGTCATGCCGCCCCGATTCAGCAGTTTGTCCACCTCTGCCACTCCTGTCTCAATGGAAAATCCGGAGAAGGCGGAGGAAATCACGGACTGCAGGTCAGCCCCCTGGAAAACCAATGCAAACACACATCCCAGAAATGCCACTGCGATCAGCCCAGGCAGCGCCGGTATCTTTTTGATTACCATGATAATGACCAGCACAGGCGGTATCAGCATGATTGGAGAGACATAGAAAATATCTTTCAACGTTGAGGTATACAGCTCCACCAGGGAGGAATCAAAATTATTCCCCGCGAATTTGATACCTATGATTCCGTACAGGATAAGTGCGATAATAAAGCTCGGCCCTGTGGTGTAGATCATATGGCGGATATGGGTAAAGATATCCGTCCCTGCCATGGCAGGCGCCAGATTGGTAGTATCGGACAGAGGGGACATCTTGTCACCAAAATACGCTCCTGATATAATGGCACCTGCTGTCATACCCGCGGGCACACCCAGCCCGCTGCCGATTCCCATCAGCGCCACACCGATGGTCCCCACTGTGGACCAAGAGCTTCCTGTGGCAGTAGCAATCACCGCACAGATCAGGCAGCTTGCCAGCAGAAAAACCGACGGGGATAAGATTTTCAGTCCGTAGTAGATCATGGTGGGCACGATTCCTCCCAGCAGCCAGACGCCGATGATAACACCAATTGCCAGAAGAATCAGAATCGCCGGTACAGCCGCCTTAATGGTATCCCCGATACCTTCCTGCAGTTCATCCCAGGAATATCCTGAACTCACAGCCACGATTCCAGCCACAATGGCCGCGATGAGCATTGCCACATGGGCAGGCCCCCCAAGACCGGTTGTCACTGTCAGAAGTGCCGCAACTACAAATGCAAACACAAACACTGATTTAGAAAATGTCATATTTTTCTGCCGTTCTTTTTTCCCGCCACTCATAATTTTCCTTCTCCTTTTTTCCCTGTATGGAATGTGCTTTCTCTCTCTATCCAATCTGCCGCATCAAAAACGATTCCTTTTACCGCTCTTTCCTTGTACAGCTTTTCCGCCTCTGTTATCTTTAATTTTGATTCCCTGGTCCTGTTGCTTCTTATGCCTCTTATTTTATCAGCCAGCCACGCAGCGGCCTCCTCCCTGCTTTCCTCTGAATTTTCTCCGAGAAGATATGCCTTTTCAAACTCCACGGGCCTTATATCCACCGCCCCAATGAAGCCTTTCATGTCCTTCTTTTCATTATCCTCCTCTTTCCAGGAAATGCACAGGGAAATCTGCGCGATTGTGACCTCTCTTCGGCTTCCCAGTTTTACAAAACAACTTTTTCTTTCCTCCTCCAGGGGAAGCAGAATGGACGTTATAAGCTCATTTCTGCCCAGTAACGTGCACCCGTTTTCCAAAAGAAAAGATTCCGCATCCACACTGCGAATTCCGTTTTCTCCCAGGATCTCTATCTTCCCTCCGTACAGGAAGATACAGGGTATAATGTCACCGGCAGGTGAGGCATTTGCCAGACTGCCGCCCAGCGTTCCCTTGTTGCGTATCTGCTGGGATCCTACCTGACTGCAGGCCATGGCAAGCGCAGTAAAATATTTCCTGATAAAGGGATCTTCCGAAGCCTGGGTATGGGCAGCCATGGCACCGATTTTCAGCCATTCGCCCTGCCTTTCTATGGCTTTCAGTTCTTCCATCCTGCAAAGGCTTAAATACAGATCCGGCTCCTTTTTTCCTGACCTGATTTTCGGCATCAAGTCTGTACCGCCGGCCAGGATCACAGACTTTTCCGTCAGTCTCTGCAGATCCTCTTTCAGCTCACCCCAGCTTTTGGGCTGTAAATACTCTGTGCTCATACTGCACCTCCGTTCCCGCTGGCGGCCGCCTCATGAATGGCCTCCCGTATTTCCCGGTACCCGGAACATCTGCAGATATTTCCGGCAATGGCACGGTTTATCTCCTCCTGAGTGGGGTTGGGATTATGAAGAAGAAGCGCCTTGGCGGACATTACCATGCCGCTGGTGCAGAATCCGCATTGAACAGCACTTTTTTTGATAAAAGCCTTCTGGATGGCATCCAGCTCACCGTTCTTTTCCAGTCCTTCAATGGTCAGCAGCTCGCTGTCCTCCAACTGTCCGGCAACAGCAAGGCAGGAATGGATGGCCTGTCCGTTTAAGACCACAGTGCAGGCACCGCACTCCCCCTCCCCGCACCCTTCCTTGGTGCCGGTCAGATGCAGATCCTCCCTGATAAAATCCAGAAGCCGTTTTTCCCCCGGAACCTCCATGGTCTTCTGCTCTCCATTTAATACAAAATTCAATCTCATACTGTTTTTCCCTCCAATGCTTCCAGAATGACCGCAGGTGTCAGGGGAAGCCTGGTCAGATTTGTTCCCAGCGCATCGTTGACCGCTGCCACAATGGCAGGCGCCACAGGCACTACCACAACTTCCCCTATGGATTTCGCCCCAAACGGGCCGCTGTTCTCAGGCTCTTCAATCAGCAGAGTCTGGTAGTCAGGCAGGTCACAGGCATTGGCCACCTCATAATTCTTAAAATTCGTTATGAGTGTCTGCCCTGTCACCGGATGTATTTTGATCTCCTCGCAGAGCGCCATTCCCATTCCCTGCTGAATACCGCTTCCAATCTGCCCTCTGCAGAGGTCAGGATTGATGGCTTTGCCAATATCATGTACAGACAGGCAGTGCATAATCTTCGTCATGCCCGTATAGGTGTCCACCTGTACCTCTGTAAAATGAGCTGCTGCCACGCCGGGATTTTCTCCGGCATTGGTGGTATTGGCATAGTAGATATCCTGTCCCATGGTCTGAATGGAATACCGGATGACTTCCGGCAGAGATATCCGCACGGTCTCCTCCATCTCCTTAAAAAACTCACCTGCCCGGTAGCGAAGAAAGCTTTTGCTGCATCCAAGGGCTGCCGCTGCCGTCTCCCTTGCCATTTCCAAAATGTGCTCACAGCACTGCTTCACAGACTGCCCCAGGGAATATACTGTCCTGCTGGCGTAACAGCCGTAATCGTAAAGGCTGTTCTGTGTATCCGCCTCGTTCAGCTCAATCTTCTCCAGACCGATCTCCATGATTTCGGACGCGATCTTCTTCATAGCCATCACAGTTCCGCAGCCGTGGTCATGGATTCCCACATGGATGATCAGGCTGCCGTCCTCCTGGATTCTGGCGGCTGCTGACGCCACATCCACCCTGTAAGGATAAAAGGAGCTGGTGTGGGATGCCAGCGCCATACCGATTCCGTATCGGTATCTTCTCTGTTCCCTGTTTCTTTTTTTACAGGCTTCTTTCCTTTCTTCCCAGCAAAAGACCTCCCGCCCTTTTAACAGACACTCCTGGAAATGGACATTTCCCACCGGAATCTTATGTACCGCTTCTGTCTCATAGGGATAAAGGATGTTCTTCAGCCTGAATTCCACAGGGTCCATTCCCATCTCCCTGCACACCATATTCCAGTGGTTCTCTAAGAGCAGTGCCTCCTCACATGATCCCCAGCTTCGGAAACTTCCGTTTATCGGAGTATTGGTACAGACCACCCGGGCGTCAAAATGTATGTTTGGCATACGGTACACCTTTGCTATCTTCTCCCCAATGGTGGACGCATACCCCCTGGATACCGTAAGGTATGCGCCGGCATCCAGGGTACAGGACATGGACAGCCCCTCTATGGTTCCGTCCTTTCTGATCCTGCTCTTCACGGTTCCGTCCAGGCTATGCTTCATCATGGTATTCACAATCTGCTCTTCTCTTGTATACACCAGCTTTACATCTGCCTCCAGCATTCTGGCAGCATACGCGGTCAGCGGCTCCAGCAGTGTCTCCTGTCTGACTCCAAAGGACCCGCCCATGGGCGCCTTGATCACACGTACTCTTGCGTAGGGCATCCCCAGATACTGCGCCACTGTGCTTCTGACGCCAAACACGGACTGGCAGCCCGACCATATGGTGAGCTTGTCCGACGAGGCATCATACGCAGCCCTGCAGGACTGTGTCTCCATAGCCAGATGCGTCATTCTTCCGATATGGGATCTGCTCTCATGGAAGAACTCTCCCCGGGCTGTCTCAAAGTCCCCGTATTCAAAGGAAGGGACCTCATAGACATTTCCATCCCCGTGCAGGGGCAGTGCCTCCAAAGCTGCTGCCTCCTCCACAGATATGGCTGCCGGAAGTTCCTCGTATTCCACTGTGATCAGCTCACATGCTTTTGCTGCCGTCTCCTCCGAATCCGCCACAACTGCCGCCACCCTTTCACCCAGAAAGCGGACATGCCTGTCAAAGAGCTTTTCCTGGTTAGGTACGTTTTCCCAGGCTTCCACTCTGCCCCTGTCGTAACAGATATCCGGGGTGTTTTCACAGGAGTACACTGCCGCCACCCCCGGAAGTGCCAGCGCTTTTTCTGCATCCACCCGGCGGATGATCCCGTGGGCAACCGTCCCTGCCTTCAGCCGCATATGGAGCATACCCAAAGACTGCATGTCACTGCAGTATCTGACCCGCCCGGTCACCTTGCCGTAAGCCTGGTCATTTGACAATTCCTTTCCAATTACTTTGTATTTTTCCATTTTTTCCACCGTTTACTGCCTCTCGGATTTTATTTTTTCAAGCATACAGGCACCGTATCAAAAAAATATCAAAAAAGAAGTGTCAAAAAAAATTATTTTAATTGTAATCTTTTGACGCCTAATTTATAATAAGGAATAACATGATAGTAAAGCTTTTGACAGGAGGTATTTTATGAGTCAGCAACTGGCGGTATCCATGCTGGGCAGCCCTTCCATCCTGCTGGACGGGTCTCCCCTTGTTTTTCCCTATCGGCAGGCAGAAGCCATTCTGTATTACCTTTTTCTGAACAAAGCAGTGAATAAATATACCCTTGCTGACCTTATATGGGAGGATAAATGTTCGGAGGAGAAGACGAACTCCAATCTGAGAAATGCCTTTTATATCATCCGGAAGAATCTCGGGAAGGACTTTCTGGTAAAAGAATCCGGGGATATCATCAGGATCAATCCGGCCCTTTTTCCGATGCTGGACACAGACCTGTTTCTGAAGGATGAAGACAATACAGGACTATACAGAGGTGATTTCCTGGAGGGCTTTTACCTGAAAAATAATGTATCCTTCAATGAGTGGGTAACCAACACCCGGCAGGTCTTCAAGGCCCATTACCTGAAAAAACTGCACCGCGCCATCTCCCGGCACTATGACTCCGGAAATTTTGAGCTTTGTGAGTCCCTCTGCCAAAAACAGATGCAGATAAACGAATTCGATGAAACTGCCTACAAATACCTGATGCAGATCTATATGTCCAGAAAGGAATACACCCAGGCCCTGCACATCTATAACTGTCTGGAATCCCTGCTGGAACAAGAGCTTTTTGAAACTCCCGCAAAAGAAATACAGGACCTGGCCCTTGCCATCGAGCAGACCTGGAACGAGGAAGTGAACAAGATTCTGGAGGGCAAAAAAGAACTGAAATCCCCCAGACATATTTCCTCTGTCTTCTGTGGAAGGGAAGCAGAACTGGAGCGTATGGAAAAGAACCTGTCCTCTCTCGGTCAGGATGATCCGGTACGGCACATGCTGCTTCTGGGCGAAGCCGGGGTCGGAAAAACGCGGCTGGCAAATCAGGCACTATCCGCCCAAAACCTGCCGGCAGATACCCTTCTGCTCACCTCCCGCTGCTACTGTGCGGAGGAAAAATACATATTAAAACCATGGCAGAAACCTGTGCGGGAGCTCCTGCAGTATCTCACAGACACGGGGAATGCGGCGCAGCATATGTCTCTTGTACAGAGCATACAGGCACTATTCCCCTTCACTCAGGAGCAGTGTCATCCCATGCCGGACGCTGATGACATCTCCACCCTGGATTACAAAAGCATACAGAGTATCTTTGTCAATGGCCTGATCCGTCTGTCCTGCTGCGTGCCTCTTGTTTTCTTTTTTGACGACATACAGTGGGCGGATAAAGTGAGTCTTTCCCTCATGAGGGATATCATCACCAGCCTGAAGGACTACAGCCGGCAGAACCTCCTTTTCCTGTTCGCTGCCCGCAGCGGTCTGGAGGGAGATGCGGAACGTTTTGCCGAGGATATGTGTTCCATCGGCCAATTGGAATACATCGCTGTGAACCGCTTTGACTACCGGGACACCATATCCCTTGCCTCCTGTCTGCTGCCCGGATATGCTTTCACAGACAGTGTGAAAGAACAGTTATTTCATGAGACAGAGGGCAACGCGCTTTTTATCACAGAGGCTGTCAACACCATAAAATATCACGGCTCCCCTGATGATATCACCCCAAATATGCGCAATATCATCAAGCAGCGTGTGGCTCCCGTACCCCCGGAATACCGTCAGATTCTGAATCTTGTGTCCATATTTTTTGACGGGGTATCCTATGACTGCCTCTCGGTCCTCTCCCGGAAGGAAGACTATGAGCTGGTGGAAATTCTTGAATATCTTCTGAACAAGGATCTGCTGAAAGAGGATATGGACCAGGAAAACACCTTTTTCTCCTTCTCCCATCAGAAGATCATGGAGTATGTATACGACGAAATGTCATGGACGAAAAAGAGAATCCTCCATAATAAAGCTGGCCATTATTTAGAGGGCCGCCTCCTGGGAGGCCCTGCCGATATGGCACTGTATCCCAAGCTGATCTTTCACTTTGAGAGAGGGGCCAACCGGCAGAAGTATCTGAAATATGCGGTCAAATATCTATACAATTACCTGAATGTGACCCACGAATTCTTTCCGATCATCGGTCATAACCTGACCCTGTTCACACTGGATATGAGGGAGGAGACAAGTGACCGCCTGTCAGCGGATCTTAGCAGCATTGAGGATCTGCTGTACACGGTGGAGAACAAGGTAAATGAATCTTCTTTTGAATTGTTTGACGGGGAGAATTCCAGGGAGGAACAGCTTGAGATCCTGTCCGATTATCTGCACATGATAGGACGGCATTATATACGGATATGCAGCTATGAGAAAGGCCTGTCCTACATTTTCAAATTAAAGGAACTGAACCGGCAAACCCCCACCCCCTTTCAGCTCACCAAGCTTCTGCAGGCGAACCGCCAGTTGATCTGCGTATACATCAACCGATATGAGCCCGATAAAATGGAAGAAATCGTATCCGAATCCCTGCAGCTTCTGGCACACACAGATTTCACGGATGAGGTGGCTATCTGGAAGCGGCTGCAGGGCCTGGGCGATATTATGAAAGGCAGTCTTAAGAAAGGGATTTCCCATCTGCAGGAAGCCATTGCAATCTTCAGCAATTCTCCTGCCAGGGACGAGCATCTGTACAATCTGGCTGCCGCCTATTCCTGGATTGGGGAGGCATTCCGGCATTCCATGGAGTATGAAAAGGCCATGGAGTATTATGAAAAAGCCCTGAAGATCAGTGGAAGCAACTTCCTGGTCAGCGGCGTATCTGTCTTCTACGCCTACGCGGGCATGGCAGCATGCGACAACGGCAGCCTCTGCTCTGCCGAAAAATATCTGACAGAGTCCATCGCGCGCTACGAACAGGGAAACCTTATGTGGGGGCGCAGCCTTCCTTATTCCTATTATTCCCGGATACTTTTGGAAAAAGGAGCGTGCAGTGAAGCCCTGGCGCACCTGAAGACAGCGCTCGGCTATGCGGAAAAACTGGAAAATCCTTATGAAATGGGAATCATATACCGTATTTACGCGCAAATAAAAGCCGGCATCTATTCGGCTTGTGATAACGACATATCTGTACAAAATGCACTGCCCGCGGACGCGGCATATTATTACCATGAGGCGTGCCGTATGCTCAGGGATGTATATTCCCCCGTGGATGAACAATATCTGGATGCGGTCGCGGAAAAAATTTCAGAAAATTAAAAAAGCCTGCCAATCAGATCCGATTCTGATTGGCAGACTTCTTTTTCACGTATCAAGGCCTGTCCTTGGGAATATCAAGCTGTTCGATGGCATGCATCATATGGATCTTCATGGCATACCTGGCGCCCTCTGCATTTCTGCTCTGCAGAAACTGCATAAGCATCCTGTGGTCCGAAACTGTATTTTCCTCCGCCTCACGCTTCTCCCTGGAAAGTGTCACGCCCTTGTCAATGGCAGAAAAAAGGATAGGCATAAGACGGTTCATGAACTCATTATGAGTGGCTCTGGCAATGGCCTTGTGAAATTCCTGCTCCACTGCCCTTCTGTCCCTGCCCTCCAATATCAGCTCCTCTATCTGCTCCCCCAGCTCCAGAATCCGTTCCAGTTCCCTGTCTGTAGCCCGTCTTGCCGCATAGTAGGCAGCCTCCGGCTCGAAGATCAGACGCATCTCATACAGATCTCCTGCATCCACTCTGGCTGCTGTCAGATCAGACAAAGCATCCATGGAGGGGTCCGCAAAATCTTCTCTGACATACGTGCCCCTTCCGCGCCGGATCTCCACCACCCGGCCTGCTGCCAGTATGCGGAATGCCTCGCGCAGCGTGGTGCGGCTCACCTGCAGTATCTCTGAAAATTCATTTTCATTGGGAAGCTTATCCCCCGGTTTAAACTTTTTATCCACCACAATCATGGACAGGATGGTATCCGCTACCCTGTCTGACAGCCTTTTCTGTGCCATTTTCGTTCTCCCTGCTTCTGTACGCGTATTTTCTTTATACATTCTACCATGTCATGCCCCATCGTACAACCGCGGGATATTTCAGATGTGGGAATTACACGCCCTTACCCACGGAAAGCATGTATCAGCCGGAAGACCTGTTCCGCCGTATCTGCCATATTTGCCCTGGCATTTTGCGGGTCCATGGCCTCATCCAGTGTGGTGACACCCCGCAGAATAGGGAAGAACGCGTCTATCCCTTTTTCATTGCAGGCCCGTGCATCCTTTGTCACACTCCCGGCAAAGGCAATGACAGGTTTTCCGTATTTCTTTGCAAGCTCCGCCACGCCCACAGGAGCTTTTCCCATGGCGGTCTGTCCGTCCAGCCTGCCCTCTCCGGTGATGACCAGGTCTGCCTCTTTTACATAGTCCTCCAGCCTGGTCTCCTCCAGAACAATGCGGATGCCGGACTCCAGAACCGCATTGGTAAAGGTAAGGAATGCGAATCCAAGCCCTCCTGCTGCTCCGGTTCCCGGGTACATGGGGTCTGCTTTCGGAAAACTCTTCTGCGCCAGTGACGCGTATCTGCCCAGCCATTCATCCATCTGGATGATCATAGATGGCGTAGCCCCCTTCTGCGGCCCGTACACCGCACTGCTGCCCTGCTCTCCGCACAGTACATTTGTCACATCACAGGCAACCTTGAACTCACACTCTGCCAGTCCCGGAATCACATGGTCTGCACTTACAGAGACCAGTTCCGAAAGCCCCTCTGCCCCGTATCTCACCTGTTCTCCCGCGGCATTCAGGAAATCGAAGCCCAGAGCCTGCAGCATGCCAATGCCGCCGTCGTTGGTGGCACTGCCCCCAATGCCCACAATAAATCTTCTGCAGCCCTTTTCAATGGCATCCCTTATCACTTCTCCCACACCGTAAGTGGTGGTGTGGAGGGGATTTCTCTCCTTCGGCGCAAGCAGTGTGATGCCCGCTGCCCCTGACATCTCAACAATGGCTGTCTTTGTATCCATAATGATACCGTATTCACATGTTACCGGCTTTCCGAGGGGACCTGTAACGGTAACGCGCTGAATCTCTCCGTTCATACCGCCCACCAGCGCCTCCACGGTGCCCTCGCCGCCGTCCGCCAGAGGCCGGACTTCCACTTCAGCCTCCGCACACGCCCGGAGAATCCCTTCCCGTACAGCACTGCCCGCCTCCATAGACGACAGACTTCCCTTCAGTGAATCAATGGCTGTCACTACTCTCATATCTTTCTTCCTCCCGTATCTCTTTTTTTCTAATATACCAAAAACTCGGTTTTCCGAAAATGTTTTATATAATAATTTTTTTAATCTTTTCTTTAAATTTATGGTATTTATACCAATACCCTGTTATACTTTATCCAGATTCATTTTAGCACGAAAGGGGAAATCTCCTATGGACAATCCTATTGATAAAAAACTGGCGCAGCAGATCGTAGCGACCGTAAAAGACGTGTGCGGACAAAATGTAAATTTTATTGACCATACAGGTATCATCTATGCCAGCACAGATGAAAAGAGAATCGGAAGTTTTCATGAAATCGGAAAACAGGCCGCTGAAAAAGGAGAAATGCTGGAGGCAGATACGGACAGCCAGTTTGCCGGAACCCAGAAGGGTGTCAACCTGCCCATCTTTCATAACGGCTCCCTGGTGGCAGTCATCGGCATCAGCGGGCCTCCGGACCAGGTGCGCAAGTATGCCTATCTGGCGGAACGTATCACCGTTCTTCTGATCCGGGAGAGGGAGCTTAACACCTTCAGCCGCACCCAGGCGGAGAAGATGCACTATGTCATCCACTCTCTGATCAACCGGGAGAACCTGTCCCGGGCTTATCTGCTGGATACCCTGGAACATTTTAAGATCAGCCGAAACGGCAGGTACCGACTGCTGCAGATCCATATCCACTCCGGCAGGTCTCCTATGAATACCGCGGAGGCGGAGCAGAAAATACAACGGCTGTTTACCCGCACCGACATCACGCTTTACACCTTCAACTTTCCCAGTGAATACCTGGCTGTGGCGGACAGCCGCAGGTTTCCTGTGATCTCCCCCATCCTGGAAGAATTTGCCGTCTCCCAGAAAGGGCTGCTGAAAATAGCCGTTGGCAAAAGCTGTCCCATTTTCCAGCTCTCAGAGTCCGGCCATACGGGAACTGCCGCGATGAAAAGCATTGCATCCTCCGATATCCGGCATTATGCGGTCTTTGACGACCTTACTCTGGAACTTGTCCTGGCCTCCGTGGACGAGGGCTGCCGGGCGGAATACCTCAGAAAGACCCTGGACGCGCTGGACGCAGAGGATATTTCCCTGCTGTCAGCCTATTTTGAGGAGGATATGTCTCTGGGGCACACCAGCAGCAGACTGTTTCTTCATAAGAACACGCTCCAATATAAATTAGACCGCATTTACAAAAAATGCGGCCTGAACCCCAGAAGATTCCGCGATGCCACGGTCCTGTATCTGGCCCTGAAGCTGTCCTGATCTTCTCACATTTGACTTTCTCACGCTTGGTTTTCTAACAAAGGAATGGCTTCCGTAAGTGAGTGGATCACAGTGACCCCCTCACAGGTCTTATCACCCTTTCTGTCAAGCAGCAAAGCCGTGATCCCCGCCGCTGCCGCTCCCGCAACGTCTGAGGTGACAGAATCCCCGATATGGATGACCTCCTCCGGGCCAAGGCCGCTCACCTCCAGAGCTTTTTGGAAGATTTCCCGGTGGGGCTTATATGCCCTCACCATATCCCCGCAGATGATACCGGCAGGGTGCAGATCCTTGTCCCGCATGCCTTCCTCCACATAGGAAAGGCCATTGTTGCTGATCACATAGATGGGTACCCTGCATTTTTCAAAGAACTCTGCCGAATCGGGAAATGCCGGCGCATACATCCAAAACCGCTGGCAAAGCCTGTGCAGCTCCTCAAAATTCTCTTTGAGATGTATTTTCCGGGCACACTCCTCCAGTGCCCGGTCCACGATCTCATCCTCTGTGATATAGCTGTCTTTATAACTGACGGCTTCAAAATTCTTGATCAGCTTCCACCAGTAGGCCAGCATTGCCTCCATACTCTCCATATCACTGTTTCTGTAGCACCGCTTCAGCATCTCCATGCCGTCCGGACCGCCCTCCTCAATGATAGTGCCCGTGTAATCCAAAAATACTGCCTTTATCATCTATCTGTTTCCTGCCTTTCATAAATTCACGCCTGCAGTCAGAGGTATATTTTATTTTCCTTTCTGCCGCTGCAGGTCTTTTTCATTTTTACTGAGGCTGCCTTCCGCAGGATCCGGTTTACGTCCCTCGCCTTCCGGGGACAGACGGAAATACAGCGCATACAGGAAATACATTTCTCCTTGTCCACCTCCGACGGATTGCTCTTCGGAATTGCGCCTGCCGGACATTTTGCGGCACAAATTCCGCATTTCGTGCAGGATTTGCCGGCTTTTGGTTTCAAAGGAATGCCGCTGTAGCTTCTGTATGGCTTATTTCCCGGCACGCTTACGCTCTTCCCTTCAGCCTGTCCATCCAGCTTTTCCTTTATTTTCTTTGAAAATGCCTGCAGTTCTGCCCTGTCCTTCTCATCCGGCCTTCCTGCACCGAACTGCCTCATAACCGAATGCTCCGCCACAGCCGCAGATGCCGCCGCACAGCGAAATCCCGCATCCATAAGCGCCTCTTTAAGCTCCAGCAGCGTGTCATCAAAATCCCTGTTTCCGTACACTGCCGCAAGGACCGCCCGCGCCCCGCATCCCTTCATCTGCCCAAGTGCGTTAAGAGCTGCCTCCGGCACTCTTCCCCCGAAAGAGGGAACTCCTACAATGCAGATATCTTCCTTTTCAAAGACATACCCTGTATAATCTTTCCCGAAAACCGACAGGTCAATCTCCTGTTTTTCTTCCCTCCAGGCACTGCCCAGCATATCTGTCACCTTTTTCGTCCCGCCTGTGGGGCTGAAATAAATATTATATATTTTCATTCTCTGTCCTCTCCTTCACCTTTACCAGGCATACATCCATCATTTCCTCTGCATCTCTCCACAGTTCTGCCACCAGCTTCAGGCTGCTGCTTTCCGGGTCCAGATAATAAAAATTCATGGTTCCCCGTCTGTTCACCGCAATGATCCCGGCCTCCATCAATATTTTCAGATGGTGGGACACTGCAGTGCGGGAAATGTTGGTGTTCTTCTGAATCTGTCCCACACGCAGTCCTCCCTCCCCGCAGTGCTCGATCAGAGTCCGGATCATATGCTGCCTCGTCTCATCCCCAACCGCAGAGAGAGCAGGCTGGCAGAGGACAAATTTTTCCGCAAACCGTTTTCTGCGCTCCTCCAGCGTGATTTCTTCCATGCGAATCCTCCAATGGTCAATATTTATCGACTATTATAGGACATATCCGGCTGTACTTCAACATTGGTAAAGAAAATCGGGTTCATGAAACAGACCGCCGTATAGCCTGTTCCCAAACTGTACGGCGGTCCCTTATTCCTCTGTTCTGTGATTCATTAATGGCATTTGCTCCATCCGCAGCTCTTACAGATGTTGCACCCCTCTTCAAAGACAAGAGCCTCCCCGCACTCCGGGCAGTATATCTTGTCCGTCTCCGGTCCGGTCACTGCTTTGGCTTTTGGAGCCTTCTTGTGGGAACGTCCTCCCAGGTCTTTTTCCTTCTGGGCAAGCTCTGCCTGCATCTCATTATACATATCCATCAGGGCATTGCCCACGGCCATAGGACAGCATGCCCCTTTGCTGGTATCCTTCCTCGTCACCCGGCGCGCCGTGTAGGAAGGACAGGAACCGCTGGAATTGAGCTGGTCCACAATGGTCTCAATGTCAATCCCGCCTCTGGCACTGATGGAGATCATTCTGGAAAGTCCCACCATGAAGTTGTTGCAGCCTCCCGTGGAGCCTTTGCTCAGGTAAGTTTCCAAAAGCGCACCTGTATGGGGATCAAAAAGCGCGATACAGTGAAGGCTGCCGCAGCCGGTGATCAGCTTCCGCTTCTTGCCCACCACATCGTCTGTGACCAGAATGATATCGCCTCTCTTCAGTCCCTCTCCTGCTGCCACCTTTTTCGTCTCCTTGGTGTTCAGTATCCCTGTCCGTCTGCAGCCGTCGCGGAAGATAGTGATTCCCTTCAGCCCGCTCTCATAGGCGTACAGATACAGGCTCTCTGTCTCCTCCACGGTAAAGCTGTTCGGCACATTCACAGTGGAGCTGATGGACGCGTCAATATGCTTCTGCCACACAGACTGCATGTCAATCCTCTGTCGGTAGTCCAGTGTCATGGCTGTGACAAAATACTCCGGCAGGGATTTGTCATCCTTTATCTCAAACTGTTTCATATAGTTTTCCACAATCTTTGTGTACACCTTGTAATACACATCCGTCCCGTGCAGGGATTCTGTCTTCCGCTCATAGTAATTGGCATAGACAGGCTCAATGCCGCCGGAAATACCCAGCATGGTGGACAGGGTTCCCGTAGGCGCAATGGTCAGAAGCTGTGAATTGCGAAGGCCGTATTTGCCCACAAGATCTCTCGTCTTCTCCGTGGTATTTGCCATAAAATACGGGGTCTCCATGATTTCCTCCACGCAGCAGGCCGGAAATGCGCCTTTGTCCCTGGCAAGTCTGGCGGAAGCCGCAATAGCGGCGTCTGCCATGGCAAAACCGATCTTATCGCACATCTCCACCGCCTCGGTCTCCCCATAGGTGATTCCCAGTTTGATCAGGGCATCTGCAAGCCCCATGATGCCAAGACCGATCTGGCGCCATTTTTCCACGCTCTCCCTCTGCTCGTCCAACGGATGCAGGGGCAGCCCCTCTTCCAGGACTTCATTCAATGCGTTCACGGATGCCTGCACACACTTCTTAAAGCTGTCGAAATCAAAGAACGCCGTATCTGTAAACGCATTCTGCACAAACTCCGCCAGGTTCACACTTCCCAGCAGACAGCTCCCCCCTGCGGGAAGCGGCTCCTCTGCGCATGGATTTACGCCCGCGTAGGCAAAATCCTCTGTATTACTCAGCAGGTTCCACCCTGTGATACGGTCCCAGAACAGGGCGCCCGGCTCTGCAAAATCCCAGTTTGTCTCCGCGATCCTTCTGAACAGTTCCCTGGCATTGACAGTCTTCTCGATCACTTCCCCGGTAACTTCCCGTGTGTAGTGCAGAAGATAGTCCTTATTCTCCTTGACAGCTTCCATAAAATCCTCATGGATGCGGATGGAAATATTGGCCTTTGTCACCTTATCCAGGTCTGTCTTCAGATCAATAAACTCCTGCACATCCGGGTGGGAGCAGTCTATGGAGATCATAAGCGCGCCCCGCCTTCCGTTCTGTCCGATCAGGGAAGTGACAAGGGAGTACAGTTCCATAAAAGATACGGAACCGCTTGTCTCCTTGGCCGCATTGTTGATCTTGGCCCCTCTGGGACTTAATTTTGATATATCAATGCCGCACCCTCCGCCGTAGCTGTAGGTCCGCGCCAATTTTCTCGCACAGTCAAAAATACTTTCAATCTCATCTTCCGGTGGTGTAATGACATAACAGTTGGAATACGTCACCTTTCTGTTCTGCTTCTGAAGTCCTCTGTTGGAAAGGATCCTGCCGCCGAACAGGAATTTCTTCTGCCGGATATACTCTCCAATCTCCTCATTTCCCCCGCTGATCCTTGTAAGCCAGGCCTCGAAATCCTCATTTTCGCAGCAGTATTTCTTTGCCCAGATATCCATACCAAGCTGGTTCTCCTCTCCCAGCCACTCTTCTATTGTCATGTTATCGCTCCTTATCCAGATTTAGTCAACGATTTTAATATTACCACAATATATAGGGCAAATCAAGGTTTGAATGACAATTCCGAAGCAGCCACACGTCAGACCGGGGATTTTTGCAGTCTGTGTGCATGCTTTTGCTGCTGAGAAGCCGAAAGACTGGAGCGTAACATTCTATTCTACACAGTCATTCTGCGCAGTCGGAAAGGAGGCGGCAGATTCCCTGTAATTTTTCGGGCTGATGCCGTACCGCTGTTTGAATATCTTGGAAAATGTCAGGGGATTTTCATACCCCACCTGGGCCGCGATCTGATTGACGGGTAAATCCGTATTTTTCAGCATTCCCACTGCCTTCTCCATTCGCAGGTTCACTAAAAACTGCTGGGGAGAACAGCCCATCAATTTCTTAAAGCTCTTTGCCAGATAGCTTCTGTTGATGCCGATCCGGTCAGCCAGTTCATCTACCCTTACCTTCCGGTTATAATTCTCCACCAGAAACTCCTTGGCGTAGCTGACATAGGCTGCTGCGGAATAGGGGTATGTATCCTGGGTTTTATAAAGCGTCTGATACTCCTCAATAAGCTCTGACAGGAACCACTGCATCATGCTGTTTCTCCGCAGTTCATTCACCAGGGTAAGCTGGGGTATCTCCAGCATCCTTCTGATGATCTCATGGAGACGTTCCGTGCAAGTGACCTGTCTGACCAGCCGCTGCTGCCCGAACCCTGCCTTTGTGAGACATTCATAGGCTTTCAGACCGGAAAAGCCAATCCACATATAGACCCATGGCTCCTCCCGGTCTGCCTGATAGCTGCCCTTCCTGTAGGGCGGAATCAAAAACGCGTCGTTTTCCCCCAGATGAAAGGTCTGGCCCTCAATCTCCAGAGTGCCCTTCCCCCTCAGAATAATATGGATCAGGTAAATGGAACGTTTGGGCGGACTGTGGAAATAACCCGGCCTGCACTCCTCAATGCCGCAGTAGTTCAGCGCCAGTTCTACGGAATCCTGGCTTTCATTGTCCAAAAAAGCTTTGAATCTCAAATTCATCCCCGGGTTATGTTCCATTTTTCCTCCTATCTGTCCAGCCACCATCTGAGCACATCCCGGATCTGCACGTCCCAGCAGTCCCAGCTATGGTTCCCTTCGGATTCCTTCGCAGTCACTTCGATGCCCAGACGCTTCATGTGCTCCCAGGTACGTATATTGTCCTCATAAAGAAAGTCCTGCCTTCCGCACCAGGCATAAAGCCTGGGCATATCCTTCTTGGAAACCTTTCTTCTGCGGGCCAGTTCCCACAGATCATTGTCCGAGCCTCTCACAGGCGCCCCGCTTCCGAAGATTCCGTCCCAGAGCATCTGCGAATCCGGCTCCTCCTCCCTGTGCCTTTGCCGGGCTGCCGCAATATCCAAAGCCCCCGACAGCGCTGCCGCCGCACCGAAATTTTCACTGCCGTCAAGAGCAGCCTTCCATGCGCCATAGCCGCCCATGGACACACCGGCTGCCAGAATATCCTCTTTTCTCTCAGAAATATTGGGGAAAAATTCCCGGCAGATACCCGGAAGCTCCCGGCTTATGTAAGTCTGGTAACGCATGCCGTACTTCGTGTCCGTATACCATCCCAAATGTACCTCCGGCATGACCACCGCAATCCCCAGCTCACTGACATAGCGCTCTATGGAAGTTCTCCTGCACCATGTGGTGTGGTCATCCGTCATACCGTGCAGCAGAAACACTGCGGGATACTTTCCCTCCCGCACTGCCCCTGTCATACCGATCTGTCTTCTGGTCCTCTGGGGAAGGATCACAGACATCTGTGTGCACATTCCCAGCACCTCTGAAAAAAAATCAACCTGAAGCAAAGCCATGCATCCTACCTCTTTCCATTCTTATTCTTCCGCAAGGGACTGGTTCATAAACTCTGCGATCTCCGCGCAGGCATCTGCCATGGTCTTATTGCCGGCGTAAACCTCTTTTAATATCTCATTTGCCTTATTCTCCCAGGCAACCGTGGTCTTGGAGTAGGGGCGGATCACCATGTCATCCATCATATTCAGATAAGCCTTGAGATTAAAATCAGCGGAGTTGGCCCATGCGTCTGAAGTTCCCTTATAGGCAGACATGGTGACACCCAGTTCTGCCTGTTTCAGCTGTGCTTCCTTTGATCCCAGGTACTCGATCAGCTTCCATGCCTCCTCTGTGTGCTCCCCGTTTGCGGCTGCGGCCCATCCCAATCCGTTGTAGATAGAAACACGCTTTCCCGTCTCCGCGTTCCTGGGCAGTTCCACACAGTCACAGTTCTCTGCAGTATATTCATTTTCCTTAAAATAAGCAAGCATCCAGGAGCCCTGGAAGGTCATGGCAATCTTCCCGGACTGGAACAGCACATCCTCACCGTTTTCAGACATGGTTTCCAGTGAAGGCATAACCCCTGCCCGGATCCAGCTCTCCAGCATCTCCATGGCCTCGACTGTCTTCCGGTCATCCCAGCCTGACTTTTTCTTGTCCTCTGAGATAATGTAACCGTTATTGTCATAGATCATATTGTAATAGCCTGCCTGGTTGTTGTCATTGCGCATGGCGAGTCCGTACTGGCTGCCATCCTCTTTTGTGAGCTTTTTGGCTGCCTCAAACACATCATCCCAGGTCCACTCCGCTGTGGGATACGCAACCCCTGCCTCGTCAAACATTTTCTTATTGTACCACAGGGCAATGGTATCCACATCCTTTGGCACTGCATACTGCTTGTTGTCATTGTTATATAATTCTACAATATCCTCCGGGTAATTGGCAAGGTCAATCTTATCGCTGCTCTCTATCTCATCTGTCAAGTCCAGAAGCAGTCCGTTGGTCATATAGCGCTCCGCTTCATTGGAGTGCATCCAGAACACATCCGGCAGTGTGCCTCCCCTGGCACCGGCATCCAGCATAGTCCAGTATTCGTCCCATTTGACTACGCCTGTCTCCGCCTTGATTCCCGTCTCCTCTGTAAAATCATCCAGAATCTTCTGAAGCCCCTTCGCCTGATTGTCATCCCATGTCATCACGGACAGCACATCATCGCTTTTTACTTCTGTTTTGCTGCCTGTCTCCTTCTCCTGACTCTCTTTCCCCTGTCCGCAGGCCGTAAGCGCTGCTGCTGCAGCCGCTGCCAGTAACATGACACTTATTCTTTTTAACCTCATACCTGATCTCCTTTTCTGTATTCAACTTACAGGCGTTCCGGAACCCTCTGTTTGTTATATTATAGGAAATCCCAAGCGGTGATAAAATAGAGTAATGTATGAGGCTCATAACCTAATGTGTCTTTTTCTTATCATTTTTCTATGTCATTCTGTGTAATTGATTCTCAGTACAAGAGAATCCCTGTTCTGCATTTTCAGGCAGACATATGTGATCAGCATGGGGATCAGCAGCATGCAGAGCGCATAGATCCCGTATTCCGCAGCCGGGAACTGAAAGTGCATATACGCAGCCCCCGCAAATTTCCGCAGTCCCCACACAGTACCATATCCGGCCAGGCCGCCTGCTGTCAGGGTGATGACCATATTGGGCACTGCCAGGTAAATGTTCTCAAAGAAGAGCATTTTCAATATCTGTCTCTGCTCCATGCCGATGGATTCCAGCATGGCAAATTCCCTCCTTCTGGCTGTCATGCTGCTGATACTGGTGTTGACCATATTAAAAATACTGAAGATGATGATAAAAATGGTCAGGCCGAAAACCTGTGTATTGATCTTTTTTGTCTGCGCTGCATCATCTATTTTTTTCTCTCTCAGGGTCTGCAGGTCCAAATCTTTATAGTCATCCAGTATATTCAGAATGGCTGCTTCGATGGATTTCCCATTTTTTTCATAATCTTCTGCTGTCACGAGAAAGGATGCTGTTTTATTCATTCCGGGCCACATTTCATCCATCCTTTTTTCCGGGATATAAACGCCGTCTTCCAGATTTCTGCCTTCATCCCCACGCTCTTTTACGCCAACTACCTGCACAGTACATTCCTGTGTACTGCCGTTATACCACTCCAGCACAGCCTCCTTTCCTATGTCCAGAGAGATCTGGAAAAGGGATTCCACCAGCCTGGTATTGATGACAATAATGGTATTTTCTTTCAGATCATCGACGCTTCCCTTATCCAGCAGAGCATTTAATTCTTCCCTGTTTTCATCCGTCACCGGGTAAACATTACCCATATATTCTTTATCACCATCCCTGAGGACCGCGGAAGTAAAAATATCCCTGTAAACCTTTTTTACATTGGGAATACTCTCCAGCTTCTGTTTTAATGCATCGTTCAGAGTGCCCCCCATCTGTAAGTCTGTGATTCCGTATTTCTGGGCATTGCTGTGTGCATCGTACACATAATCCACAATATATTCCCAGTTCTCAAAATCACCCATTCTGGAATATTCGTCTTCATCCCAGGCAGACATATAAGAAGCGCCTGTCATAAATAATACGCCTCCGATTGCCAGCGAAGCTGTGGTCAGCATTCCCTTTTTCCGGCTTCTGTTCCGGCTGCTCCCTGCCAGGGTTCGGGCTGTCAGCCTCCTGTGGGGTCTGTCTTTTTCCTCTCCGCTCTCATCCTCTCCCACATATCTCACTGCTTCCACAGGGGAAACGCTTCCTGCCATTTTCGCCGGTTTTCTCACAGAAAAGAGCACCGTGAGAATGCCGAACACAGACGCTCCAAATGCCATCAGAAAAAGGTCCGCCACTGCAAAACCTTCCGGTTTGATCAGATAAGCACACACATTTCCTATGAGAACTCCTGTGGGTACCGCAATGCCGCTGAGCATGAGACCCTCCCGGAAGATCATCTTGTTTATCTGCTTTTTTGTCATGCCTATGGTTCTGAGCTGCCCGATCTGCTGTATCCTGCCCGTCACAGACAGATAAAATATACTGTAGATGACAACCGCAGCGGCAAATAAGATAATAATCCCTACAATGCCAAGCACAAGTGCGGCACTGTTATTCTGAAGGGAATTTTCAAAGGTCCCGTTTATATTCACCTGATTTCTCTCAATCCCATATTTGACGGCAAGATTATTTACCACTCCGGCAAACTCTGACATCTGCATTTCACCTGCATCCGCGATCCTGATCAGGGCTGTATAGGGGATATCCCTGAGCGCCTTACCTTTTTCCGCAAACGCTTTTGAGACGTAGACGGGATATGTACTCATCTCACGGTCCCGATCCAGTATGCCGCAGACCACAAAGGTTTCCCTTTCCCCTTCTGCAAAAGAAATTTCCAGTTTTATCCCTGTTTTTTCTTCTTTTCCCAGAGCCTTAAGAAGCTGTCTGTCCACAACGATTTCATTTTCCTGCTCCGGCACGTTCCCCTCTGTCGGAGTATAGGTAACGATGCCGCTGCTGTGGCTTTCTATATAGAAGGGATACATCTTTACCCCTTCCTCCTTGACCTCTCTTCCCTCCTTATATGGCACCATGATCTCTGTCAGCGCATCCTCTGCAAGCCCTTTCATCTGCTCATCCGTGACGTCCATATACATGACATGCTGCATGGAGTTCAGTATCTGCTGTTTTTCTCTTTCCGTTGATTTCTGCACCATGGCCAGACCGCTGATCAGGCTGACAGCCAGAATGATGGTCAGGACAGTGAAAAAGCTGTAGAGTTTATTCCCCAGCAGATTGCTACCGGCAACTCTCCATACAACCCCTCTGTTATTATTTCTATCCATGCTCATTAAGACCACCCGCTCTCCGCAATTTTTCCATCCTCTATCCGGATAGTTCTGTCAGCCACCTGGGCGATCTCCTCGTTGTGGGTGATCATCACAAGGGTCTGGTGGAATTTTCTGCTGGCTGCCCGGAACAGCCCCAGTACCTCCTGACTTGTCTGAGAATCCAGGTTTCCTGTGGGTTCATCTGCCAGAATGATAGCCGGCTTTGTGACCAGCGCCCTGGCAATGGCAGCTCTCTGCTGCTGTCCTCCTGACAGCTTTCCCGGCTTTCTCTTCAGCTTATCCTCAAGCCCCAGGACCGTCACGATCTCCTTCACATATTCCTCATCCACACGGCGCCCGTCCAGTTCTACCGGAAGGACAATGTTGTCATAGATATTCAGATTCGGCATCAGATTAAAATTCTGAAAGACAAACCCGATTTTACGCCGCCTGAAAATAGTCAGTTCATTGCTGTCAAGCCCGCTGAGCTCCTGTCCGTCCACCATCACGCTTCCCCCTGTGGGGCAGTCCAGGCCTCCCAGCATATGCAGAAGCGTACTCTTTCCCGAACCGGATCTGCCTACAATGGCTGTGAAGCTCCCCTGCTCAATCTCCATATTGATACCATCAAGAGCCTTCACCAGAAGCGGCTCTTTCCCGTAATACTTTGTAAGATTTCTTGTCTGTAAAATATTCATGATGTATTCCCCTTTCCTGTGATACTCTTATTATAGATGTCCATTCTCTCAATCCTGTATCAGTCTTCGGAATGAATGGTATCAATATTGATACATGTTTTGCACAACGCAAAAAGGCGGCCTCATGCCGCCCTTCTCGGAAGAAATACTTCAAATTCTGTTCCGTATCCCTCTTTTGATCTTACTTTGATGTACCCGCCCTGCAGGGTGATGATCTGCCGTGCCAGATACAGTCCGATGCCAAGCCCCTCTGTTTTCGCAGCCTTTGCCTCCCGGTAAAATCTCTGGAAAATCCGGTTATAATGCCCGGGGTCTATTCCTATTCCATTATCGCTGATGGAAATTACGACATACATTTCCAGATTCCTGGCACTTACGGTTATTTTCCCGCCGCTTTGTGTATATTTCACTGCATTGTCCAGGATATTTCCCAGAGCCTCCGCGGTCCATTTGCTGTCATGGCTGACTTCAATCGTGGGCCTGACATCTACCTGCAGTTCCATCTTTTTCTCATCTGCCCGGGACCTGACCGTATCAAGTGCCCGGGAAACGGTCTGGATCAGCTTACAGTTTTCCGGATGCATATGCAGCATTTTGCTCTCAAGGCGTGACATTTCAGCCAGAGATTCAATGAGAAATTCCAGTTGATATTTCACATATTTTAGGAAATTTAATAACTGTTATATTTGATTATCAAATTCTTCGCAAACCCTTGAAAATACTAAGTTTGTAGCAAGTGAACTTTCCCTTACTCTTTCCCTTGTGTTACATTCTCCCATTGGTTTTTATGAACCTTAATATGGGAAAAATTAAGGGAAAGAAAATTTCATAACACAATATAACATATAACAATAACGACATGGTGAACTGATTGAAATGTTTTCGATATTTAACTTTATAACTGATTATCAAAAGAAAATGGAGATAAGATACGATGAGAACAATTTATGCAGAATACAACATAAACCACGATAGTATTGATGTTTACACAAGTGCCGGATATATGCTTCGCATTGATTGCTGGGAAGCTGAAAAAAATTTAAAAACCACATATGGATCAGAATGTGCGCTTACTTCATTGGCTGTGGATGAGCCTTTGGAATATGCAAGATTATATCTTGATGGCAATTTACAGATGTGGGTGGATGCAGAAGATTCATTAGAACTTTATTAAGCAAGAAGTGAAATATTGTTGTAGATCTATCTCATTTCTTGAGGGTTCTTAAGATGCAAGATGATTGCTAATACGCATTTTACAATAGAGTTTAATTTTTAAAACTGTATGGTGGAAAGCAAGTCTGAAATGGCTTGCTTTTTGCTTTACAACGAGGGTGGTTACTGTATAATGAAATATGAAGTAAAAAGCAGTAATTTGATATGAAGCAATAAAGGAAATACATGATGGAAAAATATAAAATTCTAATAGTTGAAGATGATGTTGATTTGAGAGAGGGACTTTCCTTCTCCTTTTCTGGTGATGGATATGATGTGACAGAGACAGGGACAAAAAAGGATGGTTTACAAGAAATCGCAAACGGTGGTTATGATATTGTATTTTTGGATTGTAACCTGCCGGACGGAACGGGCTTTGAACTCTGTAAAGAAGTTCGTAGCTACAGCAATATCCCAATCATTATGCTGACTGCTCGTGATACAGAAATGGATGAGATAAAGGCTTTAGAATTAGGGGTAAATGATTACTTGTCAAAACCATTTTCTCTGGGTGTATTAAAAGCAAGAATGAAGCGGATACTTCAAGAAAAATCTGAAAGTACAAAGATTGTTACAGGTTCATTAAGCATAGACCAGAGTACTTGTAAAGTATATAAAAGAGGTTCAGAAATCTCTCTTAGCAAATTGGAATACCGTCTGTTGGTGTATTTGATTGAAAATAAGAATCATATCCTTTCTAAGGAGCAGATTTTAGAGAAGATATGGGATAGTGATGGAAAATATGTAGATAACAATACGGTGTCTGTGAATATCAGCAGGCTTCGTACAAAGATAGAGGATGATGTATCGAAACCAAAATGGATTCAAACAGTTCATGGAATCGGATATATCTGGAAGGAATAAAGAGATGTGGATTACGATACTTTTAGCAGTGCTTTTGTGTTTGTCGATTGGATATAGCATATATCAAAAAAGAAAAACATATCGCCTGATTGACCGTTTGCTGGACAGTGTGTTAAATCGGGAAATGATTGCAGCTTCTGATGTGGAAGAAGGAGAATATTCTGCCCTTGTCAGTAAAATCAAGCAGATACAGGAAGTGCTTGATAATCACGTGAATAGTGCCGAACAAGAAAAAGAGCAGGTGAAAAGTCTGGTATCTAATATGTCTCATCAATTAAAAACGCCCTTAGCGAATATTTCTCTCTATGCAGAAATCTTAAGTAAAGAGGAAATTACATCAGAACGGAAAACATTGTTTTCTGAAAAAATGCAACGACAGATTGACAAGCTGAGTTGGATTGTGGAGTCTTTATCGAAGATGGTAAAATTGGAGCAAAATATTGATGGCTTTGAAGGAAAAGCAATAGGGATCAAGCAGACGATTTTAGACGCAGTAGATACGCTTTATGAGAAACTGGAAAAAAAGGAAATCAACTTTACATTGGAACCATTTGAGGACAGATTACTGTATCATAATCGAAAATGGACAGCAGAAGTATTTGTAAATTTGTTGGAAAATGCTGTTAAGTACACCGATAGAGGAGGAACTATTTCCATTTGTGTAAAAAGTTATGATTTATACACAGAGATTCAGATTGCAGATAATGGGCGTGGTATCCGGCAGGAGGAAATGACCGATATATTCAAACGATTTTATAGAAGCCCAGAAGTTGAGAATATGGAAGGTTCTGGGATTGGTTTGTATCTTTCTAATCTGATTTTGGAAAAAGAAAAAGGATATATGACGGTAGATTCCGAGTATGGAAAGGGAAGCTGTTTTTCTGTGTTCTTACAAAACTGTAAGAACTAATCATCCGTTTGTAAAGAAATTGCAAGATACGGCAGTTATACTGGATGTATCAAGAAAAGAGGAGTGATGACGGATGAGTATTTTAGAATTACGAAATGTTGAGAAAATATATGGAGAAAAAGATAATCAGGTAAAGGCACTACGGAATATCAATCTAAAAGTAGAAGAAGGCGAGTTTGTTGCCATTGTAGGCACATCTGGTTCAGGCAAATCTACTTGTCTTAATTTAATCGGTGGTCTGGATAATCCGACAAGTGGACAGATTTTTATAAAGAATAAAGAGATTGGTTCTCTTTCAAGAAAAGAACTGACGATTTTCCGTAGAAGAAATATAGGGTTTGTATTCCAGAATTATAGTTTAATGCCTGTGTTGAATGTGTATGATAACGTGGCATTGCCGGTTACATTTGACTGTGGAAAACATATTAACCGCAAATATATCGAAGAATTGTTGCGGGAACTGGGCATTTGGGAGAAACGCAAGAAATATCCAAACGAATTATCCGGCGGTCAGCAGCAAAGAGTTGCAATCGCCAGAGCTTTGGCAAATAAACCGAGTATCCTGCTTTGCGATGAACCGACAGGTAATTTGGACTCAGCCACAACCATTGAGGTTATGGGGTTATTAAAAACGAGTTGTCGTAAGTACAATCAGACGATTCTCATGGTAACGCATAATGAAGCCATTGCACAGACTTGCGACAGAGTAATTCATATTGAAGATGGTCAGATTGTTACAGGAAAGAGAAGATTTCCGGCAAAAGGCGGTGATGTCGTATGTTAAAGCTGGCATGGAAATATATGCGGTATTACAAGAGCCAGACATTTGCAATTTTTGCGAGTATTTTATTAACAGCATCATTGCTTTCCGGGATTTCTTCTTTGATTTACAGCAGTCAGAAAAGTGATCTGGCGAACAGCAAAACTATTTACGGAGACTGGCATTATTATATTGAAACGGATAAGGAACTTTTTAATTCTGTAGAAAGCGGTGAGAAAGGAAAAGGATATACGCTGGAACAGTGTGGAAAAATGGAAATCCGTGACGTTGTGGCAGAAGAATTTATGATCTGTTTTATCCATGCCGATGAAACTTATCGTCAAATGGCACACAGAGACTTGTTGGAAGGAACATTCCCTGAGAAAGAAAATGAAATTGCAGCGGATGGATTTGTGCTTAGTAATCTTGGATTTTCAGGGAATTTAGGAGATTCCCTTCGCATTGGTGAAAAAGAGTATATTGTTACTGGTGTTCTGAAAAGCGAATGGGCGGCAAGTTCCAGTGAAATGGAAGTTTTTGTAAGTGATTCTTTTAAAGGTCGAGGAAGCCAGACGTTTTTATATCTCAGTTTTAATGAAGATGAGAAGTTATATAAACAGTTGGATGCTTTTTTACAGGAACATAAATTATCTTCTGAATCGGTAGCAGAAAATGATGAAGTAATACAGTATCTTGGCGGAGAAGCACCAAGCAGCATTTCTGAAATCGTGAAATTTGGTCTGTTTGAAGAAGAAGGAAACTTCACTTATATCGTTTTGAAATTGCAGAGCGACTACAATCTGGCTTACAACGGAATGATTTTCCTGTTATGTCTGTTCAGTCTTTTCGTAGTTTACAGCGTATTCAGTATTTCTGTATCGAAGAGAACTTCTGAGTACGGAATATTACAGACATTAGGTATCAGTGAAGCGCAGATTGGTGGCACCTTACTTTTGGAACTTTGGACGTTATTTTTCATTGGATATCCGTTAGGATGTCTTTTAGGAAATGGTGTTTTAAGCCTTATGTATCAGAAATTTAGCGGTGTATTTGGTGGAAAAGGAATCAGTGGAGCAGGGAATGGTCTTTCTGTTGCGGACCATACGTTAGCAGAAGGAGAAAATACAGTAGAGTTTTTTGTTTCAAAGGAAGCTGTTGTGTTTGGTTTTGTATTTCTACTGATTTCGTTAGCACTCGTTGCCTTTCTCGTGGTTCGTTCCATGCGGAAAGATTCGCTGAAAACTGTGATGAGTGGAGATACTTCTTTTGTAAAAAGAAGAAAAATATACGCTATGCGAAATGTTAATATGGCAAATGTAGTGGTGCGGAAATTCATGTTTGCCAATAAACGAAAGGTAATAGGGATTTTATTATCCTTGTCTATCGGCGGTTGCATTTTCTTATGTACCACCTATATGGTAGAAAATTTGAAGGTTCACGCAGAACTTTCGCTGATATCGGATGATGGGCTTGGTTCTGAGTACCGTATTTCTTTAAAATCTGACTCGCTGAAGGATACGATTCCGGAGGCGGTAGCAGATAAGATTAAAAACATGCCGGAAACAGAGAATGTATATGCGACAAAGTATACGATGGGGGAATTACAGATTTCCAAAAACGAATTTTTGTCAGAAGAAGAATGGAGTGACTATTTCAAATATCAAAATCAGGAGCCGTATTATATCCAGAGATATGATGGGATCTGTAAGCAGCAGGAAGATGGAAATTATCGGATTAAATATAATGTGTACGGTTACGATGAAGCGATGATAGAACAGCTTCGGGATTTTATTCTGGAGGGAGAGATTCAGCCGGAAACAATAAAGAATAATAATCAAGTGATTGTGACGGCGAATATGGACGGTCAGGGAAATTACTTTTTTTATGGAAAGAAGCCGGGCGATACCATTACTCTTCGAGTACCAAAGACAGAAAACTATACAGATGAACTGTTAAAATTCCAAAGTGGCGAAGAAAACTATATTGAAAAAGAGTTTGAGATTGCGGCAATCGTAAACAGACCGTTGGCGCAGGAGAAAGATTTTCTGAATACAGAAGTCTGGAAAAATGCGCAGAGTGTGATTATGACAGGCGAACAGATGGAAGAAAACTTTGGAATTACAGATTATAGTTTTATCAATGCATCGCCGGCTGATAGTGCGGATGCAAAGATCGTGAGCAATCAGTTATTACAAGTAATCCGAGATGTTCCCAAGGCAGTATTGCAGGATTATACGACCGCAATTGCAACACAGAAAGGTTATCTTGGACAGCAGCAGATCTTCTTTTCCAGTATTGCAGTGATTCTGCTGATTATCAGCCTGTTCCATATCGTAAACAGCATGAGTCATACGATTCTGACCAGAAGAAGAGAGTACGGGATTATCAGAGCAATAGGGATTACGGACGGCGGATTTTACAAGATGATTTTACAGACAGGTATTCTGTATGGATTGTTGGCGGATGTATTTATCTATCTTATTTATAACAGAGTTCTTCGCAGAGTGATGAATTATTATCTGGCTCATGTGCTGCAGTTTTTACATTATACTACTAATATTCCGAATCTGGTTCTGAATGGAATTATGGTGCTGAATGTAGTGATTGCAGTAGTGGCAGTAATGTTTCCGGCTTGGAAGATGGGAAAAGAGAATATCATAAGTGAGATTAGAAGATAGATTTATAATCAGGATTTTTAGAATTTCTTTAGTGGTTAGTATCATTGGATATAGCAATAGAATTAGAGAGAATACCCAATCTTTATAAGTAACCAGAGGGCGACAGTAAAATACTGCCGCCCTTTCTTTTATCGGTTTGTCCAGTAAAGAGTGTTCAGATAACACCGGATTCCAAGATATATTCCCTGTATAAATAATAAAAGAAACAAAAGATTTATGGGCATTACTTTTTTGATTGATTCTCCAAAATAAATGATGACAACAGCACTTGTCAGTATCATTAGTAGAGTAATAACATCCCAACAGTTTTTCTTATATAATTCTATAATCTTTATTTCTATCAGTATCGCAAGTATCCCTGTTCCTGCTACGTATATTCCAACAACTAATATCAGCAATAACCAATATATGATTCCGGCTATAAACGCATTGGGAATTTTTGTACTGATCTGTGCCACAGATTGCCCAGCATCAATCGTCCATCCGATAAAAGTTTGTATGAATGACGCTGCATCATGGAAGAATGATTTACAATCGGAAAGGAGCACATCTGACTGTACTGCCTGAAAAAGAGTGGTTGTCAGCGAATACCATGCAAGAAGGAACAAGGTTGTTTGGAACATTACCGTTTTTGCTTTATATTGTCCTGCAAGTCGCTCTTTTTGTGTTTCGTATTTTGCTTTTGCATTCTGATAGTCTGTCCGGTCACAGGCTTCACATTTTTCATAGAGTACCGGCTTTTCTACCGGTATCTCTACGATTTTCTGATGTGTCCGGGCATAATCCCGTTGTTGTGTTAAGCATCGTATTTTATCTTGACATTCCCCGATCATGACGTTTGCGCTTCGCAGCTTCTCTTTCTCGATCTGCAATGCTCTGTCTGCCAGCTTCAAGTCGTTCTTTAATGCTTGAATATTCCCGGCTTTGTTCTCTTTGTTTAATTTCTCGTTCAAGGTCAGAGATTCGCTGAGCTGCGTCTTCAGTTCCTCGATAAGCTGGTCTTTCTGTTCCAGTTCTTCTTGTATCTCCTCGGTCAAGAGCAGAAGTTCTTCCAACTGTTCGGCGTTCTTTGATTCTCTGGATTCGTTCATCTATATCACGTCCTTTCCTTATTTGCTGTTCCAGTTCAGCAATTCGGTGTTCTGTTTCAGCAATAAACTGTTTTCGCTGTTCAGAGTCTGTGCCAATTTCTGCCATTACTGATTTTCGTTTTCCAAAAGTTCTATCTTCGTTTTCTGTTCTTCCATCTTGGAAAGCAGTTCCTCGGTATTTGGCAAAATGTTGAGCAGCTCGGATAACTCGCTGTTTAATTTTTGCAATTTCTGATTCTGTTCCTGCATAAGAGAGAGTTGGGTGTCCCGGTTCTGCATTTCCAGAATCATTTCTGCCATTAAGGTCTGCTGTTCTTCGATTTGCCCAATCATGGATTCCATTAAGGGTATAATTTCCCGGCTTTCTTCTAATGTCATTTAATCGCTCCTTCCATAATGATAATGCACCCGATACTTTTCCAAAGGTGTCCAGTATCTTTTGCAATAACGTGTTTTGTTGTTTTATGATTTGATTTTCCGCTACTTTCCACGAACCTTTTATTTCCTGCCCGGCAAGAAACTTTTGTTCAATCTTTCTTGCGTCAGCGCCTTCATGGATGGTAGGAATCTGGAGTTTTCCCTGTTTTTCATAAGAACGGTGATCGACCTGATTATGCAAAGGAAGATGTTCATTACACACCTTTGCCCATTCACTCCGCCACAGTTCACAATTTTTTGGATTGTTCCATCCGGTAGCATCGGTCAGCACCCGTTTCCATTGCAGGCGGTTTCTTGCACCCATCTTCTGAATTCCGTTTTCGTCTAATACAGGGATACGGATTCCATGACGGTCAGGGTTTTTCTTATCCTGCCACCAGTTCGGATGGGATTCATCAATCACGATATTTCCGTTTTTATCTCTGAGAAAATCCCAATCCTTGACTTCTTTCTTTCCCCAAGAATGATCCGGGTTAAAAGGACGCATAGTCAGAAGCAGATGGACATGGGGGTTGCCATCCCCTTTATCGTGGATACTCCAATCAGCACACATTCCTCTATCTACAAAAGTTTTTTGAATATAGTCAGTTGTATATTGAATTTGTTCCTGTCTGTTCCATTCTTTGGGAAGGGCAAATTCAAATGACCTGCCAAGTTGGGCATCTGCATTTTTTTCAATCTTCAATACCTCATTCCATAACCTTTGTTTCTGAAATGTGATTTTAAATTTTTCTAAAGCAGCTTCTTTATCTTCTGATCTTTTGTATCGGACAGATTTTTGAAAGCGTTTTATATTTTCTTCTGGTACTATCTGCCATTCAGGAGGTGCGTTTTCACACATCATCAGCCGAGTGTAGACCACTTCTTTTTTAGAAGTGTAATAACTGATTCTCCCGGTTTCCTCGTTTTTCATCACATCCCCATTGAGATATGCGGAAGCGGAGATAACAGATTTCCCTTTACTTCGTCCGACTATTTTGACTGTGTAATGAAAAATCGCCATGTCTGGATTCCTCCTTTCTGCACATCCGGCATAGATTTCCGGCAACATTGCTTTCGGTTTTAGGAAAAGCAGCATTGCCGGAACGCCCTCTGCGTAAGAGTGCCCTGCGCATAGCAGCCTGCATGGAATGCGCCTCTCTGGCGAAGAGTGCCTCCTGCGGCATGAGCAGGTCTGGCTGAAAGCCCCGCCGACGGAACGAGCCCGGCAAGCGTGAACGCAGACCGGTTGCCACTTGTGGCAAACTTATTGGGACGACCTCTGGTTGTCCATAAGTGCGCCCTTCATGAAAAAGCAATGAAGGGAATGAAAAACTCATCCCCTCCGCCATTACACTTCCTCCATATCGGTATTGACTTCTTTCTGCATTGCCTTTGAGAAAAATTTCCCGTTGGCTTCCTGCCTTTTCAGAAAACCAATCAGCTTTGGGATGTCTTCTTCCTCAATAGGCGCACCGAGAACGGATTCCACCGCACCGCCAATCTGACAGAGCCTATGGGTTCGTTTTTTACTTTCTTCGGCTTTCTTTCGCTTCAGAAGTTCTTTCTTCTGTGCCGCATATCGTTTCGCCTTTTCAAGGCTTTCCTGCTCTTTCTTTTCCATTTCAAGCATTCGTGCTTCATAACTTTTTGTTGATTTTGCCATTCTTACATTCTCCTTTCCTTCACAAACATAAGTTCTTGGTTGCGTATCAGAAGAAGCACATGGTATAATCTTCTTGCGTGTAGGTATATCATGGCTTCGGTCTGATAGAACCTTTGGCGGTTTCTTGGGAAGCCGCCTTTTTAATTTGCCGCAGTTCTTGTTACGGCTTTTACATTTCCTCTATCCCTCAAATCACGACCTTCATTCGCTTCCATAAACATTTCCAGAATATCGGTTTTAATCAGGACTTTACGACCAACCTTTAATACCGGAAGTTTCTTCCATTCTACAAGCTGTCTTAAGGTGTTTCTGCCGATTCCCGTATAGTCGGCAGCTTCTTCGATGGATAATGCAATTTTTCTTTGCGTCATATAATCACCTCCTTATAAATTGCATTATGCAATTCCTGTGATGTAAGTATATCCTTTTCACATCTTTTTGTCAAGCGTTACGAAATGTTAAAAATAAATATTGCATTGCATATTGCAATTTCGGAAAAACAATGCTATAATTCATACATACCGAAAAAGGAGGCAGTCAGCATGAAAGATAAAGAATTACGCAAGCTGATAGGCAGCAGAATAAAACAGCGCCGTCTGGAATTGAATCTGACACAGCCTTATGTCGCAGAGAAGATGGGAGTTACCGCTTCTACAATCCTGCGTTATGAGAATGGTTCGATTGACAATACGAAAAAAATGGTGCTGGAAGGTCTTTCGGAAGCACTCCATGTATCTGTGGAATGGCTCAAAGGGGAAACAGATGAATATGAAACCGACATTACGGATAAGAGAGAATTACAGATTCGTGATGCGATGGGAGATATTCTGGAACAGTTACCGCTTGCCCTTACCAAAGAAGAAGATGCTTTTTCAAAAGATTTATTACTGCTGATGTTAAAACAATATGGTCTGTTTTTGGATTCCTTCCAGTTCGCCTGCAAAAACTTCAAGGGAAATGCTGGTCAGACGGATATTGCCAAAACAATAGGGTTTGAATCGAATGAGGAATATAATGAGATTATGTTCTTAAGGGAAATCACTCATACCATCAATGCTTTTAATGAGATGGCAGACATTGTAAGGCTCTATTCCAAGAAACCAAAAACAGCAGAACAAAGGCTTGCAAATCTTTTATCAGAAGTCTTATACGAAGATTCCGAATCGGTATAGTAAGACAACCGGAGTTATGATATACTTACACGCACGAAGCATTTCATCAGTTCCGATTGTCTAATATCGAAAGGAGACATACGATTATGGCAAAAGGATCTGTAAGAAAAAAAGGAAAGAAATGGTACTACCGCTTCTATGTAGAGGACGCAAGCGGCAATCTTGTTCAGAAAGAATGCGTTGGAACAGAAAGCAAAAGTGAAACTGAAAAACTGCTCCGTCAGGCAATGGATGATTATGAGAAAAAGAAATTTGTTGCCAAAGCGGATAATCTCACAGTCGGACAGCTTTTGGATGTGTGGGCAGAGGAGGAATTAAAAACAGGTACGCTCAGCAATGGTACGGTGGAGAATTACCTCGGAACAATCCGAAATATTAAGAAACACCCATTGGCAGAACGTAAACTGAAAAATGTAACCTCTGAACATTTGCAATCTTTCTTCGATTTGCTTTCCTTCGGGGGAGTTCATCCCGATGGAAAAGAGAGAAAGGGTTACAGCAAAGATTACATCCATTCTTTTTCCGCAGTCATGCAGCAATCATTCCGCTTTGCAGTATTTCCAAAGCAGTATATTACGTTCAATCCTATGCAGTATATTAAACTGCGGTATCAGACGGATGAAGTGGATTTGTTTTCTGATGAGGATATGGACGGAAATGTCCAACCAATTTCACGAGAAGATTATGAAAGACTGCTTGCTTATCTGCAAAAAAAGAACCCAGCCGCAATACTTCCAATCCAGATAGCCTATTATGCCGGGCTTCGTATTGGAGAAGCCTGTGGTTTGGCATGGCAGGACGTAAATCTGGAAGAACAATGCCTTACCATAAGACGCAGCATCCGATATGATGGCTCAAAGCGCAAATATATCATCGGACCAACCAAGCGGAAAAAAGTAAGGGTTGTTGATTTTGGAGATACACTGGTAGAGATTTTCCGTAATGCCCGGAAAGAGCAGTTAAAAAATCGAATGCAGTACGAAGAACTTTATCACACGAACTACTACAAAGAGGTCAAAGAGAAAAACAGAGTGTACTACGAATATTATTGCTTAGACAGAACGCAGGAAGTCCCGGCAGATTATAAAGAAATTTCTTTTGTCTGCTTAAGACCGGATGGTTGTCTGGAACTTCCGACTACTTTGGGGACGGTATGCAGAAAGGTGGCAAAAGCATTAGAGGGATTTGAAGGCTTTCATTTCCACCAGTTACGTCACACCTATACAAGCAACCTTTTAGCAAATGGAGCAGCCCCAAAAGATGTACAGGAATTGTTGGGACACTCAGATGTCAGTACCACAATGAATGTCTATGCTCACTCCACAAGAGATGCGAAACGAAAATCGGTTCGGCTTCTTGATAAAGTGGTAGGTAATGACTAAAAAAATTCCCTTATTTCCCTTGTGATTATCTCATAAGGGCAAAAATAAGGGAAACTACATATCATTTCACTAATGGACAGGCGGAAAGGCCTGTAAAATGGGGAAAGTTAGAGGAATAATTATATAAATTGCAGTTTATCAACCTGCTGCAGAATGATTTGGATAAACTGCCTCTCCTCATTTTTTGACAGATTTTCCTCACAGAGTGTTTCCCCGTACATTTTTATATTCGTTATGGGTGTTTTCAACTGATGTGTAATATCAGATACCATCTGCTGCGTCTCCGCCTTTTCCTTTTCTGCCGCCCTGGCCTTATATTCCAGAATTTCCCCTGTCTTCTGAAGCTCCATGACCATCTTGGAGGTCAATGTCTCCTGATTCTGTACCTCGGCACAGGGATTCCCATTCATAATTTCCTGTGCATAATGGCATACACCCCGGGAATATTTCACATACTGGTTCCTGAAATACAGATAGCTGCCAATCCCGGCAGCCCACAGTCCCCACATGGATACCCACAAAAATATCTTTATTTCAAATGAAACAGGCTGCAAAAAGAGAAAAAAGCTCCCCCCGCACGCGGCCAGGAAATGCACTGCTGTGAGAATGGGCCACACGATTTTTTTCATATTATCTGCTGCCTCCCATCCATTCATAGCCCATACCGTACACAGTTTTTATATAGGTGTTTTCCCCGTCTTCCAGTTTTCCTCTCAGTCTGCTGATATTTAAGGTCAGCGCATGGTCATTCACATAGTTTCCTCTGTCATCCCATACCTTTTCCAGCAGGATTTCCTTTGAAAGAATCCTGTTTGGATTTCTGCAGAACAGTTCCAGAAGGTTAAATTCCGTAGGAGTCAGTGTCAGTATCTGCCCGTTTTTGCTGGCTGTTCGCCTCACAAAATCCACTTCCAGTTCCCTGCAGACATATACACCGGAAGTCTCCTCTGACCTGGCGCATCGGCGCAGAATGGTCTGGATTTTTTCCACCACCACGCGGATGCTGAAGGGTTTTGTAATGTAATCATCTGCGCCAAGCTGCAGGCCCTGTATCACATCGTCATCCAGATTGTGGGCTGTGAGGAATACAAAGGCGGCGGACTGTTTGGCAAGCACTTTTCGGGCAAAATCAAAGCCGCTGCCATCCGGCAGATTCACATCCAAAAGAATCAGATCCGGTTCTTGTGATTTTAAATACGAATCTGCTTCCGCCAGGGTATAGGCAGGTTCTGCCTCTATATTCTTTCTCTGGAGGTGAAAGCAGAGACCTGCATTTAATATTTCATCATCCTCAATAATCAATACTTTGCTCATATCTATTTACTGTCCTGTTCTTTTTCTTTGCGGCATGGGGGTGCTGTTATGTGTGGTTGTACGGTAATGGGGTTATGCCGGTGATGGGGTGTGGTTTATTAGAAAGTATACACTATTGTGATTTTTCTGTATATAGATATTCCGGGATTGATGTAGTGGATGTTCATCGTTTTGGAGAAAGCGGACGCCAAACCCAGCCGCAGGCTTCCCCGTATGGCCGAGAGCAGAGAACTTCCAAGCTAATACGCAACCCGCACTAAGTTCATCGCCTTAGGGCTCTTCACTAAGTGCTTGCTAGCGTATGGATCTTGTAAGATTCTCTACCGCTCTGAAACGTCCATACGGGGAAGCCTGCGGCTGGGTTTGGCTGGTGACTGGCTGCGGATAGTACCGTGTTGGCTGGGACAGAATTCAGATAATTGCTCTGCATGCGTCCGGTTATAGGGCAGTCGGTGGCTGAATTGGATGGTGATTAGCTGCGAATTCTACCAGGTTGGCTTGGAGCAGAGTGCAGATAATTGCTCTGCATGCGTCCGGTTATAGGGCAGTCTGTGGTTGAATTGGCTGCGTGGCTGGATGTGATATAGATGGATGGTAAGTTCCACCAAGCGATGAACTTTGTGAAACTTACCATTCACTTCTATATTGTTATAATGTTACCCCTTGCTTGAAAATTGCAATATCATGATAGCCTGCTTTTTCTGCCTTCACCTTCTCACCTGATGCTACCCGTATAATGTACTCAAACAGGGCCTCCGCCAATTCCTCTTTTGTTTTATCTTCCACCATTTTTCCGGCGTCAAAATCTATCCACTTGGATTTATAATCCGCCAGGCCTGAATTAGAAGATATTTTAATGGTGGGTACGAGTGACGCAAACGGTGTACCTCTTCCGGTTGTAAATAAGACGATCTGTGCTCCAGAGATGGCCAGACTGGTGGCTGCTACCAAGTCATTTCCGGGTGCTGACAGAAGGTTTAATCCCTTTTCTTTTACCCTCTCAGCATACCTTAATACATCTGTCACCGGTGCAGAACCTGACTTCTGGGTACACCCCAGAGACTTGTCCTCCAGTGTGGAAATCCCGCCTTTTTTATTGCCGGGAGATGGGTTTTCATAGATTGTCTGGTTATGCCTGGTAAAATAATCTTTAAAATCATTGATCAGATGAACAGTCTTTTCAAATACCTCTCTGTTCTTACACCGGTTCATAAGAATCGTCTCCGCACCAAACATCTCCGGCACTTCCGTGAGAATGGTTGTGCCGCCTTTTGATATGAGAATGTCGGAGAAAGCCCCCACCACCGGATTCGCCGTGATTCCTGACAGGCCGTCAGAACCGCCGCATTTCATGCCGATGATCAGTTCTCCTGCATCACACTCTTCTCTGACACATTTATTCGCATTTTCATAGAGTTTACCCAGAATAGTGAGTGCTTCCTCAATCTCGTCTTCTGTATCCTGGCACTGCAGGAATTTCACCCGGTCTTCCTCGTACTCACCGATGTACTCTTTTAGAACGGGAATATTGCAGTTCTCGCATCCAAGACCCAGCACAAGAACTCCCCCGGCATTTGGATGATGGACCATATCTGCCAGAACTTTTCTTGTGTTTTCCTGGTCCTCGCCCATCTGGGAACATCCGTAGGGATGGGTAAAGGCCACGATCTCCTCCACATTTCCCAGCGGAAATCTTTTTTTCGCCTCCTGCTCAATGGCCTTTGCCACAGAGGAGACACAGCCCACTGTGGGAAGGATCCAAAGCTCATTCCGCACGCCTACCGTACCGTCCACCCTTCTGTATCCCATAAAAGAAGCCTTTTTACCCGTCAGTTCTTTCAGTGAAACCGGTTCGTATTTATACTCCAGCACATCGCCCAGAGATGTCTTCAGGTTGTGGACATGGATCCAGCTTCCTTTTTGGATGTCTTCTTTTGCATAACCGATCGTCGCGCCGTATTTTATGACGGGAGCACCCTTTTTCATATGGCACAGGGCAAATTTGTGGCCCTGGGGAATGTCCTCAAGAAGTGTGATCTGTGTGTCATCCACGGTAACGGTCATTCCTTTTTTCATTGGTTTTAAGGCAACTGCTGCCATATCTTCTCTGTTGATTTTGATAAAATCCTGCATATTTTCTCCTTTACGCCAGAACCTCGCCGTAAGCTTTCTCCATTCCCTCCGCCTCAATACAGTCATACCATTTCTGCACCACATCCAGCATCGGGCTTAAATCCTGTCCCCAATATTCTTCTTTCTTTAAAATATCCGCAACAGAAGCCTCTTTCATAAATGCCACGATTTCTTCCCCATCGTTCGCCGCATCTGTGCGGTAAAACGCGATCAGGGCAGCCAGTGAGAAGGTAAGCCCCTGCGGATAGGAACCGTATTTTTCTTTGTATTCCAAAATGGTGGGCAGCACTCTTGCCTTGAACTTGGACACGGAGTTTAAGGCGATGGACAACAACAGATGACGGATAAAGGGATTTGCAAAACGTTCCAAAACTGCTTCTCCGAAATTTCTATTGTCCTGTGTATCCCCAATCGTCGGAATAATCTCCTCAAAAATACATTTTTTAAGAAGTGCCGATACTTTTTCATCTTTCAGGCATTCCCCCACCGTCTCCAAACCGTACAGATGTGCTCCCAGCACCATGGAAGTGTGGGCACCGTTTAAAATTCTGACTTTTCTCTTCTTATAAGGGTCCACATTGTCTGTCCAGATCACATTGTAACCGGCCTTCACCAGAGGCAGTTCGTCCTCATGATCTCCCTGGATCACCCACAGATGGAATATCTCCGCTGTATCCATCATGTTGTCCTGCTCCCCGATTCTTTTACACAGCGCTTCATGCTCTTCACGGGGAAATCCTGTCACGATGCGGTCCACTAAAGTAGAACAGAAGTCATTTTCTGTCTCCATCCAGGTCTTGAATTCTTCTCCCAGATTCCACAGATCCGCATACTTCATACAGCATTTTTTCAATTCCTCTCCGTTATGGTCGATCAGCTCACAGGATAAGATGATAAATCCTTTTAATCCCAGTAAAAAGCGCCTGTACAATAACTGAGTCAGTTTGCCCGGGAAAGATTTTGCCGGCTTATCCTCCAGCTTGTTATCTGAAACGAACTCTATTCCGGCCTCCGTTGTATTGGATACGATAAACCGGAAGTCCGGATTTTCTGCTAATTTTTCATAAGCCTCATATTCTGTGTAGGGGTTGATACACCTTGAAATGACATCAATGTGAGTATGCTCATCCACAACTTCCCCCTTGTCAATTCCTCTTAAAAATAAATTGTACTCACAGTTTTGCTTATTCAGTTCGCCGATCATTCCCTTTTCAATCGGCTGTACCACCACAACAGAACCGTCAAACAATTCTTTTTCTTTTAATTTCTGAAAGAAATAATCTACAAATCCCCGGAGAAATCCTCCTTCTCCAAACTGTATTACTGTTTCTTTTCTCTGCATGCTCATAATAGAAGCCCTTTCTGTACTATTTCATACTGCGGCCTGCACAGTCTGTGCACTGACCTGTTCATTAGTTTCTGTACAACAAGCAATTTCTTTATTGACTGCCCCTATTATAGCTCATATATCCGCTGTTGTATACAACAGTTTTTGATTTTTTACACTTTCGTGTCTTTCCATAAAAAACAATTTTCCATTTTGTGAGTATTTCATAAAAAGGAAATGACCGGTCTTCCTATTTATAAAGACCAGTCATTTCCTTTAAACAATAATTCAAATATGGCATTCTTAGAAAAATGCAGATGCTCTTTCATGGCTTCGGCTGCGCCGTCCCAGTCCTGTTTCAGTGCACATTTCGTAATCTTCAGATGTTCCTGGATGGTCTCCTTACGGCGCTTTTCGGAGCATTCCCCGCTCATGATCCGCATTCGCTTTATCTGGCTGTTGATCAGCTCATAGGTTTTCAGAAAGTATACATTGGATGTGGCGTCAATAAACATCTGATGAAAAAGATCATCCATGTCATCGTAGGAATATGGCAGATCAGCGCCTTTTAAGTACGCCTGATAATCCTGGTAATATTTCATATACACATCCTGTTCTATCCGGTTCCCATAATGAAGGATGGCGTATGGTTCCAGCATCATCCTGGTCTCATATATCATATTGATCTGGCTTAAAGACAGATCTGAGACCATGATTCCCTTCTTCGGAAGAATTTTCACCAGCCCCTCCTGCTCCAGCCTGCTGATGGCATCCCGGACCGGCGTTCTGCTGGCCGACACCTCTTCCCGCAGCAGTTCTTCATTGATAAAAGTATTTGGTGCATATTCACAATTTAATATTTTCGCTTTTATGGCATTGTAAGCCTGTTGTTTCAAACTCTCTTTCTGCATTCTGCCGCCTTTCTGCAGTGCACTGCGCAACTTGTGTTCTGTTGTAACTGTTCTATTCCCTCACAGTTACAGGCAAAGATCCATGCAAAACCGCCTTTGGCGATGGGATTTTTACTTGGCTGCGAAACGTTTTCTTACGGTCAGCAAAGTAAATGCGCAGACCTGATGAATAGTTATGATCTGTTACATATATTACCACATTTTCTGCGGATTGCAAAGCCTGTCTCCTTTCAATTCCACCACAGTTGTATACATTGTTATTTTTCTAACTTTTTAACCACATTTTTCTTTTGGCTATAATGCACATTTTTATCAGTTATTTTTTGTATATAGATAACAAATTATCGAAAATTTCAGTATTTATTTCTTTTTTCTATTGACATCTTTTCTATTTTACCCTATCATCTCTTGTATACAACAAGCAATTTCCTATAACATTTTGGAGGAACAACAATTATGAAAGCAATGTTTATCGATACTCCCGGTCAAGTCTCTATTAAAGAACTCCCTATGCCGGTACCAAAAAAAGGTGAAGCACTGTTAAAAGTATTATACGGCGGCATCTGCGGCAGTGATCTGGGGTCCTACCGCGGAACTTTTGCCTATTTTTCATATCCCAGAACACCGGGCCATGAATTCTCCGCCGAGATCATAGAGATCGAGCCGAATGACAAGGGCCTTGAAAAGGGCATGATAGTAACCTGCAATCCATACTTCAACTGTACGGAATGCTACTCCTGCCAGAGAGGCCTGGTGAACTGCTGCACCACCAACCAGACCATGGGTGTTCAGAGAGAAGGTGCCTTTGCGGAATATATCACAATGCCTATTGAAAGGATCTATGACGGCAAGGGACTCTCCCCGAAAACACTGGCATTGATCGAACCCTTCTGCATCAGCTATCACGGCGTCACAAGGGCAAATGTAACAAAAGATGACAAGGTTCTCATTATCGGTGCCGGAACCATCGGTGTGCTGGCAGCCGTAGCCGCAAAAGCTCTGGGCGCGGATGTGACTATCTGCGATGTAGCTCCCAAAAAACTGGCTTACGCACAGGAGACCTTCGGGATTGACCACATTTTACTAAATGATGATCCGGAAACTTTTATGGATAAAGTGCAGGAAGCCACAGGCGGAAACGGATTTGATGTGGCGATCGAGGCGGTGGGCCTTCCCTCCACATTCCAGAACTGCATAGACGCTGCTGCCTTCGGAGGCCGTGTTGTGCTGATCGGTGTGGGGAAACAGAATCTGGACTTTAACTTTACTTTAGGTCAGTTTACAAGGAACTACACGCAGACCACGAAACGGGGGCTGCTGACAACAAATAAAGGCTGAATATCAAGCACCGGGAAAGTGCGAGATATTCAGCCTGTTTTGTTGTCAGGGGTTTCCAAAGGGGTTTGCCCCTTGGCACACGACTTTGCTCGCAAAGTGTAGTGTGTTATACGCTCTGTCGGCGTTGCTGCGAAAATGCGGTTGCCGCCGGGGAGAGCAAGGGCATTTTTACGGCAGGAAAACAGGGCTGTGATTGCGTGGCGTGGAGCCGCAAGCGCAGGACTGGTTTCATCAGCAGACAGGGCGTATATGAATGCCCCCGTCCCTCGTCCTACGCCGAACTATGGGACAAAGTGTCCCAGACGGATAGCCACACTTACGAAAAAGCAGACGGATTTTTCTCTCAAAATTGAAATGGGCGGGAAGCCATTTTAGGGCTTTCCCGCCTTGATTGCCCATTAGCAAAGACGGGCGGGGCTGTCAACGGCGGCGCATGAAATGCGCCGTTCATCTTGACCGTTGACTGGCTCGGCTGGCTTTGCTATCTCCCCAACAAGTTATTGTTTGTTGTTTTCCCAATTATCTAAACGGGCTTGCATAGTTTCTCGCCATTCTTCACTTGGACAAGCAGTAATCAATTTTCGATACTCTTCACTTGATGGCGCTTCCATCAAATAAGACTCTACCAATTTTAGCAAATCCCACTCTACTCCATACATTCCACCTTCGGGGAAAATGTCAATCAATACGCCTACTTCTTCTCTTGTCAATGGCGTTTTTACATTGGAGAGCAATTCGTCATACATGTTGATGGTTTCTTCTGTAGGGTCATCTTTCACTGCGTCTGGCATTTGACCGAGAAGTTTCAATTTTATAATTGCCTCCTGCACCTTTACTCCCTCCAATTTCTCGTTCTCTATTTTCTCCCCCGCTGCGGGTTTGGATTTTTCAGCAAGTCCGACTTCTGTGCAATCTTTTTCAGCCACTTCTTTTCTTCCTCGGACAGCTTTTTCAAATTCAGCTTGAGCCGCTTACAGATAAACGCCAAAGCCGCTTGCTCCGGGTCGCTGTCTGGACTGGCAGTTTCCTCGGCGGTCTGCAAGAAATCTTCCAGCGGATTGTCCTCCGGAACGCTGAAAAAATCGTCCTTATGGGCTTCCCGCAGGTCAAGGGCTATCTTGTTTATGTCTTGCTGTATCACATAGCGGCAAAAGCTGTCATCGTCAATATGGGCGGCGACAAGCTGCCTTAACTGCGGGTCGGACAAGCCGGGATTGTGCTGCTTCATAATGGTTGCGCTCATAATATCCACAATGGCATTTGCGCTCTGTACCTGCTTGACTGCCGTTCCGTTCACATAGATTTCAAGGTCAGCCATCAGCCGGGGGAAATCCGGGTGTACCGCCAGCTCACACAAGAGGGAAGTATCCACCCGCCCACTTTTCAATAGTTCAATCATATCATCACTCAAGCGCAGGTCTGCAAGATCGGCGTTTGGGTGGTTTTTTGTTTTAGAGCGTCCCAGCAGGTAATCAACGGTCACGTCGTAAAACTTCGCCAGCTGGATAAGGGCATGGTGGCTGATGTCTTTGAGATTGTCTCCCTCATAACTGCCTAAAGCAGATTTGGAAAGGTGAGTTTCCTCCGCAAGCTGTTCCAGCGTCAGCCCTCGTTCCACACGCAGGTCTTTCAATCGTTCTTGTATGGATAGTTCCATGCACTCCCTCCTTGTCTGCTTGATAATTTGGAAGTTATTCGCACAATTCCTTACGGATATTTTCGCAGTCTTTCGCCATTTCCAGCATATCTTCATCATCTACCATTTCATGAAGATCATATTCGAGCGGAGAAGCACAGAACTCTGCTAAAGCCCGATTCATTGCTTGATCCTCCTCTGGCGTAGTTATGATTTTTACAAACCTATCTCGTTTTTCCCCATCAAACAGATTTTTTATATTGAACCCACCACTTTTCTTACTCTCAAGAATAAGTGCTGCCAAATCAGTTGCCAAATCAATAGCATAATAAAATTCGTGACATTGGCCCTCCGAATCAATGTATTCTAAATTGGGTGAGATATGGAAATTCCAGTTTAGTTTGCTAAGGCCAGTATCATTGAATATCTCACTCAGAGGTATTTCAGTTTTGCCTTTGTCATAGAGGTAGTCCACCAAGGTCAGGCTATCGTCTGTGCCACCGATATAGTTATACCAATATTTTTTAATATACATTTTATCTCCTCCTTATCACTTCCGCTTTGTCGTTCTGTTTTTTTATTATATCACAATTCCGAGAGCGTGGAAATAGGCAGTTTTTTGGGCGGATTTCCTACCTTTCGGATATACGGGACGGGCGATCATTTAGGTGTAGACTTAGGGTAGTTCATCGATGAGCTGCACCTTGAAAAATGAATGACCGTCCGAAAAGGAATACCCCGGCAGGGGAAGCACCGCAAGAAGCCAATTTCTGGACACTTTGTCCAGAGGTCACTTCGGGACAACTTGTCCCGAAGCTGTGGGGAGCGTGCCAACGCCGGAACACGCCGCAGGAATGGGGCAGGAAGCCTTTTCGGAGAGAGCGGCAACGGAAAGCAAAATGGAGGAAACACATGAGAGAGAACCCATATAAACGACTGCCGCCCATAGAGCGCAAGCAAGACGGTTCCCTTTACCGCATGACCCCAGCGCAGCGGAAACAGGCAAACGCCCTGATCCGCCGGGAGTGCTGCTGTTATGAGGACGGGAACTGTATGCCCCTTGACGATGGGGACACCTGCACCTGTCCGCAGACGGTTTCTTTCTCGGTCTGCTGTAAGTGGTTCCGCTGGGCGGTCTTGCCGCTGGACGGGACGCTGGAAGCGGAGATTTTCCGGGATAAGGACTTGAAACGCTGTGCGGTCTGCGGCGGTGTGTTCGTCCCTAAATCCAACCGGGCAAAATACTGCCCCGGCTGTGCCGCCAGAGTTCACAGGCGGCAGAAAACAGAAAGTGAACGGAAAAGGAGGTCTTGTGTGGACAGTTAGGGGCTGAAAAGTCCTTGATTTTCAAGGCTTTGCAAGCACAGAACAGGGGCAGGCAATAGAAACTACCGTCTGCCCCCGGAAACAGGCTTCTAACCGTCCACAAACACGATATGACAAACACCATTTATATCCATCAGCCGGAAAAATCGGTCAGCTTTACCCGGCTGCCCAATTTCCTTTTTGAAGCCCCCACATTCACACCCCTGTCCAATGAAGCGAAGATACTGTACGCCTTTATCCTGCGCCGGACGGAGTTGTCCCGTAAGAACGGCTGGGCGGACGAGTACGGGCGCATTTACCTGTACTATCCAATCTGCGAGGTAGTCGCCCTGCTCCACTGTGGGCGGCAGAAAGCCGTCAATACCCTACGGGAATTGCAGTATGCGGGGCTGGTGGAGATCCAGAAGCAGGGCTGTGGAAAACCCAACCGCATTTACCCAAAATCCTATGAAGCGGTTCCAAACACCGACTTCAAGAAATCCGGTTATGGAACGCCGGAGGACTGAAAACCATACCCATGAAGTATGGAAATCACTCCCCGGAAGTACGGAAACCGGACGGTATATAGAAATATAAAGATAAAAAGATTGATTTATATTCTATCCATTCCTATCCTATCAGAGATAGTTTCGGCGGGATTTTCCCTGTGGAAACCCGCTGGAAAAGAATGGAACGAGGAAAGGAGCAGAATGGCACAACACGCAATTTTGCGGTTTGAGAAACACAAGGGCAACCCGGCAAGGCCGCTGGAAGCCCATCACGAACGGCAGAAAGAGCAATACGCCAGCAACCCCGACATTGACACCAGCCGGAGCAAATACAACTTCCATATCGTCAAGCCGGAGGGCAGGTACTATCATTTTATTCAAAACCGTATCGAACAGGCCGGTTGCCGTACAAGGAAAGACAGCACCCGGTTTGTGGATACGCTCATTACCGCCAGCCCAGAGTTTTTCAAGAAGAAGTCGCCAAAGGAGATACAAGCGTTTTTCCAGAGGGCGGCAGACTTCCTCATCGGGCGGGTAGGCAGGGAAAATATCGTGTCGGCCGTGGTACACATGGACGAGAAAACACCCCACCTGCATTTGGTCTTTGTCCCTCTGACAGAGGACAACCGCTTGTGTGCAAAGGAGATTATCGGGAACAGAGCCAACCTCACAAAATGGCAGGACGATTTTCACGCTTATATGGTGGAGAAATATCCCGACTTGGAGCGTGGGGAAAGCGCCAGCAAGACAGGCAGGAAGCATATCCCCACCCGTCTGTTCAAGCAGGCGGTCAATCTCTCCAAACAGGCAAGAGCCATTGAAGCCACGCTGGGCGATATTACCCCGTTCAACGCCGGAAAGAAAAAAGAGGAAGCCCTCTCCATGCTGAAAAAGTGGTTCCCGCAGATGGAGAATTTCTCCGGGCAACTGAAAAAATACAAGGTCACAATCAATGACCTGTTAGCGGAAAATGAAAAGCTGGAAGCAAGGGCAAAAGCCAGTGAAAAAGGCAAGATGAAAGATACGATGGAACGGGCAAAGCTGAAAAGCGAACTGGACAATTTACAGCGGCTGGTTGACCGTATCCCGCCGGAAGTGCTGGCGGAGTTGAAGCGGCAACAGCGGCACACAAAGGAAAGGTGATTTTATAAGCAGATTTTTACGCCGTCCCTGTGCGGCATTGTACCTTGAAAATTGAATACAGGAGGTTCTATGGAGCATATCAGATACAAAAAAGAAACAGAGGTCGTGACTTTTCAGGGAAAAGAAATCACGCTGGAAAACCTCTCCCCGGTGTTCACGCCGGAACAGGAAGTGGCCAAACGCTGGGAACTGGAGCAGCAGCTTTATGAGGTGTTCCGCAAATATGCCGATAAGCGGCAGAAAGAGGAAGCCGGGGCGTAAGGTTTTCCGAAGCCATCGTTGATTTACGGGGCTGCTGGCGGTATAATAGAACTGTCAGCAGCTCCGTTTCTTTTTTAAGAAAAGGAGCGACAAAATGAATAACAGAATAGACGCAATCTATGCAAGGCAATCGGTAGACAAAAAGGACAGCATTTCCATTGAAAGCCAGATTGAGTTTTGCAAATACGAATTGAAAGGCGGGAACTGTAAGGAATACACAGACAAAGGGTACAGCGGCAAGAACACAGACCGTCCAAAGTTTCAAGAACTGGTGCGGGACATTAAGCGGGGCTTGATAGCAAAGGTCGTGGTTTACAAGCTCGACCGTATCAGCCGTTCCATTCTGGACTTTGCCAACATGATGGAGTTGTTCCAGCAATACAATGTGGAGTTTGTGTCCTCTACGGAAAAGTTTGATACCTCTACTCCGATGGGGCGGGCTATGCTGAATATCTGTATCGTGTTCGCCCAGCTTGAACGGGAAACGATACAGAAGCGGGTGACGGACGCTTATTATTCCCGCAGCCAGCGAGGATTTAAGATGGGTGGAAAAGCCCCTTATGGCTTCCATACAGAGCCAATCAAGATGGACGGTATCAACACAAAGAAGCTGGTGGTAAACCCAGACGAAGCGGCAAATATCCGGCTGATGTTCGAGATGTACGCCCAGCCCACAACCTCCTACGGGGACATTACCCGGTACTTTGCCGAACAGGGAATTTTATTCAACGGCAAGGAACTAATACGCCCCACGCTGGCGCAGATGTTACGCAATCCTGTCTATGTGCGGGCAGACCTTGATGTGTACGAATTTTTCAAAAGTCAAGGGACAATCATTGTCAATGACGCTGCCGATTTTACCGGCATGAATGGCTGCTATCTGTATCAAGGGCGGGATGTGAAGCCCAGCAAAAAGAACGACTTGAAAGACCAAATGCTGGTGTTGGCTCCCCATGAGGGCATTGTCCCCTCCGACATCTGGCTGACCTGCCGCAAGAAGCTGATGAACAACATGAAAATCCAGTCTGCCCGGAAAGCAACCCATACATGGCTGGCGGGAAAAATCAAGTGCGGAAACTGCGGATATGCCCTTATGAGCATTAACAATCCTGTGGGAAAGCAATATCTCCGCTGCACAAAGCGGCTGGACAATAAAAGCTGTGCCGGGTGTGGGAAAATCATCACTTCGGAGCTGGAAGCGGTGGTTTACCAGCAGATGGTGAAAAAGCTGGAAAAGCACAAGACGCTGACGGGCAGGAAGAAAGCGGCAAAGGCAAACCCGAAAATCGCCGCCCTGCAAGTGGAACTTCTCCATGTGGACAGCGAGATTGAAAAGCTGGTGGACAGTCTGACGGGCGCAAACAATGTGCTGCTCTCCTATGTGAATGTGAAGATAGCGGAACTGGACGGGCGCAAGCAGGAACTTCTGGCGAGGATAGCGGAGTTGACGGTGGAAGCCATCAGCCCGGAACAGGTCAGCCAGATTTCCGGCTACCTCGACACTTGGGAGGATGTATCCTTTGACGACAAGCGGCGTGTGGTGGATTTGATGATTACCACCATAGCCGCCACAAGCGATAGTTTGAATATCACATGGAAAATCTGACGGGCGGAACCCCTCCCGTCAGATACCTACCCTGTGTAGTCCCTTGTAAACTGTACTTTGATCCAGAAAAAAGAACTTAACATTTTCGGTTCCAGAAACGCACTGAAAAAAGATTTCCTGCAGTTGATTGACCTTGTAAAAGAGGGAAAGGTCGACCTGGATAAAATAGTTACCAATACATATAAATTTGACGATGCAGCCGCTGCTTTTGCAGATTTTGATAAAAACGCAGCCTCTATGCTGAAAGTCATATTTGAATTTTAAAAACGAACGGAGGTATTTGTTATGTCACATTCTGCATGGTTATTCATGTCCTTGATCATTTCCATGGTTGTTATCTTATTTTTAATTCTGAAAGTAAAATTAAATGCTGCCATTTCTTTAGTGTTGGGAAGTATCCTGATGGGCGCATTATCCGGCGTTTCCCTGGTTGAGACCATAGACGGCATCAATGTGGGCTTCGGCAACATGTTAAAGGGTATGGGGCTTCCCATCGGTTTCGGCATTATCCTGGGCGAACTGGTCAGCAGGTCCGGCGGTGCCCAGATCATTGCCTCAAAGATCGTAAAAGCATTCCCCAAAACAAAAGCGATCTACGCCATCGGCCTGGCTGCTTTTATTCTCGCCATCCCGGTATATTTTGATGTGACCTTTGTTATTTTGATTCCGATCGGCATTGCTCTTATGAAAGAGATCAACAAATCCATTGCCCATATTGTAGGCGCCATCACCATAGGCGCTGCCGCTGCCCACACCATGGTGCCCCCTACCCCGGCTCCCCTTGCCGCAGGCGAGATCTTCGGATTTGACACAGGCATTATGATCGCATTCGGCACTGTTTTCGGACTGATCGGCGTATTCCTTGTTATCTTTATCTATACAAAGTTTTTGGACAAAAAGACGGACTTCTGGAATCCTGAAACAGATGAGTCTTCCGCCGGCGTCCATATCGATGCACAGGAGGACAGCTCCATCACACCGCCGTCTTTCGGCTTTGCTTTACTGCCTATTTTTGTGCCGATCATTTTGATTCTTTTAAACACAGTTACAGGCAGTGCCATGGGTGATGCACAGCCCGGTATTTTCCTCTTTTTAGGTGACAAAACAGTTGCTCTGCTGGCAGGAGCCATTGTGGCTTATCTGATCGGCGTAAAATGTATGGGCAAAGAGAAAGCGGAAAAGGCTGCTACAGATTCTCTCTCCTCCGCAGGTATCGTATTCCTGATCACAGGTGCGGGCGGTGCTTTCTCCAACATCATCACAATCACAGGCGTCAGCGATGCCATTGCTGATATTGTGAGCGGATTTGCACAGAATGTGTTTGTTGTTCTGATCCTGTCCTACCTGGTCGGCCTGCTGATCAAACAGGTGACCGGCTCAGGTACCGTATCTGCGCTTACCAGTATGACCATTATGTCCGGCGTGGCTTCCGCCATCACACTGCCGCCGGTGTTTGTGGCAATGGCCTGTTTGTCCGGAACACTTTTCGGCGCAACCGTAAACGACAGTGGTTTCTGGATCGTAACCAATATCAGCGGGCTCTCCATCAAGGGAGGCATCAAAACATATACCGTATCAGAAATGATGGAATCTGTCTTTTTCCTTATTTTGCTGTTGCTTGCAGCCGGCGGATATATGATAATATTCTAAGATAACAGGAGGAATTTATTCATGAGAGAAAGACCCTTTGTCGCAGACCTGGTCAGTGACCAGACCATCCCGAAAATGTTTAAAGTAAAACAGGTATTTCCCCGGCCCAAAATTGAGCCGGAGGAAATACCCGGAATCATTGAATCCCTGCTTTCCCAGGAGAAGTTCTCCTCCAAAGTAAAACCCGGCATGCGCATCGCCATCACTGCCGGTTCCCGGGGCATCGCAAACGTAGCACTCACAACAAAATGCATTGCTGACTTTGTAAGATCAAGAGGCGCCCATCCATTCATTGTCCCTGCCATGGGAAGCCACGGCGGAGCCACTGCGGAAGGTCAGCGGGCGATCCTGGAAGGCTACGGAATCACAGAGGACTATGTAGGCTGTCCTATTATTTCTTCCATGGAGGTCAAAAAAATCGGGGTAAATGAGGAAGGCATGGATGTATTCATTGACAAAAACGCCGCCGAATCCGACGGTATCATCCTTGGATGCCGCATCAAACCCCATACAGCATTCCGCGGCCCCTACGAAAGCGGAATCATGAAGATGATGGCTATCGGCCTTGGAAAACAGCACGGCGCTGAGGTCTGCCATGAAGCGGGCTTCAAGAATATGGCCAAATACGTCCCCATGTTCGGCCGTGCGATCATTAAAAACGCCCCTATTTTATTTGCAGTCCCAACCATTGAAAATGCGTATGACGAAACATGTAAGATCATAGCCGTAAATGCAGAAGAGATCATTGAAAAAGAACCGCCTCTCCTGCAGGAGGCCTTTGCCAATATGCCCAGGATTCTGGTTGATTCCTGTGATGTTCTGGTCGTTGACCAGATTGGAAAAAACTTCAGCGGAGATGGTATGGATCCCAATATCACCGGAACCTTCTGTACCCCATACGCAACAGGCGGAATCCGGTCACAGCGCGTCTGTGTCCTGGATCTGAGTCCTGAAACCCATGGAAACGGGATCGGACTTGGCTATTCCAGCGCCACCACAAAACGCGTCTTCAATCAACTGGACTTATCCTCCATGTACCCAAACGCGATCACCTGTACAGTTCTGGGCGGTGTGCGGATTCCCATTGTCATGGAGAGCGACAGGGAAGCCATCCAGGTCTGCATAAGAACCTGCAATGAGATCGATAAAAAGAATCCCAGGGTTGTAAGGATTCCAAACAGCCTCCACATAGAACATATCATGCTCTCAGAATCTTACTATGAGGAAGCAAAAAACAACCCAAATCTGATCATTGAGAGCGAACCGGAATACCTCCCCTTTGATGAGGACGGCAATCTCTGGTAAAAAAACATTCCCCGCTTTTCCCTGAAAAAAAGGAAAGATGCCGCCAGGGCTGTTAATATGCCCCTTCCGGTATCTTTCCTTTCTCTTTGCCAGCTGCAGACATTTTCCTGTATCTGTCATGCGCCCTTGAGACTGCAGAATATCTCATTATAACAGTATCACTGACCGCTTCTTGTTATATCCCTCACCCAATTATACTTTTTGTAATGTATGTATACAGCCGGAAGTTTGATGATCTCATCCAGGTTGATGATAAAGTACACAGCCAATATCGGTATTTTAAAATAAAACGCTGTCAGCAGTCCAAGAGGTACTGTCACCACCCACATAGTCACCGCGTCACAGAAAAGGCCGAACCTGGAATCTCCCCCTGCGCAGAAGATACCTGCGATCACAGTGGAATTCACAGATTTTCCTATGAGGTAATACGTACACATAAACAGCATTCCCTTCAGATATCCATGGGCCGCCGGGCTTAGATTGGAAAAGCCGAGGATCATAGGACTTAACCCCAGAAGCAGAAGGCCGGACAGAGCGCCCATCAAAATGGAGAGGCGGCACAGCCTGTCTCCGTAATCTTTGGCAGCGTCCAGATTCCTCTTTCCCAGTTCATTTCCAACAATGATTCCGCCGCCGCTTCCCAGTCCCAGACACAGACAGGCGATCAGGTTCTTCACAATATTGGCAATGGAATTGGCAGCCACCGCATCGCTGCCCAAATGTCCCATAATAACGGAATACATGGTAAATCCGCATCCCCATATGAGCTCATTTCCAAGCACAGGAAGGGTATAATGGAAGAAATCGCCTTTCAATTCCCGGTCAGCGCGCACCAGATATTTCACATGCAGCCTGATCCTGCCATGCCGCAGGGATTCTGTAAATGCCCATCCCAGCTCCAGAACCCTTGACAGCACCGTCGCCAGCGCTGCCCCGGCGATCCCCATAGCCGGAACCTTCCAGACGCCGAAAATAAAGACTGCGTTCAGCACAATATTTGTCACCATGGAGACAGAACCTATCACCGTACTTTTTAAGGTATATCCGCTGTTTTTCATGATGCACAGATAAATCTGGGAAATCCCCATGAGCAGGTAAGACACTCCCACGATCCGCAGATACTGCGCCCCCTGCGCGATCAGACCTGCATCCGGGGTAAAGATCCGCATGAGAGTCTCCGGAATCAACAGGGTTCCCAGAAAGAAAACAAGGGATATGGCAGAGGAAAACTTCAGCGCAATGGCAAGTATTTTCTCCACCGACACCTTATCCCCTTTTCCCCAGTATTGGGCTGCCAGGATTGTGGTCCCGATGGTAAGTGCTGCCAGAAACAGGCTCAGAACAAACTGTATCTGACCCGCAAGGGAAACCGCAGACAGGGCCTCCTGGCTGATCACACCCAGCATTATGGCATCGGATGCGCTGACCGCTGCAGTCATAAAATTCTGAAAGGCAATGGGAAGGACCAGGGTAAACAGCTTTTTATAAAATATTTTCTTATCACTCACCGATTTCCACTGCCTCTACCTTTGCCCAGGACTCCGGATCAAATTCCCTGTCTTTGTAATAGTATTTTTTATCCGCATCTGTGATCCGGCGAATCACCCGGCAGGGATTCCCCGCTGCCACCACATTGGCGGGAATGTCTTTTGTCACCACACTGCCTGCCCCGATCACTACATTGTCTCCAATGTGCACACCGGGAGTGATGACTACATTTCCTCCGATCCACACATTGTTTCCGATCGTCACAGGAATCCCGTATTCATATCCTGACTGTCTGGCTGCAGGATGCACCGGATGTCCGGCAGTATAGATTGATACATTTGGCGCAAGCAAAACATTTTCCCCGATGGTAACCTTGCCCACATCCAGTATGGTGCAGTTATAATTGGCAAAAAAGCCTTTTCCCACCTGGATATGAAATCCATAGTCACAGTAAAACGGCGGCATAATGGACACATTCTCCTGTGCACCACTCACTATTTTTCCCGCCAGCCTGCCCAATGTCTCAAAATCCGAGGGGTCCGTAGTATTAAATTCTCTTAAAAGTCTTCTGGTCACCTTCTGCTGGTCAAATACCGCATCATCTGATATATAGGGAAGACCTGCATCCCTGCGCGTAATATTATCCATCTCTTTTCTCCTTCACAAACAAGTATTTTCATGTATAATAATAGTGTATTAATTCCGTATATTCTATCAAAATATGCCATTATATTATAACAATCGTATTTATGAAGGAGGTATTTGTGAACGGAGTAAGCATTTTAAAGGACGCCTCAGAGATTGTCCACTACAACACCCCCAATATTCCCCTGTATCTGAAAGAGCGGTGGCTCTCCTCCTATGCCAATATGGAGGCTCTCTGCCACTGGCACGAGGATATCGAATACATGAAAGCTCTGAAAGGCCACATGGTCTACTATGTGAATGGAGAAAAACTGGCGGTCCGGGAACACGATGCCCTCATAGTAAATGCCCGGCAGATGCATTACGGTTTCTCAGAGGATAAGACAGACTGCTATTTTGCCTGCATTGTCTTTCGTCTCCATCTTCTGTGTACCAATCCTGAGCTTACGGAAAAGTACATCCATCCCATTGCCGGGCATCCGAATCTTCCCTACATTTATCTTCACGCAGACAATCCCGCTGAGGCAGCGGTCATCCGGCATTTCGACGCGGCATGTGAGGACTGCCGAAGGCATTATGAAGGTTATGAGCTGATGATGATCAGCAGGCTGACTGCCGCCTGGGCTGCGCTCTACTCCCTTTTAAGTCCTAATCTATTGTCCTACAGCACTGCCATGGAGGAGGACTTATCCACCCAAAGAAACATGATCTCGTTCATATACCGGAACTATACACAGAAACTCTCCCTGAACGATATTGCAGCCGCGGGCAGTATATGCCGCAGCAAATGCTGCCGGATCTTCAAAAAATACCTGAACAAAACGCCCATAGATTTTCTGAACGCCTACCGCCTGGAGGTCAGTATGCGCCTGCTGACAGATACCGCTATGAGCATCACAGAGATTGCCCTGTCCTGCGGCTTCCAGAGCCCCAGTTACTATGCGGAAATCTTCCAGCAGCACAAAGGCTGTACCCCCAGCCATTACCGTATGCGGCAGGCAGAGGGATATGAGGCACGCGGATGCCTCTAATCCCCCGGCCGCTTTGTTTTTCTGACCTTACGGACTTTCCCCTTGATCGGCTTCGTCTGAAGACATTCTATAACCTGATTCCCCTTAAAATTTAAAATCTCCACATAGCTTAAACTGTCCCGGATATCCACAATGCCTATGTCTGAGGCCTCCACGCCGTCAATACTGCAGATGGTTCCCACAATATCCCCAGCCCGCATTTTTGATTTCCGGCCTCCGCCGATGGACAGACGTGTAATTCCCCGGTTCAATACCGCCCCCTTTTTAGGTTTCGCTTCTGCTTTTACGCGCTGGGCTTTCCAGAATGCCTTTTCCTTTTCTTCCTCTATCTCCGGAATTTCCGCGCCGGGCAGCTCCTGCCCCACAAATGCCTCCACCTGCTTCAGCATCCTTTTGTCCTCTTCTGTTACCAGGCTTATGGCTGTACCGCATTTTCCGTTTCTTCCGGTTCTGCCGATCCGATGGACATACGTTTCCTTCCCCGTTGGAAAATCATAATTCACAACATGGGTAATCTGTTCAAAATCAATCCCCCTTGCAGCCACATCCGTTGCGATCAGAAAGCGAAAGCAGCCTCTCCGAAACGCATCCACAGTCTTAAGCCTCTCCCTCTGCTCCATCTCCCCATGCAGCATCCCGCAGAATATACGCCCTCTGCGCAGCTTCTGAAACAGAACATTTGTCATCTCCCTTGTCCCGCAGAAAATCATACAGCTCTTTGGATTCTCATTTATAAGAACCTTGAGAAAGTCCCCGTATTTTCTCTCCTGATCAGTGAAATAGACCTTTTCCGTGATCGCCGCTGTCTGCTCCTTCGTGGGTTCCTGCAGCACAAGTATTCTGTCCGGAATAAACGCATCCGCCAGCTCCCTGATTTCCGGCCCTAATGTGGCGGAGAACAGGGATATTCTGCAGTTTTCCTGAACCAGAGAAAGGATATTTTTCACTTCGTCGATAAAGCCCATATCCAGCATCAGATCCGCCTCATCTATCACCAGCCATTTTACTTTGTCAAGCTTCAGGCTCTCCCTGCCCAGATGGTCCATAATACGTCCCGGTGTACCTGTGACAATATGGGATTTCTGCCGCAGGGTCTGAATCTGCTTATCAATGGGAAACCCTCCGAAAACTGCCGGCACCTTCAAACGTTTCTTTCTTCCTATATGAAACATTTCCTCGCTGACCTGCACTGCCAGTTCCCTGGTAGGCTCCAGTACCAGCGCCTGGGGCGCATTCTCCTCCCACCATACACCTTCACAGATCGGTATGGCAAATGCCGCTGTCTTCCCGCTGCCCGTCGGTGCTTTCACCACCACATTTTTTCCCGCAAGCATGGGTGTAATGACTTCCTGCTGTATGCCTGTAGGTGTCTTATATCCCAAACCTTCCAATGCTTCCAGGATTTCCTGTGAAAGCGGGTATTGGTTAAAATTGTCTGTCATTGTTTTTTACCTTTCTCTAATTCCTCTTCCCCATGGCTTTGCAGAGGGACGCTAACCTGTTATACAGTTTATCAAAACACAGATGAGATTGCCAGACATTATTTGCTTATATTTCCCTCACTACAGACAATGACTCCCTCATAAGCCGAAACTTCCCCGATTATCATAATTCTACCTGAACTTCAAGCAGAAAACTACATACTCCATAACCAAAATTCCAGATAAAAGCCGGAACAAAATTGGATTGCATGTACATATCAATCAAATCCCAATTTAGTTATAATCATTTTATAAAATATTTCGTGAAATTTTATAAAATACCCCATCACAGTACCTCTGTGTCCGGGAAAAAGGGAGGAGCATTGTATGCGTGTCGGATAATTTATGAAAACAACAGCGGAACCTGTTTTGTTTGTATCCGCTGTACAAAATGTGACCCTTCTGCCGAATGCCAGCTTCTTTCTTTGAAAATCGTATCATCTGACCGTAAGTTTCTATGAGATGACATCTTTTCATGAATGCCTGACGGCTCTCTGCAGAAAACAAAATCTACATTACAATAAGAAAGTGAGGAATCAGTATGGAAGTAACAAGTAGTAAAAAAGAGATATGGACAATGGGCAGTTATTCTCTATTGACCCTGGCAATCATGGTCGGATTCATGTACCTGAATACATTCGCCACCGAGGTTCTTGTAATTCCCGCAGGAACTCTGGCTGTGGCACTGGGCGTGGCAAAGTTTCTGGATTTCTGTTTCAGCCTGTTTGCCGGTGCTATCATTGAAAAAGTCAAAATCGGAAAGACCGGAAAGAACCAGTCCTGGCTCTATCTTGGCCGCTGGATCCTGGCCGTTTCAATCATGGCTGAGGTATGTAATACCAGTTCCGCTCCCATGGTAGTCCGTGTGGCAGTCCTTGCTGTATCCTATACAGTTCTGAACTGTCTGATGAACATTCTTCAGACTGCTTACTATGGCGTTCTGGCCGCCGTAGCAGGTCCGAACATGTCCAACCGAAATGCAATGACCGTCAACATGACACGGCAGAGCACGGTTATCACCATCATTTGTTCTTTCATTCCTACCCTTGTTACTGTTCTTCCTTTTGGTAACTGGAACTATTTTATCGTTGCTTTCGTATTTATGATCCCTATGCCTTTTGCTCTGGGAGCAATCGCCAAATGCGCGGACGGCAAGGATGTTCCTGTCGGTGCTACCGCTTCTGTGAACCAGGTCAGCATCGGCGATATGTTCGGTACATTGCTTAAGAATCCCCAGATGCTGGTTCTTTTCCTGGTATTTACGATTCTTTACATTGCGCAGTTTACCTATCAGGCTAACTATACCTATTACTTTATTTATGTTGTCGGTGATTTCACCAAGCTTACATTTGTTACTCTGATCAATGCCATTGTCGGATTCTTAGCCGCCATGGTTATGCCAAAGCTCGGAGCAAAACTGGGCAAAAAAATGTCCTGTGTATTTGGATTTCTCCTTATGAGCATTGCACTGATCCTGGTATCATTTTTCGGTGCCCCAAATGGTGTTCCCAACCTGACCGCTTATATTATCCTCATGTCTCTGATGATGGCCGGAACCTATACCTGGATGCCCTACATGGTAGTCCTTTACCTGGATGCAGGTGAATATTTCCTGTATAAAACGGGAAAAGATACCCGTGCGATCGCTGCCGGCCTGGCTTCCCCGCCGATGAAGATCGGTATGACCGTGGGCAATACCCTTGGCCTGGCTCTGTTGTCTGCCATCGGTTTTGTTTCCGGAGGCGCCTTTGAGATCAACACTGCATGGATCTCCAATTTCATGCGTGTTACGTTCATGCTCCCCGGGTTAATCTATCTGGCATCCGCCATTATCCTGCTGGTGTTTTACAAGATCAGCGACAAGGATGCTGCCAAGTACGCCCAGGCAAATGCTGAGAAAATGCAGCAGAGCAAGTAACAGAAAATAAAATATTTCAAAAAGAACAGGAGAGAAAATTATGTCAAAAATACCCTTTGATGAAAAAGAAATGACCATCGCTTATACCGTTCCTAATATGCTTGATCCTACCATCCCGGAAAGTCCCGCCTGGACTTATCCCCAGTCCGAAAAAGAGGCAATAAAAGAGCTGTATGCCGGAACACCCACCTGGTGTCCCTCCGGTCTGGAGTCTGGTCTTTTTGCCCCTTCCGTAATCCCGGATAACATTGCACGCGGCTTTGTCATTGAAGGAGTCCCCTTCGATATGGCAAACTACGGCGGCCCTGATATGTTCGGCATCGAATGGGAATACGTTCCTGTAGCAGGCGGTTCCATGGTCCGTCCCGGCACCCCTCTTCTTGAAGATGCCAATGACTGGAACCAAATCCTGAAGTTCCCTGACATCGACGCATGGGACTGGGATGCCAGCGGCAGACAAAACTACGACTTTCTCCACAACGGCAAAGCAAACATGCTCTGGTTCTTAAATGGCTGCTGGTATGAGAGACTGGTTTCCTTCATGGATTTTGAAGGTGCGGTTGTAGCTCTGATCGATGACGAGCAGAAGGATGCCTTAAAAGAACTGTTTGCTAAGACAACAGAACTGTACTGCAGACTTGTTGACCGCTGCGCAGAGACTTACGGAGACGGTATCTCCGGATTTACCGTACACGATGACTGGGGTTCCCAGAGAGCGCCGTTCTTCTCCCCTGCAGTGGGCGAAGAGATGATCGTTCCCTACATGAGAGAGCTGACAGACCACATCAAGTCCAAAGGACTGATCGCTGACCTGCACAGCTGCGGCAGCCTGGAAATGCAGCTTCCCAACTTTATCAAAGCCGGCTGGCAGTCCTGGTGCCCCATGCCTATGAACCCGACCCAGAAAATGTACGAAGAATACGGCGATAAGATTCTTCTCCACGTAGAACCGGACCTGCCCGAAGGCGCTTCCGAAGCAGAACAGGAAAAAGCCGGTGAAGAATTCGTCAGAAAATACTTCAAGCCCGGCAAATACTGCTTCCCCAATTATATGTATTTCCCACAGAAGATGACGCCTGCGTTCCGCAAAGGTATGTACCGTGCATCCAGGCAGTAAACGGTAATTTATTATCATTTTGCTTTTTATTCACAGCGCCCGGAGGAGAACGGTCTTCCGGGCGCTGCTGCTTAGCAGCATACTGTTTCCAATATGTTTTATGAAAGAGAGGAACGCGAATGTCTGATAAAAATCTGGCTCCCGCGGCAGTCCCGCCGGAAGAAAATAACATCATGGGTATTGCTCCCATACCAAAACTCCTTGCGAAATTTGCCATACCTTCCGTCATCTCCATGCTGGTAAACTCCATCTACAATCTGGTGGATCAGATTTTCATCGGCCAGGGTGTCGGTTATCTCGGTAATGCTGCCACCAACGTGGTATTTCCTTTTGTCACCATCGCCATGGCGATCTCACTGATGATTTCCGTGGGTACCGCCGCCAATGTCGGACTGAATCTGGGCGGAAAAGACCAGGACTGTGCCAATCTGACTCTCGGCAACGGCTTTACCCTTGCCCTGTCAAGCGGAATCATCCTCTGTGTCATCGGTGAAATCTTCATGGTTCCCCTGCTGCGCCTCTTTGGTGCCACTGACACAGTGCTGCCCTATGCCATTGATTACGGCCGCATTTATCTTCTTGGCACCATGTTTACCAGCGTGGGCATTATGATCAATGATGAGATCCGTGCCGACGGCAACCCCGGCTATTCCATGAGATCCATGCTGATCGGCGCTGTGCTCAACTGTGTGCTGGACCCGCTGTTTATCTTCGTCTTCCACTGGGGCGTGAAAGGCGCTGCCTTTGCCACCATCATCGGACAGTTCGGCACGCTTGTCTTCAGTCTTCTTTATCTGAAAAAGTTCCGCACACTGACAATGAAAAAGGAAAATATGAGGCTGCGTCTCTCCATCGTAAAGAGCATCCTGGTACTGGGCCTCTCCTCCTTCCTCACACAATATGCCGCACTGGTCATGCAGATCATTATGAATCAGCAGACGATCAAATACGGCGCGCTGTCTCAGTACGGTGCTGACATTCCTCTGACCGTGTTTGGGATTGTCAATAAGGTAAATGGTTTGATGATGTCTCTGATCATGGGAATCTCCGTTGGCTCACAGCCTCTGTTCAGCTATAATTACGGCGCCAAACTCTTTACACGCGTAAAAAAACTGGCGCAGACCTGCCTGATCGTCTGTGTTACCATCGGCTTTCTCGGTATGCTGTGTCTGCAGATCTTCCCGCAGCAGATCATTTCCATATTTGGTCAGGAAAACGATCTGTATAATGAATTCGCTGTGATGTGTCTGAAAAATATGACCATTTTCATCTTTGTCATGGGCGTTCAGATGGTGGCCAGCGTATACTTCCAGGCAGTCGGAAAGGCAATGGGCGCTACAGTGCTTTCCCTGTCACGCCAGGTATTGTTCATGATTCCCTGTATGCTGATCCTGCCTTACTTCTTCGGGATTATCGGCCTGATGTGGTCCTTCCCGGTGTCGGATGTGTTCTCGGTGGCTATGGCGGCGATCATGCTTTCGATGGAGATGAGGAAGCTGAATCGGTTGATTCGGGTTCCGGCTGCGCAGGCGCAGGCGGAATGATTTATGTGGACATAGATATCTGACAACTACAGTTATAAAATATAACAGCGGATTGGAGAATCCGCTGTTATATTTTATGCTTACCCTCATTTTTGAACTATCCAGCGCTATCCCCGTCTCCTATCTGCGGAAGCTTGATAATGATAGTTTTCCACAGTCTAAACCGCCGGAATCTCTCCCGGCGGTCTTCTTATTTCACCGCAAGATGCGCCACACTGCATGGCGGCAGTGTAAACTTAAAAGCACCATTATCTAAAATAATATTGTGAAATGGTACCGGCTGCACCTTTGTCGGCTCCTCAAAAGTATTCTTTGCATGTATATCTCCAGCCAATAACTCACCCTTCACCTCTTTTACTTCTCTCTCCATGATTTCAGCCTCAATCTCACTGGCTTCATCAGCCGATAAATTAGTAATAGTTATATGCACCTGTCCTATGTCATCAACCGATACGGAATGCGTAAGATTCGGAACCATAAATGCCTCCTCCAGACCAATCCTGGAAATCTCCAGAGTGCTTTCCACAAGAGAAGCTCCCTGATGGCACTTATACATTTGAAACACATGGTATGTAGGCGTTTTTATCATCCGTTCCCCTTCTGTCAGCAGTACAGCCTGAAGCACATTTACCATTTGGGCAAAATTAGCCATTTTCACTCTGTCACAATGTTTATTAAATAAATTAAGGTTGATTCCCGCAACAAGGGCATCACGCATGGTGTTCTGCTGATACAGAAATCCCGGATTTGTACTCGGTTCACAGTCATACCAGGTTCCCCACTCATCTATGATCAGTCCGATCTTCTTATCCGGGTCATACTCATCCATAATCTGACCATGCCGCTCAATCAGTTCTTCCATATACAACGTCTTGCTCAATGTTCTGTACCAGTCCTTTTCATTGAAAAAGACAGCACTTCCCTTTTCCTTCCCATCCCCGGGAACGGTATAATAATGAAGCGATAAACCATCCATAAACCCGTGATGTTCCGGCGCAGAGCTGCGGAAACAGGTGTCCAGAACCGTTCTGGTCCATGTATAATCGTCTGCATTTGGACCGCAGCAGATTTTTTTAATGCCTCCGTCATTTCTATAGTCCCGGATATAGGTCTGATAACGTCTGTATTCATTTGCATAATATTCCGGGTTCATATTGCCGCCGCATCCCCAGTTTTCATTACCCACACCCCAAAACTTTACATCCCAGGCTTCCTCGGAACCATTCGCCTCACGAAGCTGTGCCATAGGTGACAATCCCTTGAAGGTAATATACTCTACCCACTCCGACATTTCCCTTACAGTACCGCTTCCCAGGTTTCCGTTGACATATGCACTGCATCCAAGCTGGCGGCAAAGTTCAAAATACTCGTGTGTTCCAAAGCTGTTGTCTTCCACCACACCGCCCCAGTGTGTATTGATCATCTTCTTTCGTTTCTCTTTCGGGCCGATGCCGTCCATCCAATGATATTCATCTGCGAAGCATCCGCCTGGCCACCTTAATACAGGTACATTTATTTCTTTCAAAGCATTGATTACATCTGTTCTCATTCCGTTTACATTTTCAATGGGTGAATCCTCACCCACATAAACCCCGCCGTAAATACAGCGCCCCAGATGTTCCGAAAAATGCCCGTAAATTTCTCTGTTAATCTTTCCTGCTATCTTATTTGGATGAATCCGTAATTTATGCATTCTACCATCCCTCTGCTTCTGAAACTGCAGTATCTCTGTTTTTCAATAATCCAGCACCTTCACATGAAAATTTTCAAATACGGCACAGCCATTTTCCGCAAACATACCAATGTAAGTGCCTGTAAATGTCATATTTCTCGTACTTTCTGTGCAGAGGCCTACCGTCAGCCCGCTTCCCAGTTCCACAAATGTTTCACCGTCCAGACTATAAGAAAATCTGTAATATGTTTTATCTGATACGATCCGCAGCTTAACATTTTCTGCTGCAGGAATTTCCGCACTTGCTGTAACTGTAAAAATGTCATGAATATGTTTCGCCAAACAAACTTTCCATCTGTCCATTTCTCTGCTCAGATAAATCTCATAGTGATAGGAATCATTATAATAAGCAGTAAGACCTGCACGCATTCCCTGTACTGCATCCAGCAATGAAACATCTGCCACGGATACCGTCTCAAACCCTTTCTGCCGCACACCGATCCAGGTTGGGCTTGCCATTTCATTGATGGTTGTACTGGTTCCTCTAAGAATCAGTTTTCTCTTTGCAGTATCCCTCACATAATTCTCCATAGATGGATTCCTCAGGAAATTATAATGCAGGCTGAACTTATCCTGTGAAAAATCGTCTGCAAAATTACGATTGACCGGTGCCGGGCTTTCTCCGGGAAGGGGACCTTCCATCTCCGGTGAGATCAAACCGTTTTCCCCTACAATAGGCCATCCGTCTTCTGTCCACACAACCGGCGTCAAAAAAGTCTCACGCCCCAGATTATGAAGCAGTACCCTGTCTTTTTTCTCCTGACATGGACGGATTGCCAGACAGACCAGCCACCAGTTCCCATTGTGGTCCTCTATCATATCTGCATGGCCGGTACAGTAAATCTCCTCCCTCATGTCATCTCTGTGAGTGAGTATTGGATTATGGGGGCACGCCTCAAATGGTCCGTAAGGGCTGTCTGACCGCAGTATAGTTTCCATATGTCCGTATTCCGTGCCGCCTTCAGCCAGCATGAGATAATATTTTCCAAACCATTTATAAAGATGCGGGCCTTCCGCATACCTGCCGCCGCATCCTCTGCTGATCACCACGCTCTCCGTGAGCCGTTCCCCGGTAAAAGGATTTACCTGGCAGAGGAAGATTCCGGTTTTTCCTTCACTGTCCATACTGGTGGACGCAAAATACACCGTTCCGTCATCATCAAAAAGCAGGGACGGGTCAATTCCCCCCTGATCTACCCAGGCAGGCTCCGACCATCCTTTTTTCATATCCGTGGTATGTACAATAAAATTCCCTTTACCTGATGTATTCGTTGTCGTCATAAAAAAAGTTCCCTGATGATAACGGATTGTAGGTGCATAGATTCCTCCCGAAGGCCTGCACCCATGTAAATCAAGCTGAGATTCTTCTGTAAGGCAATACCCTTCAAGCTCCCAATTCACAAGGTTCCTGCTGTGATAAACGGGAACTCCCGGATAAAATTCAAACGATGAATTAACAATATAGTAATCCTCTCCTACCCGGCAGATTGACGGGTCAGGATTGTATCCGGAAATAATCGGGTTTCTGTATTTCATTTAAGTTGTCCTCCATTTTGTCTTGTTATAGTTGTGATTGTCAGGGAATGTCTCAGCCTTTCAGACCGGACATTTTTATTCCCTGGATAAAATATTTCTGGCAGGTGGCAAATATCACCTGTTTGCACAAATCAATCATAAATCATATGTGAATTGTCAAGGTATTCCGATTACCGAAAGGTAACCGGATATTTTTCTATCAACGGCTGAAAATTAAGCGCTTACACATAAAAAGCACCAATCATTCATGACTGATGCTTTAAAATAATCTTATTCTGTTGAAAAGTAATTCACTGCAAACTATTTTTTCGATTTTCTTTCTATCTCATCCTCAATAAAATGATTGGCAATTTCAAAAGCCTTTACGCGCCTCTTAGCCAATGTGATCTGAGATTTATACCGGGAAGCGTTTTCTTTTGCTTCAAACGTTTTTATAGTTTCTCTCAGCTTGTGCAGAGTTGAATCAATCTGTCTTTTCGCTTCCATTAATTCATCCATCGAATAATCCATACTCGTATTCCCCATTATCTCTATTCTTCCGAACTGACAATTTAATATTTATAAAAAACACAAAATGTAAACTTGTAACTACTGAAAAAATTCATCTTGAAATCATGATCTCTAAAACACGGCTTACCGCATATAAGCCAGTACCGCCGGATTACTTTGTTGTTTTTACATCTGTATACTTTATGATTTTAATATTTTTTTGTTTGGCAAGTGAAATTGTTTTTTCTTTACTCCCCTTAGAATTTCCGCTTCCCGATGTCAGAATCAGTTCAATTTCTTTTCCTTCAGGGAGCAGTTCCAGAATATTATTAAAAGGTGTGGAGGGAAAGCCTGCCCAGATCGGAACCGCTAAAATCACTTTTTCATACTCAGACAAATCAAACGTATCTTCTTTAATTTCTGTTTTCTTCTGCCTTCTGGCGGCAAGAGACCCACAGACATAAGCATTGAAAGCGGAACGATTCCTTTTTTCCTTTATCTCAATCAAATCGGCATCTATATCCCGTGCTGTTTTTTCAGCCAGTTCCCTCGTTTTTCCTGTATAAGAATAATAAATAATTACAGATTTCATCCCTATCTCTCCCTTGCGCGAATATTTTTTCTGCCCCCCTCAAATGACTGGAGGGCTTTCCCACGACAGTGGCATATTTTTTGAATTTACATTCTGATTTCCCGATTCTTTTTCATCGTTCCGATTCATTTTGCACAGGCGGTAACGGATTCTCCGCTGATGTATATGCATCAGGGATTGCTTCCCCTTTAAACAGAGCATCCCCATTGCGTACTAAAATATCTTTTCCGGACTCTGCCCCCCAAACGCTGTGCCCGGAGCCGGGTGCAATTACAAATCTGACATCGTCAAAATATTCCCTGTACTGGTAATGCATCTGCCATGGCACAACACCGTATTCCGGCTGCACAACCAAAATCGGAGGTGTATTCTTTTCCTTTAAGGCAGCTGTGAAATCAGGGGATTTTTCAAGTGATTCTGTATTCAGTGCATTGGAAAGATAATTCATATGTCTCATCGGCCTTCCGTCCTCTGTGAAAGAACCGGTAGCAAAGCTTACCATGATACTCACCAGGTAATCATATTCTTCATAGATACTTGTCCATCTCACCTTCCGCCAAAACAGAACTCCATTTCTTGCTAAAAATTCCGCAACCCCGCCTAGAATCAAAATTTCCGCACGAGAAGCACGGCGGTTTCAACGTGCGGTGAAAGTTTTCTTTTATACTCCATATCAATAATCCTCCGTATCCCCAGCAATACTTCTTACATATTTGTTATATTACTTGCAAATAAAAATCAACTTTATGAATATGTGTATTGCTATCTATAATTTCTATATCTTTAGGTATCCCTGATATTATATACTTTTCATCAAATACCAGTGACATATAGCTATCTGCATCTGTATGAATCACTTTATTTCTTGCATATTCCGGTATCATTCTTTGAATAATAGAAAATGTCTTTCTAAAATTATAACATTCCTCATATCCTATTGCAGACAATTTTTTCCCATTAAGAATTGACAGAATTCTGCTACACCATTCGCTTTTCACCCAATCATCTAAATGATAAACCGCAATTTTATAACTTTCACAATTATCTGCAAAATATTTTATCAATACATCAAATTCTTCATCCATTAACTTTCTATCTGAAAATATTTCCTTTTCAATTATCTGTTTTAACTCATCTCTATCGGATTTATTCTTTTTATACTTTTGCAGCCCTTCTTTAAGTTTATCATTTTCTTCTAAATCTAGACCTAAAAATGGCTTTCTCAAACTATGTTTCACAAAAACCGTTTTCAAAACTTTCTTTTTCCTAATCTGATCTATTATTTCACTTTTAAATAAAGCAAGTAAAGAATCGTTCCTTTTGCTAACAGCCATAATGTCTATATCAACTCCTCCAGAACTGACATACACATATATAGGGATTCGAACAAATTTTACATAGACATTCTCTATACCATCAATACTTAATAGCTCATCCGGTTCACTTTTCGTTTTATCATTGTAAATGTTCATTTCGTCAAGAAAAACTTTATTTACATTATCGATATTTTCCTTAAAAATCTCTGTGTCACTTACTTCAAAATCTGCATCTAGTTTTTTATCATTAACATAAACCTTATCAATGAACTGATAATTTTCATAATCAAGGATTATTTTGTGATTAATAGGATCTAGGTAAATATTTTTAACTGTGTCTTTCCGTCTTTGTATAGTTCTTAACTCTCTTAATGCCTGTTTTCCTTTTGCTAACAAACTGCAGCGATTCGTTGTACAGTAAACTATATCTTTCACACTCAAATCTGCAAGTGTTACCTCTAACAGTTTTCTATCAATCCCTAATATCCTCACCAATTCGTCTATTTCCTGAATTCCTTCATTTATTAATCGTAATACTATCTCATCCAACAATGGAAGAGAGTAGAATGAACGTTTAGTAATTGACAATACAGCTCTTATTATAGGAACATAGATTTCATCACGTTTTACAAAAAAATATCCATCATTTTTTCTCACATTAATATTGGATAAGGATTCAATTAATTTATCCACTATATTTCACCTCCTGGTACGATAAGGCATTCATCATCATGTTCACAAATATAATCAATGATTTCAATAAACTTATTATCCGGATCATCAAACTTATAAAAGAAATCCATGTCACCACAAATAATAAGTAAATTCTTGGCTCTTGAGAAAGCAACATTAACCCTTTCTTTTTCTTTTTGAAAACCAATTGAATTTTTAGTCCTAACTGTACTATATATGATGATATCGTTTTCTCTTCCTTGAAAAGCATCTAGTGTATTAATATCAATTACCTTAGCTATTCTGTCATATCCACTATTATTTACAGATTTTCGAATCAAGTCTTTTTGTCCTCGATAGCCTGTAATAATTCCAATATCCAAATCTGAAAGTACACCTTCACCTTTAAAACATTCCAACAATTTTTTGACTAAAGTATTTTCCACATAGTTACAAAAAGACCCGCCCTTAAGTCTACTTTCGTCATTCCTATCCATCATTGAAGTATCCACCCAAATAATAGATTTTCCTTCAAATTTTTTTATCGGATGTGTTCTATTCTTATCATCGACTTCTGTTGCAATTTTTCCTTCATAGAAAACTTGACTAATCAAATTGCCAATATTTCGTCTCATTCTATATTGTACTGTCAAAATTTGCTTATGCGTATCAGGTAATACATTAAACAATAAATCAAATAATCTATACTTAGGTTCTTTCGTCAACTTAGCTATTATAGGTGATAAATCTTGATCCGCATAAGCTGGTAATTGATTCTGGTCGCCTACTAATACAATCTTCTTTGACTTAATGATAGAGACTAATAATTCTGGTGTAGTCGCTTTTGCCGCCTCATCGATAATTACATAATCAAAATCTAATTCTTTGACAAAATCGTTTGACAAAAATCCTACACATGTTCCAGCAATAATCGTAGCACTTTTTATCACTTGATAATCTAAGGTTTCTAAATTACTACATCTATTAATCCAATCTTTCTGAATGTCTTTAATTCTTTCCCACCTATCTAATAATTTTTGCTCAACAATATTTGCATATAACGCATTTTGCTGTTCAATATATTCATTAGATTTTTCTTTAATGTCTATAAACATCTTCTTTCTAATAGCATTCATAGTACAGGTTTCTTCAACTTTTGTCGATATATTCTCTGCACGCCCAATTCTAATAATATCTAACTTTCCCTCATCTATATCAACTAATCCCTCAACAATATTATCCACTGCTGTATGTGATTGAGATACAATAAGAATCCTTGATGTATCATCAAATTTATTTATTTGCGTTAAAATTTGCCACACAATTTCTTTTATTACCGTTGTTTTTCCTGTACCTGGTGGTCCTTGGATCAGGCTTATACTATCTGAATAAAGCGCCTTTCGTATTGCTTCTTTTTGAGATGAGTTCAAGCTATCCTTGCTAAACCTTATATTTTGTAAAAATGGTGTGTATGTAGGCTCATCCAGATTAAGTAAAACATCTTTTAAATTTTTGGAAGAATAATTATCATCATGTAACGCACGAATAGCATAATGTTGTCTCTTATATGCACTTATATTAGCTCTAAAATCTTCCATCACAGAACGCTGTTTTCTAAGTAAAGGACGCAATTTCCCCATTTGTACTTTTTTATCTAAATCTATAACAAGAACCGTTTCCTCTTCATCATATCTTACACCATGATAATTTCCTATATCATAATAGAAAAAATTCCCTCTGCTATCCACATCTTCAATGATATAGTTCATATCATTTTCTAATCCATCGATATCATTATTTTTGTATTCTTCAACGGTCAAAAGTAATTGCTGATCTACTATATTAAAAGCGGAATATGACACCCTCCCCACTCGTTCTTTTTCATTTCTCATGGATTCATCTAAGCCATCCTGCCACTTTCCAAATAGTTCTTCAAATAACTCATCTTGTTTTTGCAGCGCACTTTTACTATTTTTATTATTCCTAAATTGTATAATCAGCTTTTCATTATCACTTTCAAAACTTCTTCCAACATAATTACGTCTTCCATTTTCTATAAATTTAACAACTCCATTAATTGTAAACCCTCTTTTTTGATTACTAATCCTTCTATCAACAGACAAAGACATAATTTTATTTACTACAAATAATTGATTTTCTTCATCATATGTACATTCAACGGCTATTTTCTTTCCAGAAAATATATAAACATCTGTATTTGGGTTATAAAAAGCAGAACATTCCTTAAATTGACTTTTTAAAAATGATTTTGTAAAAAGAGTCATATTCGTATTTGCTTCAATTAACGAAATATTTTTCAAATATCTCAGTTTGTCAACATCAATGCTACATAAATATGTATCTTTTTGAGGGCTATTATCTCCAATTAAATCCCCCATGATATCAATAACCGAACCAATATCTTGATATCTATCTTTTGGTTCTTGCGCAACCATTTGAGCAATTAATTTTTTTAAATTATCAGGAATCTCTAAAGTATCCATTGTTCTACAGATCATTTCCGTTCCATTAGGCAACATTCCGAATAAAATATAAAAAATTACTGCTCCTAAAGAATAAATATCACTAGCCTCAGTTGTACTATTCCCTTTAACAACTTCTGGTGCTGAAAAATTTGGAGAAAAGAAAGGCAGGGTTGTCTCTTGTTCTACTATAGATTTTATTTTACTTGTTCCAAAATCAATGATTTTTACATCGCCAGTATCGACATTATACATGATATTAGAAGGCTTGATATCACGATGTAAAACATTATTATTATGCGCTTCTTCAATAGCCTTTAAAATTTTCAAACAGAGTCCATACTTTTCTACCTGCGAAAAACTACTCAAGTCTAATTCTTCTAGATTTATTCCATCAACAAAGTCTAATAAAATCAAACCCCAATCATTTTTTCCTCTGAACTCTGCATTTAACATATAGTCTCTAATTTTCACAATATTATCACAGGAATTTAATGTCTTAAGAGCGTCTACTTCTCGCTTAAATATTAACTTTTGAAATCTATTATTTAACGAACCAATTAATTTTAATGCGTAAACCTTATCACAAACTCGCTTATTTTTTTCTTTAACTTTCAAAATAATTGTTTCGCTTGTCCTAGATGAATGAATGACCTCTAATACTTCATAATTATCCATAGTATTTTTCAACTCCTTCTTTGGCTGATAACCTAATTTTACCACACAATCCAACTGTTTACTATCTCAAAAGAAAAAGCTATTTACGTCTGATCACATAATAAAATAGTCTCTGCTCGGTTTTATTCGGAATATCCCTTTTGCTAAAAAGTATGGGTTTTGCCAAATCGTTTTCACTCCCCGGCAAAACCCATTTTAACTACCTAATAAACTCACACGGCGTTACCCCATCCCCACTTCCACGATAACTTATTCATATCTATTTTCATAAAAACACAACTTCATTTTCACCAAATAATCCCGCAAACCCGCCTAGAATCAAGGTTTCCGCACCAGCAACACGGCGGTTTCAACATGAACCGTCTGACAAAACTGATCCACACAACACACCCTCTCCACCCGATACCCTTCCCTCAAAAACACTTCCAAATCCCTACTCAAACTACTGGGCTTACAAGATATATAAACCATCTTCTCCACCCCATACTCCACAATCTTCGGCAGCGCCTTAGGATGGATCCCGTCTCTCGGCGGGTCCAGCACGATGAAGTCGGGCTTCTCCTCGATCTCATCGATCACCTTCAGCACATCCCCAGCAATGAACCGGCAGTTGTCAATTCCATTCAGCTCTGCATTCTCCTTCGCCGCCTGCACAGCCTCCTCCACGATTTCAACCCCGATCACCTTTTTCGCCACCGGCGAAAGTATCTGTGAAATGGTCCCTGTTCCGCTGTACAGATCAAACACGGTCATATCTTTCGTATCCCCGATATACTCCCTTGCCGTATTATACAGCACCTCTGCCCCATAAGAATTCGGCTGGAAGAAAGAAAACGGCGTTACTTTAAATTTAAGCCCCAGGATCTCCTCATAAAAATAATCCTTCCCATACAGTATCCTGGTCTCATCGCTCTGCACCATATCAGAGAGGGCGTCATTGATAATATGGAGAAATCCCACTATCTCCCCCTCCAAAGGCAGCGCCAGCAGTTCTTCCTTCAGCGGTTCCAGATCATGTTCCTCCTGGCTTGTAGTTACCAGATTCACCAGAATCTCCCCGGTTGTATTGGCCCTTCTCAAAAGCAGGTGGCGCAGATATCCCACATGCTGCATCTTCTTATAATAACTCACATTCCTGCTCCGGAAATACTCGCCCACACACTGCAGAATCTTCGTCATATCCTCGTGCACCAGCTTACAGTCATAAGCATTCAGCACATCATAGGTACTTCCCTTCTTATGCAGTCCCAGCGCCAGAGGGCCGTCCTTGTATTCATCACCAAAGGAAAACTCCATTTTATTTCTGTAAGCAAACTCCATGGGACTTCCCTTAATCCCTTCAAACATATAATCCGGGCTGCCGTCCTCATCCACCTGACCGGCATTTACAATCACCTTGTCCAGCAGATTTTTAACCTGCTCTGCCTTCATATTAAGCTGGTCTTCATACTCCATGGTCTGATACATACAGCCGCCGCAGGCCGGGAAAATGCTGCAGACAGGTTCGCGTTTCTCCAGCGGAGATTTTTCCAGCACCTCCAGAAGTCGTCCTTCCAGACGGTCTCCCCTCTTTTTATTAATCAAAAACCGCACCTTCTGGCCCGGAATGCCATTCTTTACGGTAACGGTCCTGCCGTCTATGATGATACGTCCCTTGTTGGGGAAGTCTACTTTTTCAATGATTCCTTCGTAAATTTCTCCTTTTTTCAAAACTGTTCCTCCTGATATTGTTTAACAGAAAAAGAAGCTCCGGTTTCCCGAAGCTCCCTATTACTCTTTTTATTTGTCTTCATCCTCGTCATCGTCTTCAAAATAATCATCGAAGTCATCGTCGAAGTCCTCTTCAAAATCTTCCAGATAATCCGGAGTGAAGAAACGGTATACTGCATATGCTATTCCGGCAACAGCAGCTACTGCTCCGATGATAGCCAGAATCCATAAGACGGTATTCTTATTTTTTTCTTCTTCTTTCTTCTGTAATGCTGTGATTAAATCCTCAATACGATTCATAGCCTGCACCATCCTCTCTTACTTATGACATCCTGCACTGCTGCCCCGACTCTCCGGAGTTGCTGCCGGCTGTCTGTCAGTCTTTGCCGAATGTACTGCAAATTCCTTTATTATAGTTTCCTGTAAAAAAACTTTCATTCGGCTTGTTTTTAATATTATATCACGATAGGCAAAATTTTACTATCCTTTATTCAATATTTTCATATTGATTTATCCCGAGTTACTGTTCACACGCCACTGTCCCGCAAGGTGTTTTCAGGCTGAAGGCATGAAAATCCCGAGACAGCCAGCGCGATATGGAGCAGAATGCTCCATATCTGTGCATCGCGAAGCGTGTTGCTGGGCACGCAGTGAACAGTATTTATCCCGGTACCGGTCACAGAGTGAGCAGTAACTTTATTTCTATTCAGCTTCTGCAGATTTCTCAAATCTTATTCCACTTTTTTCAGTTTTGCAAATGACGCAAACATTTTCTTAGTCCCTGACTTGTCGAAATCCACGGTCACTTCATAGTCTCGGCCGCCTTCCACGATATTTTTCACAACACCCACACCAAATTTGATATGCTTCACCGTGTCACCCACATTGTAAGACAGCCCCGCTGATTTTTTCACCTCAAACTGCTTTGGTATGAATGCAGGCTGCTTAAACGCCTGTTTCATCTGCTTCATCGTATTGGGAAGCGGAATCTCCTTGATCTTCTGCTCTTTAAAGTCTCTTCCCAGGTCCACCAGTTCCCTTGGTATCTCCCGGATAAAACGGGAGGGCTTATTGTACTGTGTCTCACCGCGTATCATTCTCTGCTGCGCACAGGTCAGCGTCAGATCCTTCATGGCCCTTGTGATACCCACATAACAAAGCCTGCGCTCCTCCTCCAGCTCTGCCGGGTCATCTGCCGTGATGGTCATATAACTCGGGAAAATACCATCCTCCATGCCGGCCAGATATACATAAGGAAATTCCAGACCCTTCGCACTGTGCAGCGTCATAAGAAGCACCTGGTTTCCATCCCCGTCCACTGTGTCAATATCGGCGATCAGGGCAACCTCTTCCAAGAATCCGCTGAGTGTGGGATCTTCATTTTCCTCCTCATAGGAAACAATCTTTGTGATCAACTCATCGATATTTTCAATCCTTGCGTCTGCTTCCTCTGTGCCCTCTGCCTTTAACTCCATCACATATCCTGTCTCCTCAATAATATCATTGAGCAGCTCTGACGGTGAAAAATACTCCGTCTTACTTCTGAGGCTCTGGACAAATGTGACAAAGGGTTCGATTTTGGCGGCTGCCCTTCCAAGGGTAGGAATATTCTCTGCTTCTTTCAAAGCATCGTAAAAGCTCATGTCGTGCTCAGAGGCGTAATCCTGCACCTTTGCAAGAGTGGTTGCCCCGATTCCGCGTTTCGGCACATTGATGATACGGCGCACAGCCAGATCATCTCTGGCGTTGTCCACAGTCTTCAGGTAAGCCAGCAGGTCCTTGATCTCCTTTCTGGCATAGAAGTTGACGCCTCCCACCAGTTTGTACGGAATATTTGCCATAAGGAATTTTTCCTCGAAAAGACGTGACTGGGCATTGGTTCTGTACAAAATGGCACAGTCTTTATACTGGCAGTCTGCTTCCCGCACTTTCCTGCTGATATCTCCCGCAATGAATTCGGCCTCCTCATATGCATTCATAAACTGCCTGTAATGCACCAGGGAACCTTCCTCATTGTCTGTCCACAGGGATTTCTCTTTTCTTCCTATATTATTATGTATCACCTCATTGGCAGAATTGAGGATATTCTGGGTAGAACGGTAATTCTGTTCCAGTTTGATCACCTTTGCATCAGAAAATACTTTCTCAAATCCAAGGATATTTCCGATATTTGCACCCCTGAATTTATAGATAGACTGGTCATCATCGCCCACTACGCACAGATTCTTATATTTACTTGCCAGAAGACTTACAAATTTAAACTGTGCCGTATTGGTATCCTGATACTCATCCACCATAATATAACGGAAACGCTCCTGGTAATAGTCCAGCACATCCGGACATGCCTGGAACAGCTCCACTGTCTTCACGATCAGATCGTCAAAATCAAGTGCGTTGTTTTTTCTCAGCTCTTTCTGGTATTCCTTGTATGCCTGGGCAATCTTTTTCTTGCCGAAATCAGACATATTGTTCAGCTCATATTCCTCCGGCGTCACCAGTTCATCCTTTGCCGAAGAAATGGCGGAAAGTATGGCCCTCTCCTTATGTACCTTCGTATCGATCTGCAGACGTTTGCAGATATCCTTCATCAGACTTTTCTGGTCATCTGTATCATAAATGGTAAAATTGTGGTCAAATCCCAGCCTGTCTATATATCTTCGCAAAATACGCACACAGCTTGAATGGAAGGTGGAGACCCAGATACTCTCAGAACCGAATCCCACGATTTTATCCACACGCTCGCGCATCTCACCTGCCGCCTTATTGGTAAATGTGATCGCCATGATATTCCACGGATTCACACCCTTTTCCTCGATCAGATAGGCGATCCTGTGGGTCAGCACCCTGGTCTTTCCTGAGCCCGCTCCGGCCAGGATCAGCACCGGCCCCTCTGTGTGAAGGACTGCTTCCTTCTGCTGCGGATTCAAAGTGTCATATATACTCATAAATGTACCTCCATAAATCAACAATAGAAAGCACATTTTGTACTTTCTATCTCCATGTATCAAAACACCTGTTCCTACAATATAACACAGCTCCCCGGGGCAGGCAAGCGTTTGCCGGGGATTTCTGCTGTTTTCGGAAAAATCCATTTACAAATAGTTTTAAAAACTATATTTTTTAGTCAAAACCCACCAACCATGCGGGTTTCAAGCGTTACAAAATGTCCGAAAGCCGAAAAAGGGGACAAAAAGGGGATTATTTGAAAAAAATAATACTTTTTTCACTGGTCAAAACAGCTCAAAAGTATAGTACGCCCTCTACCTATATTATAAGATGCATCCAGATGAGCGACCCAGGGGATACCGATATGGGCCGCACGCATCCGCATAACTTCCATTATTTACCAGTAGCATTATTATCACCTCCGATATTAAACTTATTTTCGGAGGTGATGAAAATGTCAAACAGAAAGAAAACATATGACCCAGATTTTGAGGCTAATCCAGAATTTGAACAGGACCCAGGATTTCTTGAATGGATATGCCAGCGTGTCAGGAATGAGGCTGCAGGAAATCCAAAAGAAATAGATACTGAACCGGATCTGGAAAATTTTGAGCCGTCAGAGGAATTGTACGAACGTATAGTAAAAGAAGCACACGAACGTGGGCTGCTAAAAGAGGATTAATGTCGAAAACTGTCCACGATTATCTATTGCTCTAATTCCAATTATGTTGTAATATTTATTTGCAACCAAAAGTATCAATAAGTTTCTTAGTCGCGGAATGGCCGGCATTATAATGGTACCGGTCATTTTGCGTATCAGCTTGCTTCCTGCTCCGCATTAAATTTCTTATCATTTATTGACCTTATCGGTATTTTATAGCAGGCTTATCTCATATTATAAATAGAACTTAATGGTTCGCTCTTCTCTTTTTTATGGCCGGCATTATAATGGTGTCGGCTGCTTAATATTTAAAAATTGGGGGTACGTTTTTCTTCATTAAGCATAATATAACATTGTAACATCTACAATTATCAATCATGAGGGAAAAATTATGAATGAAGATATGAAAAGGCCTTGTCCTCCAAAACAACACGTTCACGAAGTGACCGGAAGCGTTAAGATTTCCGGGTGCTGTGAATATGCTCATAACCATCGGTTTGCTACAGTGTCCAGCGAAGCAATTCCCTGTGATGGTAGCCACGTGCATGAAGTAAAATTTCAAACCGATTCTTGTAATGGCCATACCCATGAATTTTGCGGCACATCCTCACCGGCAATTGATGTCGGTTGTGGAAAACACGTACATCTTATTAAAGGATGTACCTCTATGGACGCAGGACACAAACATGACTTTATCGTTGCGACTTTAATTGAAAACCCTGTTTGTGATTAAATACTTTCCCCGGCTTAGTCCGGGGAAATCCCTTATAAAAACTTTTCGACCAGTTATTTAGCAATTAAGACCATAAAGGTATCGTGCCCTGCAATACCATCCACGGTAAGCCTGTGGTCACGCTGGTACTGCAGCACAACTGCCTCCAGCCAATTGCCAACGTGTCATTAACGAAAACGATCAGGATTAAATGTCGATGTAACCAGAGGTATGGATAACCTCCGATTCGACTTGTTGGCCGGTGCTGTAATGGTGCCGGCCTTTTTGTGCTTCTTGACAACTGTTGACGGCCCATTTACAATATAGGGCAGAGGTAATGACAATGAATAGTAGGAGGTATCAAACGTCATGCCGGCACGCGTCGACTATACTAAATATGCGGATTCAGACTTATCCATTTTAACAATTCGGGAACGTGAAACTTTGATATTGAAAATGCAAGGTCTTTCAACTGTTGAAATATCACAACAGTTGAATTGTTGCAGACAAAATATAAATGCTCTGCTTTTGAAAGCCCGTAAAAAGCTTGATACCCCACAGCCAAATCTCTATATACATCGTAGGCAAAATATTGACTATACCAAATATACAGATTGCGACTTATCTGTATTGAGTAGGCTTGAGCGTATCTTTTTGTCAGAAAAAATTTCTGGCAAATCATATAAGGAAATTGCAGAACAACATCATTCCACGATAACCTCTGTCGGAACTTTGTTGTATCGAGCGCACAAAAAACTAGATAATCTGTATGATTAAAGACCCTGGAGGGATCCTTTTGGGTTGATGTGTGTAATTATATTGACAAAACCATTTAAAGTCGGCCATTCGGGTACAGTCTGTCATTTTATACTTGACATCAGAGACTCCACGCGTTATCATTAAAAACTGGTAATATATCCACCATTTCCTTCTTTATCTAGAGGCTATACTTTATGTATAGTCTCTTCATTTATGGCACTTAAAAGGCCCCGGTGGAGAAACCGAGACCTTACAGCGTTTTACAGTGGTACTCTGTGCGTTGATAGTTACAGTAGTGCTCCTGTTTTATCAGTATAGCACATCTTACCAGACTTGTCCACGTATCAGGCTGCCAGCATTTTTAGATTCTGGTTCATCACGAACTCCTTAATCTGTTCATATCCCCACCCGCAGTTCACCAAACCACTCACGATCATTTCAACTGATTGTACAGCCTTCCGTTCTTCCTCGCTAAAACATTCCCGAAGATTCTCCTTTTTGGATATGCCATATTCTTCGCGGAGACGTTTTGCGTCTTTTCCGAATACCGCCTTATATACGATATTCGTATATGTGGAATAAGCATGGCCATGCATTCTTTCATTTTCTTCTGACTGCTGCAAAGCGTTGGTAAGAGCCTGACGGACAGCAATGCCTTTTTCGCGCTCCTTCATTTTACCAATGAGAACTTTTTCCATAGCATTAAACTGACGGATATAGGCCTCTTTAAACTTCATAGCTTTTTCCCCAGTGTAGCCCATAACTAACATGGTAAACCCATCGCGTGTCATATAATACATGGGCTGCCTTTTGTTTTGTGAATTGAGATAAGAGGACAGCTCAAAATTTAGCCGTCCAAATTCCTCACTGCAATCCATTTCCCGTATATCTTTCAAGACATTCTTATGTTCTTTTCCAAATGTCTCCGCTACATCCAAGCTTGTACATACTGTCACTTCATCTTTATTCATTTTCTTGATCTCTACTAACATAAAATCATCCTTTCGTTTTATTTTGTAGTGATAAGATATCTATGTTCTGTTTTTTATCTGAGCGCTCCCGTTTTGTCCGTGTAGCACATCTTTCCGGACTTGTCTACATAGTAGACTTTGCCCCCGGTCCTTACCAGCTCATCTGCAGCCATTGCTCCATTGGCTTTCAGATAATACCAGTTATTCTTCCATTCGATCCAGCCTGTCATCATCCAGCCAGAACCGTCGAAGAAGAACCACACGCCCCCGATCTTCTCCCAGTCATTCCGGGTATATCCGCCGTCTGCATGGCGGTACCACCAGCGGCCATCGCGGACCTGTGTCCAGTTATTCTTTTTCAGGTATGTATCTACGGCTACCCTTGTCTTCTCACCTGCGCATCCATCAGGATTCACACCCACAAGGCGCTGCACCCGGATAGTCTGTGTCTCTGTGTCCGGTCCAAACTCTCCGTCCACATTTACTCCACTGCCAAAGATGTTCAGTTTTTTCTGCCATTCTGTCACTTCTGCTCCGGTATCGCCCCTGGACAGCCAATCTTTAGTATCGCCGGATGGAGTATTGCCGGACATCACACTGCCAGTAATACCGGCAACAATGGCGTTTGCCATCTTCTCTGCGGTGTACTTTGCGGCATCATCCGCATTGTCACAAAAACAGCACTCTACCAGGAGTGCCGGGCTGGCGGTATGCCGCAGCACATAAAGACTGGGATTTGTTTTTACTCCTCCTCCCCTTTTTGTGTATCCCAGTTCCCCGATCCGGTCTGCGATCCTCTGGGCATAGGATTCGGCGGCAGATCCCCAGTTATAGATAAATACCTCCGTTCCATGCGCTTGTCCATTGTAGCAGTTGAAATGGATGGACACATCCAGATCCACAGCATGCGCATTACAGTTCGCCACGATCGCGGCAAGATTGCCGTTCACAGTTCCGGAGCTTTCATCCGTACAGTCATAGACTGTATGGCCTGCCGCCTGCAGCTTACGAATCACCAGGTCTTTCACCTTCCGGTCTTCCGTTGTTTCAGAAAATACCCCAGCCGCTCCTGGAACCTTAAAGTTATGTCCTGCATGTACATTGATTCTCATTCCTTCTTCCTCACTTTCCACATTTAAAATATCCCGATGTATCTTCAAGATTTTTTCTCCGTATCCTTTACCTGCCGCCCATCCTGTATGGTTTGGGTTCTCCTGTATCCCCAGCCACTCCACATATTCAGCCATCCCGCGTTTTACGAAGTGGAAGCGTGGGTCTACGCATCCCTGTTTTAATGGCTGGTCACAGGCATAGGCTTTTAGGTGCTGGACCTGCGCACGGATTCCCAATTGTGGGCTGGGAAAATTGTTACCTTTCTCACCATTTTTTGTCACACCCATTCCGCAAAAATTATTCTGCCTCAGGCTGACTGCGGACCCTGCGAAGGTAAAATTCCCTGTCTCCAGACATGATTGTGCAAAGGCTATATCTCCTTTTACTCCCTCCGTTTCACCCTCTGCCAGATATAGCGGTATCATATCCAGTACGGACGGCTCCACACTGGGGTTTCTGCTCTTGATATATCTGCGCATCTGCTCTGCCGTGGCAGATGCTCTTCCCATGATCAATACACCCATTTCTTTTCCTTTCTACTCAGAAGAGGACGATCACTCGCCCTCTGGTCCTTCTTCCGTTTCTTTCTTCCCGTCTTTTTTCAACAAGTTCCGCAGCATCTCATAAAAGCCTGTGCTGGCCAGACCGGAGATCATACCGCCAAGCACCACCTCTGCGTTAATTCCGTTACTCATGTTGATAAGTATTGCGATAATTGTTCCCATAGCAAGAGCGGCAAGTGGGATATACCTGTTTTTGATCGCCGGTATCGCGGTCTTGATCACATAGCCCACCAGCAGGCAGATACCTAAGATCACAGGGTTGATATGATCCATTAAAAAATTTAAATCCATTTTATTTCTCCTTCTCTTCTAAGATCGTTATCCTCATCTCATGGTCGTTCAGTTTCCCATCCTGTTCCTCCATATGGTCCCACATCCTTCCATGGGATTTTTGATTTTTTTCCGTCAGCTCATCTACCCCTTCATCCAGACGGTTCAGACGGTCGATGAGCCGCACGATCGATGTATTGAGCTTGATGATCGGCGTCACGATCGACACCCCGAACGCTGCCAGGGCGGTGATCACGCCGAAGACTCCCCATTCCGTCATCTGCCCGGCCCTCCTTTTACGCGGTCCGTTTCCACATATAACAGGTGATGTACGGCGGCAGTGCGTTCGTGGATCCGGTATCTCCGTGTCCATGGCTTCCGCCGCTTCCTGTGTTCCCGATAGTAAGGGATTTTTCCCCAGTCACCTCTGTGCTCAGCGCCGGGCTCAGCCTCCAGTAATCCGGTCCGTTGATACCGGAATAAGCCACGGCACAGTCCAGCTTTGTCCCACTGAACACGATATCATGTTTATGGGGCGGCATTTCTGCCGTGGTCAGCTTATGGCCCGCAGTCGTATGCTTATGGTCCTTGGCTCCCCCGGTCTTTTCTGCCGTCTTGAAATCCTCATCAGATGCACTGATCCCCACCGGCACTCTCCCTGCCCCCCAGGCGGTCCAGGTCCCCCCAAAGATACTCCCCGGGTTCGTTGCCGCAGTGGACAGATAGATGCTCCCGATGGGATGGAGGGCCAGGAACAAGGCCCCGATCTTCGTCCTTCCGGTCTTGGGGTCCCCAGTCTCCGGGTCCGTCTCTATGATGATGTCATCCGAAAGCTGGATGCTTTTCTGTTCTTCCAGCTCTTTGATCTTCTTTCCTTTTACTTCTGCCATTTCTTTTCCTCCTGACTTCCTGCGCCTCAATGCGGCACATATTCTATGGCGTTCCCCGCTGCGTCCTGCAGCATGTCCCCTGCTGCTTCTTCCACCGGGAACAAGATATCCTCTGCTGTCACCGATATCTGGAAGGTACCGGAAACGGTCACGGTCTGCGGGGTCAGCTTTACGTCTGTGATCTTGATGTTCAGCAAGATTTTACCTTCACCTCCACGCATTCGACAAATGTCTCCATGCCGATCTGGTAGATATACTTTAACAGATACATCCCCGGTCCCGGCGGCTTCACCATGGCCCGCAGCACATGCTTCTCGATGTCTGCTTCCCCGCTCTCCAGAATCTCTCCCGTATACTTCTCAGACAGCTCATATCTCGCTGCCAGGATCCGGAACGGATGGTGGTGGATACTGCGTATCACAATCTGCACCATCCTGGTCTCGCCGGTATCCATCTCATATCTCATGGCCATTTTTTACCTCCTTCCGCATGCTGGCTGTAACAATTCCGCGTAAAAGAGCGGCGGCACCACCTCTGCCTGATAAGGGCAAGGGATCAGGTGCGCGCAGAGGCTGGACGGATCAAACATGAGCAGCCACTTGAGGACGAAGCAGTAGTTTCCCGCATCATCCCATGCCGTGAGCTCCACGATATAGGTCCCATCCAGGTCAGCGGGGACGATGGCTTCCCACACGTCCCCATGTTTCCTCACAAACGCTACATCCCTGCCGTCGACCTTTCCCTCGAGGCGCGCGACCATATCAGTCCGTTACGGTGACGCTGATGATGAAGGTCTTTCCAGCATCTACCGGGTTCGGCGTGAGCACCACATCCGTGATCCTCGGTGCAGTAGTATCCAGGATGACAGTCCTTGTGACAGTCGCCTGTTTTCCGGCCTTATCCGTAGCCACGACCGTTATCGTATTGGTTCCTGCGGCCAAGGTCAATGCCTTGCTGAAGGTACCGTCCTCGTTCACGGTCACCGCTTCTGCGCTGCCGCTGTTGAGCTTGATGGTCACGGTGCACGGGCTGGATGTGACATCATTGGTCTTACCGGCCACGGTGCAGGCTGCCTGATTGGTCTTCAAGCCTTCGGCCGGGCTTGTGATGCTCAGGGTCGGCGGAATGGTATCGATCTTGAAGGTCACACTCTTCTGTGCGGCTGCGTTGCCGTCATGATCCATCGCATCCACCTTGATGGTGTGGCTGCCGTCAGACAAGGCGGCTGTCGGCTTGAAGGTACATTCATATCCGCCTGTGACCTGTGTCTTTGTGATGCCGGCTGTAACAGGCGTGCCGCTGTCGATGGTCACCTTGATGGTATCCGGATTGACGCCGGAATCGTCATCCGTCACCTTGAATGAGATCGTCGGCGTATTGTTGGACAGGTATGCCCCTGCGGTCGGTGCCGTGATGGTGATGATGGGCGCTACCTTTTCTTTTACGGTGAGCCTCAGTTTGCTCCCCAGGGTCGTGTCGGACGCATCTACGGTCGTCACGTTTCCCGCATCATCCGTTGCTTTTACAGTGACCGGGTAATAATGCCCGGACTGGTTATAACTGGACCTGTTGGGAGCGGTGATGGTCGCTTCCCATTTTCCAGATTCACTGTTCTTTGTCAGCGTCACGGTCTGGCCATTTATGATGGCCTGCATTGTTTTTACTGCCATATCTATCCCTCCACTATGATCGTATTTCCCAGTGCTGCCTGGATCTCCTGGATCTCGTTATCCACGGCCTCCGCACTGAAGTCTTTTAACTTTTCGTAGACTGCTTCTGCTCTTTTTGCTGCAGTCTCTGCATTTCCTGCTGCCGTACCCGCTCCTTCAGATGCCGTATCGGCTCTTTCCGCTGCCGTATTGGCCTCTTCGGATGCTGTGTCAGCCTTTTCTGCCGCTGTCTGGGCATTTCCGGCTGCCGTGTCGGCTCTCTCTGCAGAGGTCTCAGCCTTTTCCGCTGCGGTCTGGGCAGCCTCGCCGGCCTTCTCTGCTCTCTGGATGACTGCTTCTGCCTCTTGGATCAGTCTTTCCAGGACGGTGAGCTCATCCTTGCTCTCCACCGAACTGTCCACCAGGGACTTCTGCACCTCCAGGCGGAACAAAAAGCTCGTGACCCTTTCCTGTTCCCGGTACAGCTGGACCTGTCCCAGGCAGGTCCCGGTCTCCGCCAGCATCTGCGGCGTGATCTCGGCGTACACTTCATTCCCATGTATCTCGGCCTCCCTCCAGCAGGACAGGCCGCTGGGCTTCTCGATATAGATCTTCGCGCCCAGCCCCTCCGCAAGGATCATATCCCGCACCTGGAAGCAGGCTTCCCGTCCGCGGTCATCCTGCACCATACAAAGCCTTGCCTGTATCCCCTCCCGGAGGAAGTACACCGGCATCACATGTTCTACCATCTCCTCACTCCTTTCTTCCCGGGATCCACCGGACCAGATATACCCCTGTGGGAGGCGGCGGATCCGGCGGCTTCGGGGGTGCCCCGCCCTGTAAATACCGGCGCACCTCCACAAGCTTTCCGCTGTGGGTATAAGCACTGGCTGTCTTTACCCTGGGGCCGATCCCGGAGCCGTGGCCCACGAACTGATCATCCCCCAGGTACATCTCCACATGGGACGAACTTCCCGGGTCATCGTTCGGCCCCCAGAACACCAGGTCCCCGCGTTTTGCACCGGACTCTTTCTGCATCTCCAGAGAGAACACATCTTCATAGGCCGGGTTATGCCATACCAGCTCCCCATGACCCATCTGGTCCCCGGTCCAGGTGCCGATCTGGATACCGGCCCCCCGCTCGAACGCCTTCCACATCAGGGAAGAGCAGTCCGAGTATCCATTCGGTTCGTCGAAGACGCGCTGCCGCAGGCCGCCGTCCTGGGAATAGGTGTTCTTCCCTACACGGCTGAGCACTAACTGCACCACATCTTCCAGCCGGCTCCCGCCGTATTGCAGGTTTTCAAACCAGTACCTGGCATTCTGTTTTCTCTTTTCCAGCTCCGGGATCCCGGGTCTCTCATAGTTCTTCATAAAAGCTTCTGCCAGATATTCCGGAGCTTCCCCGGACTGGGTAAAAGCGGTAAATGAAAAAGGAAAGGCTGACGTGGCGATCCACTGCTGGTCATACCGGACTTCCCACAAGATCCGTTCCAGCTGGCCGTTCACGTAAACGGTCGGACTGCTGGTGTCTCCACCCCAGGGGTAGCCGTTCCGGTCAGCCCAGGAGGTATATTCCGTTGCCGGCGTCCACTGCACCAGACCGTACCCTCCAGACATGTTCTCATATTTGAGGTCCTGCCACAGTCCTGGATTCATGGTGGATTCCTGCTCCATGTTCCCCAGGATCCCCGCCACCGCATTCTGGGTCCAGCCATTCCCGATCAGATAGTCCGCGATGTACTGGGCATTGTCCGTCATCTGCCCCCGTTCTAAGTACATGTTGCTGATGAGCAGTGCCATTAGAATTCCCCCTCTTTTGTCTTTCCTCCGGACACCCATCCGTTCTCTACATCCAGATATGTGCCATCCGAAAATTCGATCCGTCCGGTCTTTCCGCCTTTGATATAAGTGTTCTTGTCCCCGATCCCGTCTTTGCCAAACCGCCAGGCGTTCAATATACTATCCGAAAACTGTATCGCAAAAGAACTGCTCTTAGGTCCTAATGTGATATAGGGGCTGACACCCCTCAGCTCTCCGGTCTCTTCGTCTAATGTTGTGCCGCCACTCATCCTAAAAACGCTAACCTTTTTACCGTTATAATCGGATAAGAGGCTTACTGCCCCCGGTGTGATACTCACGTACAATCCATATCCGTCTCTTTTTGACTCTATCTCTCCCTTTAAATGGGCATTGTTCATTGAGGCTTCCCCGGTATCCAGGTTGATATAGAACCCTTCCCCAGTCTCCTCGTTGTAGTTTCTGGATGCTAGAAGGCCTGCTACGATACAGTCCGCGATGAACCCATATCCTGTCCCAAATGTCCTCCAGTCCCAGTCCTTTCCATCTGCTGTACGCTCCGACGCGATCATGAACCCTTTTGTTCCGATACACATCGCTCCAAAATCCGGGCTTTCTGGGTCCAGGTCCTCGCAGATCATTGCTACAACTTCTGCTTTTTTTGCTCTGGTACTCTGCGCCCGCAGTTGTGTTATGGCTGCGTTCATGATCCCTATGATCTTTTCTCCTTTGAGGCCTCCCTCTTTGGTGATCGCATCCGCGGCCGCCTGCATGACCAGGGACATATCGTCAAAATAGCTGCTCTCGATGTCCCCCACATGCAGGGCGGATACCTTCTCCCGAATGCAGTCGTAGGTCAGGCTGGTCGCCCTCCCTTTCGTGATGATGTCAAGTCCTTTGTTCTCGCACTCCACACTATCTCCCAGGCCGATCTGCACCAGGTCTTTCAGGTCCTCATATTCCACCGTGTCCTCTAGAGGAAGGAATTCGATATCATAGGACACCTCCGGCTTATCGATGCCCGCCTCAAAGTCCTGTAGCGCCCGTTCCTTTAACGCTTTCTGCAGGCTCTCCAGATCCGGATATCCGGTCTCATCCTCACCGGTGCAGTCCTCCTGCAGCTTGATCTCACTGTACTGGACCACTTTGGTATAGACGATGGGGTATTTCTTTATGTTCGGGCTGTCCACCCATGGCCTCTCCCCTTCCAGCATATAGCCATTGTAAGCTTCCGGGATGATGCGGGTCACCACGTCATCAAAACGGACGTGCTCTGTGATCCCCTGCAGGTTATAGCCGAAGGCTGCTCTGGCTCCATGATCCCCGCCCGCACGGCTGTTGATCGTCACGTGGTAGTTGTCATAGATGGGTTCCCCTCCCCAGCGGTTGATGAAACTGTTCTCATCCTCCCCGCACAGGGCTTCCATCAGGTTCACCTTCTGGTAATAGGCCGTGCGTGCGCTCCGGATGTCAGACTCGGCCGTGTACGGCGTCCCCTGGGTCAAGATCTGCAGTGCCTCATCCCCGGTCTTGTTGGTGGGGCGTTTGTCCAGGATGGCTGTATTTTTCCCCGCATCAAAGAAGATCGGGTAGGCCGAGGCGTTCACGCCATTCTCTGATCTTTCGTGTTTATATATACGGAACAGCTGCCCTTTCCCAATGTTGGTATCTGCCTTGATGACAGCTCCGGATCTGATCAGGCCCGCGTTCTCATCATAAGGGTTCTGCAAGGACATCTCCCAGGTCCCCTTCAGGACTTCTGACACCGTACATGATAAAGGGTGCAGGACAGCGTCTCCATTCTTTTCATAGGCCTGGTTTGCGGCCTCATAGATCTGTATCATACTTCTCTCCACCTCGGTGTGATGTATATCGTAAAATCTCCGCTGGTCGTCAGTTCATTGTGTCCCGGCAGGAAGCGCATGGCACGGTAATCTCCCGACACCTTCCGGCCGGCCAGCTCTCCTTTTGGTGTGTAGGCAGCTTCCCGCTCGGTATCGATAAAGATCTCCCCGTCGACCGCCGCCTCCATCCAGTTCCCGTTCACGGAAAAACTGCAGGTCCCCTCCCCGGTGATCCGGAAGAGCGGGCAGCATCCGTCAAAGGGGTTCTGCAGTACCGCCATCCGACAGGTCGTCAGGATCTGCTCGCCGCCCGTTTCGAGGATCGGACTTCCGTCCGCAGCCAGAAGGTCAGCATCCGCCAGATCCTGCTCCTGTTCCATCTCTCCTGTTTTCAGATACTGGTACGGATCACAGGAAAAGACCGCACTGAACGTTCCCAGCTCCCGCGCAGTCCTGGCATTGGTCTCCAGGCGTACCGCATACACGTGATAAAAATAGTCCGCGTCATCCGACAGGCACAATCGTGCATTCCGGGCGGACAGCCACCGCTTGACATGCCTCCATTTTTCTGCCCAGGCTTCCGGCTTTTCCAGGTAATTGAACTCGATCGTGATCTCTATGGGATGATACCTATGGTTATCCTTATGGAGCACGCCGTCCCTCCCAGGGATGACGATGGCCTCCATATCATACTCCGGGGCCGGTATATCCGGCCTCCGCACCACATAGATCCCCAGGCTCTCCGCCCGGACCCCGGCATATTCTAAGTCATATCCATATCTCATCTTCCTCTCACCACCATCCTGCTCCTCTGTTTGTTTCCAATATACTGCTCTGTCTTCCGGTAGATGGGTTCTCCGTCCAGATCTACAGTGTTATAGATGTATACCGGCTGGCTGACCTGTGCGCTGTAGGTCATGGTGTTCTTTCCCAGGTCCATAGTACCCTGCATGTCACTGGCCAATTCCCGGACGGCACGCATCAGCTCCGGACGGCTGTCTTTTAAGCCTTTTGTCATGAGGCCTATCATATCCGGCATCCATTCAGGTGCACTGGTGAGCGGTCCCTCATCCGGCACGGAAAAATGCAGGTGGGACGCGATCGTATTGGCCACATCCTTTACGGCGTCCTTCACACTGGCTACCCTTTCCTTGATGCCGTCTACAAGCCCTTTGATGAAGTCCTTCCCCCATTCCTTTGCCTGGCCCGGCAGGGATGTGATATACTCCTTCGCGTTCTCAAAGCCGTCCACCACGTTGTCTTTGATGTCTCCGGCCTTTTCTTTTGTCTTATCCACCATGTTCCCAAATCCGTCCACGGTGTCCTCCTTGATCTCCGATACCTTGCCCGAGACTTTCTCCGCCATGCTCTCGAAACTTCCCACGGTCTTTTCTTTGAGATCTTTGAAGAACCCTTTCACGCTCTCTACAGCGCCCCCGACCTTCTCTTTCATCTTTTCTACGTGCTCATCCACCCAATTCCGTAACTTGTCATTCGTGTTCCAGAGGGTGGTCAGGATGCCGACTAAAGATATGACCAGGCCGATGATCAGGCCGATAGGATTCAGGACTGCCATGGATGATAGCTTCCAGGCAGCAAAGCCCAGGCCGATGGCTGTCAGGACCCCAACAACGGATTCTTTGTTATCGATCAAAAAACCGATAAACTCTACCACCGCCGGGACGACTTCCTCCACGAGGAAATCAAAGGCACTGTCTATGGCGTCCCCTACTTTCTCAAAATCCGCGTCCTCAGTCAGTTCCAGGACCTTCTGCAGGATACGGTTGATGCCTTCCTGCACGGCAAGTGACACCGGAGAGAGCCGTTCTGCCATCTGTGCCATGTTCGCATCAAAATCTGCAGCCGCCTGGTTTGCGGCCACCAGATCCTGGTTCTGGGCCTGCCATGCCTTGCCAGCCTGCATCAGTCCCTGATCGGCCAGCTCCTGCATGATGAGGTTTGTCCTCTCAGATTCGGAACCGCAGGCTGCCAGGCGCTCATTGAACGCGTCTTCGCTGGTCCCCGCCCAGTTCAGTACATCTGCAAAGGTACCAGTCACGGTCCCCACTTTTGCCGTCTCGTTGATCGCTTCCGCCAGGCCATCGATGGGGATGGAATCCCCATAATTCGCCCACGCGCCAACCGTACCGTTGATGAGCTGAGTCAGCTTATCCTGACTCAGGCCTAGGGCCTGCAGGTTCGCTGTGGTGGTCGCTGCGGTCTGGTCATCCCCCAGCACCCCGTAAAGTGTCTTATAGCTCTCCGTGGTCTCTTTCGTGCTGTACCCGGCTTTCTTGCTGGACACCTCCAGGCTGGACATGATCTTCCGGTATTCCTTTGTTTCTTCCATAAGGCCGGAGATAGCGGAATAGATGCCCTTCACCCCTTCCACGATCCCGTTCCCCAGGATGCTGGCTTTTAAGCTGTCCCCGAAAGAGCTACTCTCCCGCTTGGCTTTTCCTGCTGCTTTCGCCATATCCACCATACCAGTCTCTACATCGCGAAGGCCCCGGTCCATCTCATCCAGGGCTGTACTGTTCTGCTTCAGCTCATTTTCCAGCTTATTGAGTTCAGTCTCGGAACGGTTCACTGCCTGCTGCATCTTCATGGCCTGCGTGGACCCTTCCCCGAATTCCCGGGAAGCATCCGCCAGGGCCTTCTTGCAGGCCTCCAGCTTCCGCTTCTGAGTCTCGATAGAAGTGTTCAAGACTTTGTTCTTTGCGAGGAGTGCTTCCTGGCCATTCGCATTTTCCGCGTACCTGGATGTGACTTTCTGCATCTCCGTCCCCAGGGTCTGCAATGCCGTGTCGATCTCACTCAATTGACGCTCATACTCTGCTCCAGCCTTGACCTCCATACCGGTTTCCACATCCCGCAGCCCCTGTTCCATCTCATCCAGGGCGGTATTGTTCTGCTTCAGCTCATTTTCCAGCTTATTGAGTTCAGTCTCGGAACGGTTCACCACCTGCTGCCACTTTAAGGTCTCCGTGGCATTTTCTCCATATTTTTCCGCAGCCTCTGCCAAGGCTTTCTTGGATGCCTCAAGCTGTTCCCTCTGTTTCTCGATACTGCTCGTGAGCACCTGGTTCTTTGCGATGAGTGCCTCCTGGCCATTGGCATTCTCTGCAAATTCCGATACGACTTTCTGCATCTCCGTCCCCAGGGTCCTAAGGGACGTATTGATATTATTCAGCTGTTTCCGAAATTCCGCTTCCCCATCGATCCCGATCCGGGGGCCTATGTCATATGCCATCTTCTCACCTCAAATCTGGGATATATCCCGTGTTCTTTTCTGCTTCCCGTGCGGCTCCGTTCCGGATCTGGCATACAGCGATCAAGTCCAGGAACTCTCCCACAGGCATGCAGGAATATTCCAGGACCGGCGCTCCTAGTTCTCTTCCCCAGAAGTCATACCACGCAAAGCTCAGCGGCCCTGCGTGGTCTCTGCGTTTTTTACGGTGCCCTCCACAGGCTCTGCCTCGACTTCCTGTTTCTTGGAGATCCCGATGCACTGCAGGATGCTCTTTACCAGGACCGCCAGGCCTCCCAGTTCCGTGATCCCCACCTCGATGGCCTCCGCCGGAAGTGGGATCCATTTTCCATCCGCATCCACCGGCGCGTCCTTCGGTGCCGGGATATCTTTTTCAAAATAATTTTTATATGCACATCCCTGCGCGATCAGCAGTTCCGTCATCCAGATGAGCATGTCCATATCCTGCTCATCCAGTCCTCTGCTCCTCAGATCTCCCAGACATTCCATACCGCCATACCTGGCCACGATTGCCTTCTGCGCTCCCAGGGAAAAAGACATAGGATATCTCTTCCCGGCGATCTCCAGATAACTGATCATAGACCGCCCTCCCATTCCTTCCCGCATTTCCACATCAGGTACTCCACGGCCTCCGACTCCTTCGTGAACCAGGCGTCCTGCATCCAGGGATGCTTGTTCTCCTCATCCACGGCGTCGGACCGGAGGATCTTAGCTGTGACGCTCTTCGTCTGCCACTCCACGCTCTCCCCGCGGGTGGTCGCTGCCTCCTCCGGCAGATTGAAGCATACCTTCGGCAGGAAAACTGCCCGGTACTGGTCCACATCATCGATCTGATGCTCCTCGATGATCCCAAACCCCAGGTACGGTGCTTTCATATCATCGTCATAGGTCAGTTCTTTTACCTGGATCTTTTCCCCTTCCGGCCCGAACTCTGTCTCTTTTACTTTCAGCCCCAGGATCTTCATAGAGAGTTCCTGCGGCAGGTCTGCCGTGCCCAGGGTCAGCTCTCCGCTCTTAAAGGTCCCTCTGGCATTCTCGATGGTCTTGTTGTCCCCGTACAAGGGCGCATCGTCCCCCATCTCCCAGGACACGCCGTATTCTACAGCATGGTCCGCCACAAACGGCTCTTCATAGGACACCCTGTCCTCTTCTTTTTTATAGGTCCCGCACACCGGGATCGATAATCCTTTGATTGCCATGTCATATCTCCTTTCTGATCTCTTCTTCTGCCCGTCTGCCCATGGCCTCTACGGCCTGCTGTTTCGCCTTCCGGACGCTCTTACGCACCACCAGGGTTTTCCTGCGAAAGGAAGTCCCGCCTTCCACGGCGCGCATCAGCATCTGGTTTGGCACACCGTTTGGATATCTCTTTGTCTTCACTCGGCCGTATCCGGCCCATCCCAGCTTTGTGCTGATATACCCCGGCTTTGACTCCTTGATGGGCGCCAGGCCCATACCGTCTATAAGGTCTCCCTTCTGCTGCCTGGATACCCCTGATATCGGACGTTCCGGTGTTCCAAAAGGCGGGAGTCCGTTCCCGCCTTCCTCCACGGGTAATGTCTTGAGTGCTACCTTTACCGCATCTGCGATCACACCAGCCCCTACATATACACTCGTTTTGATGACCTTTTCCTCGTTCTTTGCCAGGTCCTTGATCTTTTTTGTATATTCCTCCATACCCTTGATCTGCATGACGGCCATACGGTCTCCTCCTCTAACTGGTCTCAAAGATCCACTGGTAGTGGAGATACCCGGTCTCCTGCTCATAAGAGACCTCTGACAGCCGGAAAGCGATGCGCTTTCTCTTGAGTGCCCTCTGTATCCCCTCCACCCATGGATCTCTGTCCTTTTTGGTATACAGGTCTATGGTCCCCTCTATGCTCTGGAGCAGCTTTTGGTTGTCCCCATGCACACCTGCGCCTTCGCCGTCCTCTGCATATACAATGTAGTGGCAGCCTTTCTGACTGGCCTCATAGTGGGATACCTCTTCCGTGACCTCCAGAAGTGCCTCTTTTACCTTGTCCACTGCCTGTCCGATCATCTTTCTCCCAGCCTTTCCAGGGACAGCCGCGTGATCTTGAGCCCGTTCTCATCCAGGACATGCTGGACCATGGCGCACCGGAAGGATGCGCCCTCGATCCGGCAGACATCGTCCGTATGGATCGTGCGGTCCCTCCAGATGTGCACGACCTCCTCGATCTTCTCCTTTGCCTGCAGGGCAGTATAATAGCGGCTGATCCCCACGGTCTCATAACCGAAGGCATGGGAGCTCTGGTACCGCAGTTCCATCCTGGGCTTTTCCCCAGGATCTGCCGCATTGACCGTCCGATAGATCTCCAGCTTTCCGTCATCAAATGTCATTTTTCTTCCCTCCCATGACCTGGCTCATGAGCCTTTTGTTGAGTTCGTAGCGCAGGAAGCGCGGCATCCCCGTCTCGTTCACGTTCGCAGCACGCTTTCGGAAGAGCCAGGCCGCATAGTGCACCTGCACCATGCCGCTCTCCACGCTGTCATCCAGCTTGATCCCTTCCCGCCGGATTTCCTCTTCCGAAAGCTCCAGCAGCTTCCTGAGGTATTCGTCCTGTATATCCGTCATCAGCTGCAGATCCATCTTCAGGATGTCCAGCTGTTCTTCCCTTTTCATAGCTGCCCTTCCTCTCTATCTCATTCGGACTTCATTTTGTCTCTTCGGATGTATTCGCTTTGTCTTCCGGGAAAGTGGCGGCGGTCGTTGGTGCTTTTCCCGCTATGTTCAGGATCGCGAAGGCCTCCGCGATGACCGGCTTTCCGTCATACCTGGCCGTGCCCTTGAACACGGTCTGGTCTTCTAAGAACTTCACATGTTCGGACTGGCCCAGAGTGATCCCTTTTCTCTCGACCAGCTTATAGCTGCCCAGGTAGCCGAAGGCGATATCACCGTCCTCCATGAACTCCAGTTCCTCTAAAGCGCCCCCGATCACCGGCATGGTATCGGACATCCCGGACACGATGGCTGCTGCCATGTTGCTGCCCATGGCCTCCACTACCAGGTCCACGTGAGTGGACTTGTTCATGATCCACACCAGGCCTTCCTTGCTGTAATCATTGGCGATGGCTTTGGTAGCCTTTACGATCTCCTTAAAGAGGTCCACGCCTTTTTTTCCGGTCACAGTGATGAGGTTGCTGGTATGCAGGTCCTCCCATTCCCTCTCGGTCTCGGAATAACTATCCGGCTTCGTCTCCTGGGCCAGGCGGGTCACAAAGCCCAGAGGCATTTTCGCACCTTTTCCGTATACGATCGCCTTATCACAGGCTTTAGCGATAGCCGTGCCCAGAGCGTTCATGAGGCGCCCGGTCAGATCGGCGTCATTATCCTCTAAGATATAATTGCACACCTTGAAAAATCCGCCTACTTTAAAGCCGTCCATTTCCACATCCGTGAACCCTAAAGTCAGCTCGTTCAGTGTCCCGCACTGCTCCGTCCACACACCCTCCGGGTCTTCCCCAGCGATCACCATCCTGGCCGTTCCCGGCAGCACATCATGGCTTGTATACTTTAACAATTTCGATGTCCCGTATACGATCTGGTTCAGCATAGGCAGCATGATCTCCGGGATGATCAGCTCCGTGTTCCCCACTGCACGACGGTTCGAGATGACCGCCCTGGCTCTTGTGACAAATTCTTTTACTTCCGAACGGCTGAACATGCTCTCTCTCTCCTGGATGCTCATGTCCTCAAATCTCTTTCCTCTCATGGTCATGGTCCTTTCTCCCTTTCTTTCTGTCTGCGGCGCACCGGCTGCAGGTCCTGCGGGTGCTACCGGCTGTTGCGGTACTGCGCTGCGCGCCTCTTCTTCCTTGATCTCGCCCTCGATCCGCTCGATCTCCCGCTCCAGCTCTCCCGTCTTCTGTTCATGTTCTTCTTTTTCCTTCTGGAAGGCTTCTGTCTGGTCCTCGACTTCCTTCCGCTCCTCTTCTGTGGTCTCCTCCGTCATCTCCTGGATCGCAGCCTCCAGTTCCGCTTCCCTCTTAGCGAAGTCCGCGTCCTGTCCCCGTAGCTCCTCCAGCTCTTTTTTCTTCTTGTCCAGTCTGCTCCTTAACAGCAATGCCCGTAATGCCATCTTCATTCTCCTTTCAGTCTTCCTAACATCCGTTCCCGCCAGGCTTCCAGGCTGCGCCTGCGCAGCGTCTCGATCTGGCTCTTCCTGGCACTCACGGAAGTCTCCGTGTATGCAGGGAAGGTCACAATGGATACTTCATACAGTTTCACTTTTTTGATGGTCCAGTGTACCTCGTTCCCACGGTCCTCGAACTCCTCATCCAGGATATCGAACCCAAAGCTACACTGATCCACGTCCCCGCGCTTCACCCTCTCATAAAGGTTCATGGCGTCCATATCGTTCCGGTTGATCCGAACCTCGCCCCACAGCCCCCGGCTGTCTGTCTTGAGCGTCAGGGTGCCGGCCCGGGTCCTTCCCAGCACCAGGCGTGTCTCATGGTCCGCTAAGCACCGGATGTCATCCGAGAGCGCTCCGTCAAAGGCTGTGTCCGCCACGCTCTCCGTGGCCCCTGGCCAAAGCTCATAGTCTGAGCCGAAGACGGCAAAATATCCGGAGATATAGAGGTCTTCGGAATCCTCCCGTGTCTCGAACTTCGATATCTTTCCTTTCATCTGCCGCATCTCATTTCCGCGTTCCTCACGCATCTTCCTCACCTCCCTGTATCAGTTTTTTCTGGTCCCCGATCATCCCCTGGGGGATATAGTTCTCTAAGATGATCAGCTCATCCAGGCCTTTTTTCGGTGACAGCCCGATCCAGTCCCGGACTTCGTTCCCGGCCATGATCCCTCTGGTGTAAAGGTTGCTCCCCACGTTCGACAGGGTGTTGATGTCATACGCGTACAGGGATCGCAGGTTGAACTTGAAATACCAGTCCGGACTCAGCAGGAGCTTCCGGGTGAGTTCCTGCTCCAGGGCGGCGCACAGCGTACGGATACGGGTATTGATGAAGTTGTTCCATTCCTTTTCATCGAACTGTCCTTCCCCCACCAGAAAAGACGGGATATCCAGGATGGCCGCCACGGTCCGTTTATCCAGCCGCACGGAATCCGGCAGGGCAATGTCATTTAAGGACAGCGGCCGGATCTCCTTGATATCGAACTGTTCCGCCGGGATCATCCATGGCTCTCCTGCCTCGGATGTCTCCAGGTAGCTCTCCAGCAGTTCCTTCCTGCCTTTCCGGTCGGCGAACTCCTCCGTTAGAGCATCCACCTTCACTACCATGGATGGCTTCCACTTGCTCTCCATAAAGCCTTTCTTTGTCTTGACCGCCTGTTTCAGGCTGTCCGCCACGGTCTTTAAGGCGGTCCGGTGCCCGGTCCCCTTCCATGGATAAGAGGGATCCGGATTGATGACGAAATGGAGTACCCCGTCCGGATCATATTCTTGTCCTTCATATAAGATCCGGTACCCGTATCCGTCCGGCAGAAAAGATACGCTCCCCGGTCTTGCCGGCACCAGGTCTTCCAGGTACCCGTCCTTTGTCACCGGGAACACCATGCTGTTCCCCTCTCCCTCCAAGAGGAGCGTGCGCACGACGGCGGAGATAAAGGTCTTCCGGGTCATGTACCGGTTCGGATGGATATCGATCTTCTTCGCCAGTTCATTCCGGATCCGCACGTCCCCGTTCTCTGTGTTCCCCATCAGATAAATGGTCATGCTGGAGATCAGGTCGCAGATCTTACCCACCCCTGCCATGATCTCCGGATTGTCGGCCAGGCTGGTATAGCCGCTGCAGCATAAGGTCTCATACGCCTCCATGCTGCACAGATAAGATACCGGCTCTGCACGGGTCTGTTTCTTTTTCTTCTTTGCCATGTCTCCTCCTTATGAAAACCATTCGCTCGCCTTCTGCTTCTTTTCGATATCGATCAGCATCTGCTTTGCCGCGATGACGTCCGCATCGAACAAGTCGATGCGCAGGTGCTTCTCCACTTTCTCGAACCGTACAAAGTCATCGCTGTCCTCAATAGCCTTCACGTTCTGGATGCAGTATTCATAGGCGCGGTTATGGCAGTAATAAAACCTCTGTTCCTTATACTTGTTCTCGATCTCGCGGAAGGCCTCCGTCTTCTCCACGTACCGCTGGGACTGATCCTGTACCCGGAATCCGGCTTTTTTCATCTTCAGGACGAACTCCCGGCTGTACCGTCTGTCATAACCAACCCACTTGATCTTAAAGCCCATTTTTTTCATTTTCAAAAACCACATCACCGGCTCCTCATAGTCGATGACGGTGCCGTTGCACAGGGTCAGCCATCCCTTTTCCTCCCACCAGAAGAATGGGATGCTGTCCTCATCGGCTTTCTGGGCTGCCAGCGCAGCTGGCATGAAGGCGTGGGTGATCGCGATATCGATATCCTTGTACCGGCCGTGAAGGGCCGTTCCTGTCAGGTCATGCATCAGGGAGAGGTCCGCCCCGCCGTACCAGGTCACCGGCAGCGCTGCCAGTTCCTCCAGGCTCCAGTCATACTTCTCATCCGATGCCTGCACGACTGCCATGTCAAAGTAAGTATCCACAGAGCTTGTGAAGACGTTCAGGGATTTTGCAAAGAAGTCCTTCCTCTGCTGCGGGTCGTTCTGGGCCTGCATCGCGTCGTTCATCATCTCTTCCGGACGGATAGACGCCCCATAAGCCGGGTTGGCCATCTCATGGACTGTAGGATCCAGGTAGTCGATGTATTCGCTCCCGTCCTCCCCCTTTTGGGGATCCGCTTCACAGATGAAGATGAAATACTGTTCATCCTCCACCTGTCCATCCAGGACGCGCTTGCAATACTTCACCCGGTTCGCTAAAAATCCATTGGGGTCATCTCCCGCCGTGGAGATGCCGATCATCAGCTTATTGGAATATGCCTTCATGGCCTCCTTGAACAGGTTGTACTGCTTCGGCCTCTTGAACGCGTGGATTTCATCCGCGATCGCTACGTTACAGTTGAAAGAGTCCTGGGCATCCGGGTTCGCAGCCAGGGCCTGCAGGCTGAAGAGGCCTCCTCCGATCTCGGCGCTGATGGAATGCTCGTTGTTGTTGTCGATGATCCGGAAAGTCTCCTCTTCTCCCATGCGGGTGATGTTGTATTTCAAGAACCCAAAGGTCTCCATGGTCTGCTTTTGCGCAGCGGCCACCACGTAGATCTTGGAACCGGACATCCGGTACAAAAGGCCCAGGGCATACGCCAGCCCTGCTGCAAAACTGGTCTTGACGTTCTTTCTGGGGATAAAGATGAGTGCTTCATGGAACCGGTTGACCTTTGTCCCTTTTATCTTGAACCCCAGCAGGTTATAAACGATGAACTTGTGGAAGTCCATCAAAAGGAACGGGGTCCCGCGCAGAGGCGTAGCGTCCCGCTTTTCTCCCTGCTGGTGACAGAGAGTGCTCTCGATGATGCGGATGCAGAACTCCGCGTCATGGGGGTCAAAGTCATAGGCCGGGTTCTTTAAGTCCTTTAGGAACCTTGCACAGCCCAGGATCCGGTATTTGTTCGCCCGGATCTTCCCCGACACCACACCCTTTGCATACCCCATGACGGCATCCCAGTTTTTATACTTCTCCATCTGCCTTCCGGAGCGCTTCTGCCAGTGCGCCGCCTTTCTTCTTTTCCAGTCCCTTTGTCTTTAAGAGCTTCAGCCCCTTCGGGGTCAGCCCCAGAACATTCTCCATCTCCGTCAGCTCCCTGCGCATGGTCTCCAGGGCAAGATAGAGTGCCGTCTTCCTCTGGTTCTTTGCCCCCGCCTTGTTCGTGTATACCTCTGTGATCTGGCAGTCGTTTTCATACCATTTTTCGTTCAATATGTCGTACTGCAGGCGCAGTTCCACGTACCTTTTGATAGGCGCCTCGAACTCACTTTTATATGTCCCAAGCGCCTCCATGCCGGCTTTTGTCTCCCGGTACAGCGCATTCCGCTTCCGGCTCATAGTCTGTTTTTTCACGGGTTTCCCCCCTTTTTCTTTTTTCCATCGGAGATGGAAGAACAGGTACTCCCCCAGTAGAGGAGCCTCAGGCCTCTTTTTCGGGACCAGGGGGGCTCTCCCGATAGATATGCACCTGCATCTCCTGGATATGGATGCTGCATCCATATGGCAGCATCGCTTCACAGCTCTCCTCCAGTACTCTCACCGGCATCGTGTCCGCCTGCTGCTGCAGGGTTTTGATCTGTCTGCCCAGTTCATTGACCAGATCGATCTGCCTGGTATCCCCGGACTTGACCGTGCCCTCCCGTAATGCCTTTAATAATTCATCCATGTCCTTTCCTCCAATCTTCCATCGGACGGATGAGACGCTGCAGCATCCGTCCTTCCTTTGTCAATTCTCCGGTCTTCCGGTTCTCTAACCGGTTGTGCGTGGCGCGGCTCACAGAGATCAGGTTCCAGTCCATCCATTCATACTCCGGGTATTCCTCTGCCGGATAGATATGGTGCACTGTGTCCGCGTCCCCGCTCCTGCCGTACATGGCTGCCACCCGGTCCCGGTAGCCGTCCAGCCGCAGGATGTGTGCCCGCTTCTTCTTCCATTTCCCTGACTGGTAATCCATCTTCCGCCTCCTGCCCATAGAAAGAGCGCCCAGCACTTCTGCTGGACGCTCTGATGTTCTATCTTCTTTTTTTCTGATCAAAAACCAGCCGCCAGGCTGTGACACCTGACGGCTGGAAAACAAAGGGGACTACATAAATGTAAGGGGATTATGAGCCGTTTGGTTCCGCCCAGTGGCTCTATTGTTAGTATAAAACGAATCCAACGAATAAAACGAACTATTTTCACTTTATCTTATATTTTTTCTATAATACACTAAAAAGGCACCTTCACTGAAAGGAAGGCGCCCTTATAAGTCAAAGGAATCACATGAAAAAGGTATACCACAGTGTTATAATTCAATTGTCGAGAAAGAATTATAAACCAGCTGAACTGTGGTAACACTTTCAGCAAGTAACCAAGTACCTTGAGTGCTTGGTTTTTTATGTATAAGATTTCTCCTAAACATCATGAATTACATTATACTGAATCGTTGCCGCCTGAGTTTGATACACCAACAAAATTACAACACCCAGTAGCCAAATTACAAAAAGGAGGATAGTCAACCTCCAAATGAGCCATTTGGTGTCGCCTACGGTATCTATTGTTAATATAACACAAACTACTTACACTTTATCTCATATTTTCCCGACGTCAAAAGGGCACGTTCCCGGAAAGGAATGCGCCCTTGTCTGCTCTAAACTGCTATCCTATCTATCACTTTCTTCTGTTACTCATCCTGCATTTATCTTCTCCAGCAGTGCCTCCCGGAGCACCTGAGAAAAATTGATATCCCTTGCCGTTGCCTCTTCATCCAGCCATTCCGGAATGCTTAATGTCTTCTTGACTGCCCTGCTGCTGTGCTTTCTTCTATATGCTTCCTGATCGAATTCTACGATGACCAGCACCCCGTCTTCTGTATCTACCTGATCCGCTTCCCTTGCAGCCGGTACCTCTTCTTTCCGCTTCATCCTATCTGTGAGTTCCAGGCCCAGCGCATCAACTGCCATCTCATACGCTTCCGCCATATCATCCCCCTCCGTCAGGCATTCCGGAAAGTCAGGGAATGATACCCAGTATCCTCCCTCTTCTGCCTTATGAAAAACAGCCGGATAAAATGTTTTTTTCATGCTTCCTACCTCCATACTCCTGCCGAAGGCAGGGCACTATCTCAGCCCTGCCTGTTTCAATATAGCCTGTTCCAGCCCCTTTTTCAAAGATCTGGAATGATAAGGTACGATCACTTGCTTTCCAGTCGCCTGGTTTCTCATTTTTACATGGGAACCATTTTGACTCACCTCTGCAAAGCCGTTGTCTTTCAGATGTTTTATCATCTCCTTTGAAGTCATTGGCATTTCCTCGTATCTCCTTTCCTTATCATATTTTTACTATATCACGTATTATTACGTATGTCAATCGTTTTTATACGTATTATCACGTGTACAAATAAGTGGCTGATGTATAGAATCTATTTTATCCCACACTTTTTTAAATATTTATCCCGTATCATCAAACGGGGATAGTCCGGACTGCTTTGATATCCTGTTTTGGCCGCGATCCGCTCCCAGGTCATTCCCTCCATGTAGAACATTCGGAACACGCACCGGGTCTGTCCGTCCTCTATCGATTCGATCCACATCTCTACCGCCCTGGCTCTCTTCCTCTTCTGCTCCAGGATCTTTTTTCTCTTCTCGAAGAGTTTCCAGTCCATGCCGACCACAGATTGTGCCCGTGGAAATCCTCTCTGATAATCAAACACGGTGCTGCTTATCAGGCCGCCTTCCCCTGTCTGCATCTCCTGAATCTCCATCTTCAGGACCGGGATCTCTCTTTTTATCTTTATGTAATCATCTAACATCTTCCTGGTCATCTTACTCTCCAACGGCCTCGCCTCCTGCTGTCTATCCGAAAAATCCTCCCCACCATAAAATCCCCAAAGTGAGCAGACATCTGATACATGTTTGACCGAAACTCACTTTTCCGGCTCTGATCCGCCCGTTATTAGCAAAACTGTCCGCTATGCTGAACCCTAATAAAACTGCATATATGATCTGTGGTGCTCCCATCACACTTCTTCTCCTTCCTCTTTATCTGATCGTCTCATAAATCTCTTTCTTTTCGTTATAGTTCACAGCTACGGGACCTCCGCAGTCTATACAATTGATATCGAACATCTTTTCCTCTTTGTTGGTCATATATTCAAATTTTCTCCCGCACTGGCAATTCACCTGCAGCTGTTTCAATTCTTCTGTAAATGGGTGATATGCTCCGCATAGTTCACAATGATATCCTCCTATCTCTTTCTTTGTACAAAATCCTCTTGTATGCCCGCAGGAAGGGCACTTTAAATACAAGAATCCTTTGTATGTATACGCACCTCCCAGCTTCTTAGATGGTTCTTCTGAATCTTCTGGCTTTTCTTTCACTCTTGCTCTCGGTTGGATCTGCACCGGTGTTCCTGGCAGCTGCTCCTTCACCAGTGTTTCCGACTGCTGCCCCTGGTCCATTCCATCTGCCTGCAGTAACTGCAGCACGATCGCTTTGAATACCTTTTCTCCCAGCTTCTTCTCTAAGTCTATCGCTACACTCTTACCTTCCGTTGTCACTCTTATCTTCATCAGATTTCCTCCTGCTATTTTAATAAATTTCATCTATATCCTTGTACTGAACACTCTTGTCTCTCCTGCCACCCGCACTATAATGAAATCCCGTATCCGTAATCTTCGTTATAGTAACACCACCGCATCCGCCGCCCGCAGTCTCCCCACATCTCGCAGTCCTCATATTCGCAATTCGCATCCGTGTAGCTACAAATGCCGCACTGATCATGCACACACTCAAAATCATTACACATAAGTATCTCCTCTAAATATTAATTCTCTATATCGTGAAATTCCTCACAAACATCTGTATATTCTGTTTCCAGTCCATATGCCTCTGAGTCTTCGCAGGAACATATCCAATCATCCTTGCCTGGTATATGCCATACACAGTTCCCACATTTTTCTCTATTTTCCATTTCTAATCCTCCATACTCTCACAAAACTCCTGGTAACAAGCCTCGCACCCCAGAGTATCCACCAGACTACATGCTATGTACCCGTCCTGATACACTGCCACATTGCACTTTAGGCACTCCTTTACCTGGCAGCCTTTATATTTTGTAAACCCTGGGCAGTAATGGACCGGATAAAATATCCCGCCTCTACACCAGTGCGCCTGCTCTCCCGGCTTATCCCAGTTGCTCCAGGCAGTCCGTGGCGGCTTATCTGGATGAGCCTTGTCGTATGGCTCCACCTTTGCCCGGTAATCATCATAGCAATCACCGTATAGGCAACGACTTGACCACCAGTACAGGCAGCTCCGGCAGACACATTGGCCGCAACGTCTTATAGGTGTATTGTCTCTGGCCTGCATGTATTCTGATATTGATATTTGACCTGATCTCTTCATCCAAACATCATGTAATTCCTCGCATTCACTCTTTTTACTCAAATAAGGCTTTCTGCTCTGATATACCTCTTCTAATTGTCTCTCTGTTCTTTCACACAGTATTTCATACACCCCTATCTTTAAAACTTTCTCCCTTTAACCACTCGGTCAGACACTGCCGGCACCATTCATCCGGTACTGACCCTCCGCCTTGGATATTTACCAGTTTCTCACATTCCGGCTTATTTTCACTGTGGCAGAAATCAATCCCATCATCTATACCATGTTCCATAAAAAAATCAGCTATGCCCTCATCCGTCGCGAGCATACGCCTGATGTTATCACCTTTTGTCATGTTCTTTCCCTTCCCGACAGATATTCCGGATAATCAAAGATACTCATCTGTACCCCTTCCTGCTGCTCTGAGATCTGTCCCGTCTCTTCCCGTTCCGGTTCTCCCTGTCTCTGTTCCGCTTTTCCCCGATTCTGTTCCGTTTTTCCTCTATTCTGTTCCGGGAGGTACGGAAGGTTGAAATACCTGCAGGCGATCCACTGTGGCTGCCACTGCCTCGTTCCTCCAGCTTCTTGGTACAGCCTGCAGCAGAATCTTCTGTTCTCTCGGAAGAAGTTATCACACTCCGCGCATAGGTTCCGATAGTCGGTACCTCCGGAACGCTTATACATCTCACTGATCGCTCTCATGGCTATCACCTACGATTTTTACCGGGTGTCCGAGGGCCTGCTCTATCTCCGCAAAGGTCATTTCTTTCGGTTCTTCCCGTTCTTTCGGTGCTTCCCGGTCCCAGCACTCTGTGCAATGCCTTTTCTTGTCTTCGTCCGTTTCATCATCTAATGCTATACAATCGCTTTCTATCTCATATCCATATGTATCCGGGCAACCATTGCATCCTCCCCACCATTTTTCATTTACAAACGTGGGGAGTTCCTGTTGCAATTTTTCTCTAAATGTCATGTTCTTTCCCCCTTTTCAAATGCGATCTGATCCGGCTCCACATGTCTCCAGTCCTTTACCTCATCCAGCCGGTATTGGTAACTTTCCCGCCCGTTTACCTTTATGGCGATATATCCTCCGGTCTCTACAGATCCGTAATCCTTGCCATTTACATATAAATGGATCTCCTGCCCAGTCTTTTCTGCTATCTTCTCCAGGTTGTCCCTGATATTCCTGAGATACGCCATGATATCCCCGTCTGTTTTTAACTTATCCATGTGTTCCTCCTATCTTATGCTTCTGCAGATGCTCATGCACCTGCTCCCATAGTTCCCAGCATTTTACCGGTTTCCCATCATACTTTTTACCGCCGGATGCCGCCCAGTGGTCCAGCCAGCCATTCTTTACCGCCGATCCTATATGTGCCGGGGCGGACAGTTCCAGCTCTACCGGCTCCCGCAGGGCCTGAAGGCCTGCCAGCAGGGCTTTTATCTCCACTGCCGCCCGGGTGTCCCCAGGCCCCTTCTCCACCTGCTTCACAGATCTATGCGTTTTCCCGCTCTTATCCACATAGAGCAGGTTCGCTGTGGCTGTCTTTCCACATATCCGGATACTTATCTTCACTTTTTTCATGGCTGCCTCCTAAGAGAAAGGAAGGTCATCCATGGCCTCATCCGGGTAATGCATAAAACCATCCTCGTCCACCGGCACCGGCGTCACCGGTTCTTCTGCCTTCCTGCTCTCTGCAAATTCCTGGTCATCCACGATGACATCCGTGGTATATACCTTACGCCCCTCCCGATTCACATAGCTCCCCGTCTGGATCCGGCCGCTTACGGCCACTTTCATCCCCCGGCGGAAATATTTTGCGGCAAAATCCCCCTGTCTGCGGAAGGCCACACAGCGGACGAAATCCGCTTCTGCCTCCCCTTCCTTCTTCCGGGCCCGGTCCACGGCCAGGGTATAGGTCGTGATCATAAAGGGTTCCTCCCCCTGTGTATACCTGCTGTCCGGCTCCCTGGTCAGTCTTCCGATCAATACGACTCTGTTCATACGTTCTTCCCATACCTTTCATGTAATCTGTCCCATTCCGCGATCAGCTGCGGCGGGTATTTTCCCTGTTTTTTCCCTCCTTTGTCATCCAGGCCCCATTTCTTCATGTACTCCCTGACTGTCGTAGGAGACACGTCCATGCTCCTGGAGATCTGCAGCGCGTTCTTCCCTTCCAGAGCCAGCTGGTGCATCTCCTCCAGCTGTCCCAGGCTCATCCTCTGTCCCAGCTTCATCTTTTATCCTCCTCATCTGAAATCCTCATGGAAAAGTCCCAAGAAATCCTCATGGCTGTGATCCAGCTCATAGACCTGCTGGCACATTCGTTTCAGCATCCGGTCATAGTTCCGGTTCTGATGCACGGCCTCCGCCCCGTCGATATGATGGCGCAGGCACAGGTTCACTTTGAATCCCTGCTCCTCACTGATCTGCCTGCGTCCGCTCCCATAAAAGACATGATGGTCCTGCACCGGCTTTTCCCGGAAGTCCCCTTCCAGCAGCATACACAGGAAGCACTGTTTACAGGACTGGTCCTGTAGGATGCTCTTCCCATGCTTCTTTCTCTTTTTCTTCTTCCCCTGTTTGGGGTACATCAGCTCATTCACGCTTTCCTCCTGTCTGGATCCGGAATAGGGTATAATGCCGGTAAGGAAATCCGGTCACCTTGTTCCTTCCCTCAAAATATGATTCTTTATCTATGTACCAGCCCCTGGGCGCCTCCGGCTCTTTTGGCCAACGGTCCAGCTTTTCTTTCTCCGGCTCCGGCAGGGGCATGTTCCTAGAAACGGAGTAGTTTGCTTCTACGACCTTATGGTCCAGCACGCCCTTCTCGACATATTTCTCCTGGCTCTTTGCATCTTTCGTCAGATACTGGGCCAGTTTCTTGAAGTTCCCTTCCCGGTACAGCAGCTGCTTGTCCTTTACCCTGCCGTGCTTCCAGGCCGCCTCTATGATGATGTCCGTATCCGGGATCCGGTTCAGGGCTACATGGATGTGCCAGTTCCCGGTCGGGGTGCACTCGATGTTCCGGATCCAGCGCAGCTCCATGCCCCTTTTCTTGTATTCCTTCCCGGCGGCCAGATAAAACTCCCGAAAATCCGCCTTTGCCTGTTTCATATCTTTCGGCCGTCTGTCCTTTGGATAGGTCAGGGTGATGAGATAATCGTTCACCTTGAAATACTTCCGCAGGCGGTGCCTGGCCTTCTTCTCTTTGTTCCACTGGTTCACCTGGGCCACCTGCTCCGGGGTCGCCTTCTTCTTCACGCTCCTTTTCTCTCCTGGGGCCCCATACCTCCCGTCAAGGTATTCTTCCCGCTCGATCACATCCGCGAACTCATATGTTACCCGCTTCGTCTTCATATCTCATTCCCCTTGTGTTATCTCAAGTTTAATAGTCTTATCAAGTGATAAAAAGGGGATCTTTTCCCCATATATTGACATCTTTTTTTCATGATAGTAATATAGAATCGTACCCTGTAGCTCGGGGCGCCTTCTTTAGGAAAGGCAGGTTTCTTCGGTACCTGCCTTTCTTTGCACTGTATGATCCAGAAGAGCACACAGTTTCTGCCATTTTTTATTTTCAAATCCCTAATTTTTTTGAGGATATCTTGACATTTTTTAATGGCAGTGTTACTATACAGTCATGAGCTTCTTATCTTAATTTCTAAGCATCATAACCCTTGAGAAAAGGCGGCTGCTCCCTCGGTCTGCCTTTTCTTTTTTATATCAACAGCCTGAACGACGTAGTGCTGTCCCTCCGATGTTTGAACTCCCGGCGGGCCAGAAACCCGTCTTTTCCTGCGCAGCTCCCGCTGTACTGATCCGAAAGCTGGAAAGATTCCAGCGACAATGTGGTCAAGCCGTGTTTCTCTTTTACCTGCTCGATCTCCCGGAAGATCGGCTCGATGTCTGCCTGCAGGGTGCTAAATTTCTTCTGGGTCATATACGTTCACCTCTCTTTGCTCTGGATCATAGACCAGATAAAGGCTGTCCCCATTTTTATCTACCACTTTTGCACTTCTCCCGTTCATATATATCTTTACGCTCCCAGTCCGGAAATTCCCGTCTACCCATCTCCGAATCATTGCTTCTGCTATCGTACTGTACACTTGCATTTTCTCCTTTCTCCTGTTATTATGTATTTGACTATTTTGGTCTTGGGTCCTGTTTCGCGCCCCCGCTGACAGGGCCCTTTTATTTTCTTCCGGCTTGTCCAGCCCCAGTGCCTCCAAGCACCAGACCAGTGCAACTGCCTTCATGTTATTCTCCGGATCATTGCTCTTTGCAAGCTCTTCCGAAACGTGCCAGATCCCGGCCACTATTTCCTCTTCTACAAGCATGACTCTCATCTTATTCCTCCATCAATTCCTTAAATGTCCTTGCTGCTCCCCTGGAGACCGCAGTGCCTACCAGGAACACTACGATCGACCAGAGCGGAAGCTTATATACAAGGCACACCAGTATAAAAGCTATCACTGCATGTATCATTTTGATCTTCCTTCCTGCTTGTCCCATGGTCCCGCCCTTAGGCGGTTTTATCTTCCTTGTATTTTTCAATTTCCCCAAGTCTTCCCTGAGCCTTTCTCTGGTAGTAAATGTCTACCAGAGCATCTGTTAATCTCTGTGCACAGCCTTCCGTATATTCGGCGGTGCACTTGATCTCTTTTTTCTGCTTTGCCATGCTAAACACCTCCTGTTAAAGATATGCGGTACTGGTTGTACTTGTTTCATGCGGGTCTGCCCCCAAAAGCAGGTCCTCTTTATTACTCCTCTTTAACTACTGTGTCAGCACGCTGGACAGCCCGAATGCCGTTGCAGATAGTACAAATATAACCCACATGATTCTCTCCTTACCCGTCAGGTCTTCTGTGTTGATTTTCTTTTTGCTCCCACCTATAATGTACTTACAGGCCCCCGCCAGGGCTGAGTAAATATGGAGGGAGAATTTCACTTGGATAAAAACAAATTGGTTTATGACTTATCTCTTATATGTGTCAATCAATGTCTGCAAGATATTCAGCCCACTTCAATGGATGAAGCATGTAAAAATTCCATTGACGCTTTTGAAAAAGCTTATTCAGAAATAAGTGCTTTAATCGAACCAGTCGTTGAAAGACTCAACGCAAAATAGTGTTATTTTTTCATTACTTGCAATCTCCTTGGCAAGATTACAAATATCATTTAAATCCTTTACAGTTATTCCTTGCGATGAAAGTTCTTTTACAATTTCCTTCGCAAGAAACACCTTGTTTATACGGTCCAAATCTTACCTCTCTTCCTTTATGCCGGCTCACAACAATTAACCTTATGGTAGGGGGTGCTTGTCATCCCCTATTCCTTAATTCATGGAGTATCTCATGCAGCAAAGCAGTCTGGTACTTGATCTCTTTTCCGATTAAAGAATCTGGGTTTATATATACCTGTTTCTTTTCCCTTTTCTTTGCCTGCTCTGCCGCTTCCAATTCTCGATAGGTAAACCCTGTGATAGCTTTTACTGCATTACCTGCTATTCTGAGCTCTTCCTCATTGCTCCTTTTGTTCTGTCTTTCTCTACCATAGGAACCTCCCGGGGACATCGTCGTCTTGGTTGGTGCACTAAGTAATTTACAGACTTCAACCATTGCAGTGCTTAACGGTCCTAATTCCATATCCATTGCACCTCTTGACGCCTCCGCTAACAGCACCAACTGCTGGCGAAGGATTTCTTCATTTGTCATATTGTGAATTTGTTTTTCCATTTCACATCACCTCCGTGCCATAAAAACCTAATGCTTTTGCTATTTCCTGCGGGTTATACTCTGGAGTATGTTTCCTTGCGTTTTTATCGCCCAGCATCCTGCGATATTTCCAGTAATCCGTGAAGGCCATATAATTCACCCTTTTCAGTGGACCTTCTCCCATTACGGCAAACTCTCCATATCTATCCCGGTTTATTTCAATTTCTTTCATATACTTCCTCGCTGTGCGATCGCTGATATGAAACTGTTCACAGATTCCTTTCACGCTCATTACTGGATTTCCGTACATCTGTTTAATAACTGTCATTCTATTTTCACCTCCTTATCCTCTTCCAAAAAAAACTCTACAGGTTTATTCAGCTCTTTTGCTACCTCATAAACCTTCAGTACACTTGGAATATTATCATCCCACTTGCAGATACTGCTTCGTGGAAAGTTCAGCTTATTTTCCAGAGCTGTAATACTTATCCCTGCATCACCACAAGCTTCTTTAACTTTTTGGTATATCAATAATTTCACCTCCTTCAAAAAAACAATCTAAGGTTACGCAAAATTTTGAGATAATATATTGACATTTTGCGTAATATATTCTAAAATTAGAAGTACCACCAACCAACTATAGAATAACGCTTTTACTGGATATTCGCAAAATCTTGCGTAACTCATATCTTTATTATACACAAGATTTTACGTATGTCAAGTGAAATATGCGCAAAATTTTGAGGTATAACAATATGGGACTATATGAACAGATACGAGATATAGCTAAAACTAAGGGATATTCAATCAATAAATTGGAACAGGAGCTGGGTTTTGCCAGAAGTTCTATTAATAAATTCAATAAAAACAAACCCAGTATTGATAAGCTACAACAAATTGCTGACTTATTAGAAGTGACCGTTGATTATTTAACATCCGGAAACGAAGAATCGGAAAACAACAAAATTGTTTTAAACCGCAGAGATGAAAAGGATATAGCCAAACGCCTTGAAGATGCTCTTGCAGACCTTGAAGATGCGCAGGAAGGACTTATGTTCAGCGGCGAACCACTGGATGATGAAACCAGAGAACTTCTGAAGGCCAGTCTTGAAAATAGTATTCGTATTGCCAAAATCAATGCAAAGCAGAAATTCACTCCGAAAAAGTATCGGAAAGATTGATGGGAAGTGATTCATTTGGATATAAAAAAAGTAGTGCACAAATTAATCCAAAAGTACCATACGAGAAATGTATTTGAATTAGCAGAGGCAATGGGGATATTAGTCTTGTTTGAAGATTTAGGCAGCATCAATGGATATTACAGCAAACAATTACGTATAAAGCAGATACACATTAATCAGAATCTGTCTGAACATTTACAAATACTTACCTGTGCTCACGAATTAGGCCATGCCGTCATGCATCCAAATGCAAATACTCCATTTCTACGATCAACAACATTTTTATCTGTAGACCATTTAGAAATAGAAGCCAATAAATTTGCAATGGAATGTCTTCTTACGGACGAAGATATTAAGGAAAATAAAGAGTATACAATGGAGCAGCTATCACGTATATTTGGGTACAGCGAAAAGCTTATTGAATTGCGTCTTAAATAGATTAATTCGCTACGGCGTTTTAATAAAATTAATAAAAGAATGGGGGATTTATATGATAGAAAAAAATATAAACAAAATTGGTGATGTGATTCGCATTATAGATAATAGAACTCTTATTATAAATGTAGGTGAAGAAGAACTTAAAGTTGGGGATTTAGTAAAAGTATACGAACCAATCGATATACTTTATAATTCAGACGGCTCCGAATTATGTGAATTTGAGTACACTAAGGATATTTTAGAGGTTATAGAAGTTGATAGACGTTATTCTATCTGTCAAAAGCAGGAAACTAGATCAACTGTATTTTCTGAAATGGCTATTTCCCCTTTGCTTTCCTTACAAAAAAAGGAATATGTACCATTAGATGTGGATGAAAATGAAATCAAACCTCTAAAAGCAAAAGATACAAGAATTCATGTTGGCGACCCAGTTAAATTAGGATAACTGGCTTGACATTTTCTACAACTACTGATAAGATGATAGCAGCAGAAATGGTCGTTGATTGAAATGACTAGCGTTTGCCCTCTTATCAGTATTGATAAGGGGGCTTTTGCTTTATGGCGTTTGATAAACCATTCAAAACTTATGATGAACTTATAGAAATTATGATTTCCAGAAACATTGAAATAACAAACTATGAATTTGCCAAAAATGCTTTGAGTAATATTTCTTATTACACATTAGTGAACGGATATAAAAATACTTTTCTTTCATTAAATGGCAGTGATATGTTCGTTCCTGGAACCAAATTTGAAGAATTGTATACAATTCATATTCTTGATACAAATTTAAATAGCGTATTATTGAAGTATATATTGCACATAGAACGCTCATTAAAAAGTAAAATATCATATATTATTTCACAAAATTATGGTGTTTATACTAATATTGATGATGAAAATAATAGGGATAGCACAGACTACCTTTTTCTTAAAAATTACAGTTCAAGCAATAATCGTAGAAAAAATATATTACAAAAAATAAAACAATGCGCTATTGAACCAAGACATAATTTAAGTCTTATACACTATCAAAACAACAAAAATCATATCCCACCTTGGATATTAATAGGAAATGTCCCTTTTGGTCTTGCAATACAATGGTATAGCATCCTCAAAGACAATGATAAAACATATGTATGCAAAGAGCTAATCTCTACAGACAAAATTTCCTTTGAACAAAGGAAGGAACTATTACTAAAAGCACTTCATATTTTAAAAGACTACAGAAACAGTATGGCTCATGGAATCCGAACCTTTGAGAATACAACCTCTTGTGAGCTTCCTAAGGTTCCGTTGCTTTCCGTAGCTACTAATTTAGTACATGAAGAAGAATATATGTCTGGGATAGGAAAAAATGACCTATATTCTGTAATATTAATAATTTGCATATTATTAAATGATTCTTACCTATCAGAAAACTTTTTGGTGGATTTATCACTCCTGTTCTCACCATATACCGAAAAAAAAATTCAGTTTTGTGGGAAATCTGTTTTAAATGTATTTAATCTACCAGAAAATCTGATAATTCGAATTGCTGAGTTTATTAACAACAAATACAAAGACCACTAAAAAACCGGCCCCTGCGCCAACAGAGACCGGATCACATATCCGAAGATATGCAGTATTACATAAGCAATAATATTGTATCATCTCCGGAGCAGCCACGCAAGCGGAACAATTGTTCTTGTTGGCTGTTATTTTTGTGCCCTTTTTCGGCAATTACAAAAAGAGAGGATGATATGAATGTGGACAGAAAAACAAAAAAACGGAAAATTCAAGTATGTGGAACAGTACGAAGACTATTTAACCGGCAAACAAAAACGTGTCTCTGTTACCCTTAATAAGAACACGGCCTCTGCCAGGAAGACAGCTCTGGAGACCTTAACGCACATGATCGAGGAGCGGCAGACTGGACACCAGAAAGAATCTGACCTTACACTCGGTAATCTGATTGAGAAATACCTGGACTTCCAAAAGCTGTCTGTAAAGAAATCCTCTTACAACTCTACCTATTATCTGTGTAACTCCATCCTCAATATTTTCGATGGAGATATAATGGTGAGCCGGATAACAGCCAATTTTCTGAAAGAAACTCTGATCAGGACAGGCAAGCCAAATAGTTATCTGAACAATATCCGGAGCAGAATAAATGCAATCTTCCGCTGGGGTTATGAGAATGATTACATAGCTGATATTTCTTTCCTGGGGAAATTTAAACCCTTCAAGGATACCATGCGCCGCGAAAAGCTGGAGGATAAATTTCTGGAATCGGATGAACTGCAAAAACTCCTATCTGGTTTTAAGAGTAAGAAATGGGAACTACTAACTAAGTTCCTGTCTCTATCCGGTCTGAGAATTGGAGAGGCTATTGCCCTAAATACACAAGACATTGACTTTGCCAAGCATGTTATCCACATTAATAAGAGAATTTTCCCCGCAAAGAAAAGTATAGATGCACCTAAGACGATCTCCTCTAACAGGGATGTGTATATGCAGCCAGAGCTCGAAAAGGCGTGCAGGGATATTCTACTTTTCACCAAACAAGAAAGTGTGTTCAAGGGTTACCGCACCAAATTGTTTGTCTGCAATACGCATGGTGACTATGTGTCTTACATCGTCTATAATAATGCCCTCAAACGGACTGCGGAGAGAGTTCTGGGCTTCGAGGTTACGCCTCATGTTCTCAGGCACACTCACGCCTCCCTATTGCTTGCCAATGGAATGACCCTTGATGCTATCTCTCGGCGCCTTGGCCATGAGGATAGTGTTATAACAAAACAGATATATTTACATGTTACACAGAAACTAAAAGAGCAGGAAGAAGAACAAATTAAAAATATCCATATTGTCGGGTGATTTTTAAGGGGACAAAAAGGGGACAAAAGGGGGAAAAAGGGGGATTTTTTTGGTATTCTTCGTTCCGCGAAAAAGCAAGCGAAAGCCCTCGAAACCCTTGATTTTACTGGGTTTTTCCGCCATATAGCCACCAAAAGAAATCTGGTCTTTACAAATAGTTTTAAAAACTATATAATAGAGCGTAGAGGTGATAAGATGACAATTGATACCAAAGACATGCTGAACAGTATTCTGGCTAGTATTTCCCGTATTGACTATATAAAGCCTGAGGAAATTCCGGGAATTGATTTATATATGGATCAGGTAACCACTTTCATGGAGAATCACCTGTCCGCCTCCAAGCGCCACACGGACGACAAGATTCTGACCAAAACCATGATAAACAACTATGCCAAGAACGACCTTCTCCCGCCGCCGGTGAAGAAGAAATATACAAAAGAGCATCTGCTGATGCTGACCTTTATCTACTATTTTAAAAACATTCTGTCCATCAATGATATCCAGGTTCTGCTGGGACCACTCACAGAAAAGTATTTCAATAAGGACGGCGAGCTGAGCCTGACTGACATTTACAATGAAATCATGCATCTGGAGATAAAGCAGATTGACCCCCTGACAAAAGACATTGTCCGAAAATACAAAATGGCCTGTGATTCCTACGAAAATGCAGAGGAAGAAAACCAGGATTTCCTGAAAAAATTTGCATTTATCTGTATGCTGAGCTTTGACGTATATGTTAAAAAACAGGTGATTGAAAAACTCATTGATGACATGGCGGAACCGAAAAAATAAAAAAGTACAATTTAAATGCTGCTTTCGGGTTTTCACTCCCGAAAGCAGCATGTTTTATTCTCTATTCACTTTTCATTTTATGTCTGAACACCAAAACAGCGATCACATCCACCGCTGCAGCATAGGCCAGAACCCACCAAAGTTCCGGCATGATCTTTCCGTATTCCCCTGCAAGGGCATATCTCCCCGCATCCACTGCGTGCAGAAAAGGCAGGCTCTTTGCCAGTTTTCCGAATACACCGCCAACCATGGCCGGATCAAACCAAGTCCCGGACAGCCATGCGCTCAGGTTGGTGAGCAGAGCGCCGCAGGCGCCTCCCACCTGTTTATCATTGAACACACTGCCGCACAGCAGGCCAATCCCGATAAACAGCAGTGCTGCCGGTATGGAGACAAGCACAGTCAGCAGAATATTCAGACTGGCGGAAAGCCCAAGAAACAGGGCAGTGACAAAACAGATCAGAATCTGTGCCACTGCCATGGGAATCAGCGGAAGTGTATATCCGGCTATAAAATCCCCTGACTCCATAGGTGAGGCAAAGAGCCGCATCATGAAGGAACTTGTTCTGTCCTTTGCAATGATCATTCCTGAAAAAAGTGAGAGAAAGGACATACCGAATACAGCGATCCCGGGTGTCAGCTTATCCACATCAAACAGATCCACCGGTGCATTTGCCCCGATAAGAGACAAAAGCAGCAGCAGGATCACGGGAAATCCAATCCCAAATCCCAGGCTCGTCTTGTCCCTTAATATTTCCTTGGCGTTACGTGATGCAAATGCCATTATTTTCATGATAAACTGCCTCCCCTGCAGAGAACTACAAACGCCTCCTCAAATTTTTCCTTTCCGGCCCTTTTCATCAGCTCCTCTGCAGTTCCAACCGCAGAAAGCCTGCCCCCGGCCATAATGCCGATTCTGTCGGAAAGGCTCTCCGCCTCCTCCAGATAATGAGTGGTGAGCACCACTGTCACTTTACCCTTTAATCCCTCGATCATTTCCCAAAGTTCTCTTCTTGCCATCACATCCAGCCCCAGCGTGGGTTCATCCAGAAAGAGAATATCCGGTTCTGATATCAGTGCCATGGCAATAGAGAGACGTCTCTGCCATCCTCCTGACAGTGTTCCGGCTTTTTTTCCGGCTATTTCGCCCAGGCTGCATCTCTTGATCATATCCTCAGTCTTACCGGCTGCCTCCTCTTTTGTGATTCCGTAAATCCCGCAGATAAACTCCAGGTTCTCCCGCACAGTCAGGTTGGGAGCTACCGCTGTTTCCTGGGGCGAGAGATTGATTTTTTCCTTCACCTTCATAGGTGCTGTCACCACACTGTCCCCCAGCAGCCTGGCATCTCCGGATGTGGGCGCGGTCAGACAGGAAAGCATCTTGATCGTGGTTGTTTTTCCTGCCCCGTTCACACCCAGAAGCGCAAACAGTTCTCCCTGTTCCACAGACAGGCACAGGTCATCCACAGCAGTCACATCCTTATATTTCTTTGTCAGATTGTTCGTCTCGATTGCCCTCATCAAATCTTCCCCCTTTTTCCAGAATTTCCTTGGCAAGCTCCATGAAAATCTCTGTCTTCACCATGGCAAGGCCCTGCTCTTCATCCCCAAGGATCAGTAGACTGTCACCCGGTTTAATATTGAAAATATCCCTCGCCTTTTTCGGTATGACAATCTGTCCCCTCTCACCCACATTCACAGATTCAAATACATGCTTTCCCTTCGGCGGAATCTGCAGTCCTTCCTTCTTTGCCTGATAATTCACCAGATTATCTATGCTCACCCCATACAGTTCGGCAAGAGCAACGGTATTATCCAGATCCGGCACGGTCTCACCGTTCTCCCATTTTGCCACTGCCTGACGGGAAACACCGATTTTCTCAGCCACCTCCTCCTGGGAGTAGCCCATCTGTTTCCTCAGTGTATTCAAATTCACAGAAATCATATTTTTCACACTCCTTTCCATTAAGTATAACGCCCGGATGGGGATAGTTCTACCAATCTGTGTTAACAGAAACTGTTATTTTCAGTTGCGTAAATGAAATTTATAAAAATAAGCCTGCCCGTAAACAATTATTAGCCCCTTGTCAAAACGACAAGGGGCTGATAACAGACTTATTGACCCATTTTTATTATAAACTTTTTTGTCGGTGCCGAAACCAATTATAGCGGAGATATCCTGAAATCAAAATCATCTCCCATATTTCCGAAAAACATTTCAACCTTCTCTGAGTATTTTTCTGTTTCTATCTGTTCCGGTTTCGTAATACATGCAAATTTATCTATTATAAACTCCTCCCGATATTCTTCCCCCAGCAGTTCCAGTATACACTTAACGCTTTTCAAAACTTCTTTTTTGATCTTGTCGTTTTTCATGGGTGATTTTGCATATATTGTGTAGTAAATAGTTTCTGCGGTACTGCTGCCCCACTCCCCCACCTGAATCTCAAAACTCTCATCTTTTGGCATCATAATACAAAGCTGAGCGTCTTTCCCCGCCTTAAACCCTTCATACTTTTCTAATTTATCTGCAATGCTTTCCACACTGACAGAAAACCGAGGTCTATTATCAAAAGCTTCTTCCTCCTCAAGAGCAGCCTTCTGCTGTTTTTCCGTCACGACATCACTTTCACTACTGTTCCTCTTATAGTCCGGTTCCATAGAACAGCCCTGAACCATGCATAGCAGTAGAATCATTCCTGCTCCCAGTATAATTTTCTTTTTCATTAATCGTGTCCTCTTTCACTAATAATACGTCCATTTTCTATTTCAAATACTTTATCACATAAAAGCTCAATTTTACTTTGGTCATGGCTGGTTAACAATAATAAATTTCCTTTTTTCTTTTCCAATACCAACAGATCCTGTATTTTTTTCACTCCGGCTTTATCCAAAGCATTAAATGGCTCGTCTAATACTAAAACAGATGGGTTCTCCATAAATACCTGCGTCAGTCTCAAACGCTGTTTCATTCCTAAAGAATAATAGCGGACTTTTTTATCTTTTTCCTCCAGAATCCCCATGCTATTCATAAAATTTACTACATCTTCCGATTTTATTTTGTTCCGTATCTGTGCAAGTATTTCTAAATTTTCAAATCCACTTCTGGAATTGAGAAAATCTGCTTCTCCTATAAGGATACCCGCATCCTGAATAAAATCGATATCCTTTCCAAGTTCTTTATCATCTATAATAATTTGTCCCGAATCAACACTTAAAAAACCGCAGATTGCTCTTAGCAGCATAGTCTTTCCACAACCATTATATCCTGTAAATCCATAACATCTACCATTCTTCAATTGAACACTTATATCATCTAAAATCAATTGCTTTTTAATTTTTTTTGAAACATGTTTTAGTTGAATCATCTTTTCTCTCTTTCTCAATGAGGCAAGTCCATGTGTTTCAATCTATTATTCAAAAACCGAATCAAATTATAACTTACCGCCATTATTATAATACTGTCTACAAAATAATTTTTCGGCATAAATAATAGTAAATTACAAGTATCCATCTGCATATCCAATAATAATAGTAACAACAATGAGAGAAACCCTATACTAAAAGATGCGCTTACTCCCATTTTACAATATATAAATAACATAATCTCTCGTAATAATAAAAATGCTATCCATTGCCCTGTCCCATGAAGAATTAAAAAGAGCAAAAGTTTATATTCCGGCATGTTAAGACTGTATACCCCATCTGGTATACATAAAAAGGAAGCCACATATACTGTAATCAAAAAAAACAGGATATAACATCCTACAAGGCTTCCGCCACATCCTCTTATTAGTTTCATTGCTTCCTGTTTTTTCTGTACACGACTATAATAAAATGAAAAATAATCCTGAGGTTTCAATAAAAATTCTCCTGCAACAAGAATATTTCCTACAATATAGAATACCACTGGCAGAAACAACAAACTGATATTATCTTTAGATAAATACGAATATGTATCAAAATCGTTTGTAACATATAGAAGGTTAAAATAATCATACCTTGTAAGATGTAGTTCCTGTTCTATTACAAGTTCTTCAAGTTTTTTCAGTATACCCACTACAGAAAGCCCTCCAACAAAACCACCTATAATGGATGCACTTATCCATCCTCTAAAACAGTATTTAAAGGTCAACCGCTTTCCTCCTTTTTTGCACCCCAAATATAGCCAGTAGAACGTCCCCAATTGCCAATGGCAGCAAAGGTATAAATATTTGTCCTGTGGAATATAGTGTGTTGAAAGCACAAACACTTTCTGAAATTTTAAATGGAAGAAAGTTTATTGAATATCCCAAATAGGAATCACCAATATATACTAAAATCGGAATACACAACATATAAAATTCTTTATCTGTATACAAAGAAATAACACATGCCATTCCTGCAAATACTACCCCTACAGCAAAATAAATCGTCAATGAAAGAAATACGAAAAATAAATAAGGATGATTTGAATAAAAATCAGGTGGAAAGATTGCTGAGAAGCCGCCTATATCATTTATAGAAGGTTTCATAAATAAGCTTGCCACTGAAAAATATATAAAAAATCCTGCACTTATACATATCCCACCCCAAATAGAGTATTTTAAAATAGTACAATATAATTCCCGGGTATAATTTTTAAAACGAGCGGCTCCAAAAATAAAATATGATTGTCTTTCAAAGCCAAAGGGTATTACCGGCAGTATTGCAAATAATGGAAATATATTCACAACATATCTCATAGAAGCATCAATAAACCGTTCCCACGTGAGTACACTTTCCAAAAGCTCATTTTTTGCATCAGCAATGCCGATTAAATCAGGGGCATTGTAATCGATAAAAAACATTACTTCAGCAAAATAGCTTTCAAAAAACCAACTAATGCTTAAAATCAAGAGTAATATGCCTATACTGATGTAGAAATATGGCTGGTTAAATCTTATTTTATTAATAGTTTTCATATATTAATTACCTGTCCCTCTATAAACCTTACCATTCTTTAAACAAATTCAAGGCCATGATATTACTAAGAATACCACAGCCCTGAAAACCACTAAACATTAGGCATCTGGTGACCACGATCCTTTAATTACTACAGAGCCACCTCCAGTATTGTTTGTTTTTTTCAATCCAAGCCTATACTTATATCCCGCTGTACCTGTGGAAGAGAATTCTTTTCTGGTACCTCTTTGCAGATTAACACCACCACGAAATACTCCGTCAGAATTCTTCATATTTGCAGTTATCCAGGCTGTACCTGTATCATTACTCAAATTCACTACTCCATTACCATTAGTAACTGCTTTGTATAAGTATCCTGTAAACTTTTCTGCTCCCTTATATGTAACTTTAAAACTTGAAAACTCTCCAATTTCCCTTGCCTGAACGGATAAGGTTCCCCCTACAATGATTGAAAATGCTGATATAGCTACTACTAATCTCTTTAATCGGTTTTTCATCTTATTCCTCCTCATTATTGCTTTAGTGTTGGCTGATAATCATTTATTAATTTTTGTGAAGATATATAACATGGTATTTCTTCTGGTTCACCAACTTTCAACAATTTGCCATTCTGAATATAGAACTTAACCTTATATATAGCTGTTTCCCAGTAATCCGGTTCCTTTTGCGCTCCATTACAAAAATTCCCTAAACTGTATATTATATATCTACCCATATACTCTTCCACTCCCTGTAATCGCATAGGATGGTATCCAAGTACCAAATCTGCACCTAAGTCGATAGCTCTGTGTGCCCAGTTTTTTTGGCTTTTATTTGGTACTACATCTGATATGTCTCCCCAATTCAAACAAACCACAATAATGTCTGATTCCATATTTTTGGCTGATATCATATTTTTTTCAAGTAATATCTCGGGCTTTGTTTCTTCATTAAGAACATCAACTCCCAAAAAACTTATTTGTATATTCTTTATCGTTTTTTGTATTATTCTATCATAACCAAAAGTTAATAATCCTGCGTGATTTAATACAAGCGAAGTATCATAATATCCATCTTTTCCATAATCATGACTGCGGCTATTTGCCAAATTAACTACTCCTAAAGCTCCTTGTTTCAAAATTTCTACATATTCACTTTTTCCTTTAATCGGATATTTAATTTCAGCATGTTCTTCTTCTGACAAATCCCCTTCCAGATTCGTCAGTGCGATATTACATTTGCTCAACTCATCATATACCATTTTAAAGAAATATGATGTATCCTCTACCTCCATATATTTCTGAGAAAAACTCCCCTCTTTGCTTGAGCCTCTGCTATCTCCCAATGTACAAGTTCCTATTGCTCCTATGGTAATTTCCTGCAATGTCTTATACTCTTCTTGCGTAATTTCTATTTGTCTTTTTTTTACATTCTCTCTAAAATAGCATAAAATCAATATAAAAAACAGAGTCAGCAGAACAAGAATAATACATATTTTTTGTCTTTTTACCTGTTCAATTCTGGAAACTCGGGAGTTCATTTTCATTGTATATTATCCCCTTATATAAATCACGGACATTACTTCCAGCATCGTCTGCATGCCTGTACCGGACCACACCAATCCAAAGGTGAAGTTACAATACCAGTTTTTGTATTTGCAGCATGAACAATTTGATTATTTCCTATGTAAATACCTACATGTGTAATCCCTGGATAATAAAAGACCAAATCTCCTGGCTGTAAATTACTAACACTGATTGATGTACCTGTTTCAACTTGTTCATATGTTGTTCTTGGTAAAGAAATTCCGAAATGTTTAAATACACTCTGTACAAATCCCGAACAATCTGCACCATTCGTAAGGCTTGTTCCTCCGGAAACATACGGATTACCAACAAACTGTACGGCATAATCTACAATTTGTTTGCCCTTATTTGCGCTGGCACTGCTACTAGTCATTTCTCCGCTGGAAGCGAAGGTATATGTAACACCATCAATAACCCGTGTTCCTGTCACCATAGCTCCGCTAGTATCCATATAGTACCATTTTCCTCCAACAGAAACCCAACCTGTCATCATCACTCCACTTGCGTCCATATAATACCACTTATCATTTACTTTTTCCCAGCCACTGGCCATTGCTCCGCTGCTCTTCAAATAATACCATGTGCTGCCAATCTTCAGCCAACCTGTCTGCATCCATCCTGACGCATCAAAATGGTACCAAGAACCATTAATATACTCCCATGCATTTTTCGTATAGGATCCGTTATTATGTTTATACCACCAGCGCCCATCTGCTTCTTGAATCCAACTCCCTGCAATTGTAGTTGGTGTATTAGTATCTCCTCCACTGCGCATATGCATCATAGCCTGTCTTACTTCATATGGTATATTGTTATCCGGCAGATTTTCTGCAGGGTCAGGAATATCATTAACTTCAGCAGCTACCGTTTCATTCTCTTCTATCTGATCTCCTTCCTGTTCATTTTTCTCAATATTACTTTCTTTCATCAAATCTTGCTCTTCCACTATGGGCGTTTCAATATTCTCCTGGACTTCCTCTGATTCAGGCGCTTCAGATTCGTTATCAGTATCCTGGCTGTCTTCTATTGGATTCTGCACAACTGATTCTTCTGAAGGCTCCTCTACTACAATAGCTGCCCCTTCCCCCTCTGCTGCACTAGCTGGTATTGCCATATTCATTGATAACATGACTGTTCCTAAAATTATCGCAATCTTTTTGTTTTTCATATCTGTTCCTCTTTTTTCGTTTATTTATATAAAATCCATCGCTATTTCCCGGGTTTTAACTTTGGATATTATATCTTTGTAATCAATATTTTATATTCTAATTCATGTCTTACGGTTTCTGGAATTTCAGATTCATACATAGTAATTGGTCTACTAGTCTTATATTCTTTTATTGCATTTTGTAAAACTAAATCGATCCCTGCCTTTAATACTCTATGCTTTAAATTTTTTACGTTTCTTATCGCCATTGACAACCTCCTAAAAATCATTTATTCTTTAATTATATTTTCTTTATAGTACACCAAATTATTTAGAAAAAGCACAAACAGACATAATTGTATGAATTTACGGCATATTTGTCATAGGAGATTTAAGAATGTATTATTTAGAATTAGCTTTAGGCGCTTTTACTTTTACATTTGCCTGCACTAACATGCTACCTAATAAAATAACCATGAAGTTTAAATTTTTTCTCATTTTAGAAACTTTTCTAATTTGCTATTTAACTGCTGATACAATTGGAAATTATGGGACTTTCTTTTGCTTAATTACTATTCTTATAAATATTTTAATCACACAGAAATCAAAACCTTTAAGTTGTATATTTGCACTTTTGGGCTATATAATAAGTGTTACACTTAATTATATTTGTCTTTCTCTTGGATACATCTTATTTCATATAAATATTATGAATTTAAACCTATTTTATGGTTTAATTTTTGATTTTTTGTTTCTCATTCTTTCTTACCTCGTAACTTATATATTAGGATATTATCTAAGAAGGCTCTTACACAAATTTTATTTTAACCAAAATTTACTATTTTTTATTTTAACCTTTTTAATATCCTGTGTTATTATCTTTATATTCAATTTCACATCAGGTGAACGTTTGGGATATCCTCCGAATGTACTGGTAATCAACAGCCTTCTTTTCCTTGCCTACTTTACCCTTACCGGTGCCCTACTATATTTTATTGTAAAAACAGTAAATAAAGCAGCTGATGAAAAAAGAAAAATAGCAGAATACGAGAATCTAAGGGATTATACCAAGAATCTTGAAAATCTTTATCAACAAATGCGTTCCTTCCGTCATGATTATTTAAATATTTTAACTACTATGGACTGTTATTTTGAACAAAACGATTACAGCGGCCTGGATACATATTTTCATACCAAAATTTTATCTACTAAAGATCAGTTTACTAATTCGACATTATCCCTTGGCACACTTGGAAATCTTCATGTTCTGGAATTAAAAAGCATCATTTACCAAAAACTTATGTTTTCCTCATCACAATGTCTACATATGGAAATCCATATCCCTGAAGTTATCGATACTATTCCCAGTATGGATTCCATGGATCTGGCCAGGGTAATCGGCATCTTCCTGGATAATGCAATAGAAGCAGCAGCAGAAACCGATGAAAAGACCTTGTTCTGCGGTATTCTAAAGGATGAGGATTATCTTACTATAATAGTAAAGAACTCCTGTAGTACTCCAATCAGTAATTTGAATCATTTATATGATACTGGATATACCACAAAAGGAGATGGACATGGTATCGGCTTGCCCAACGCACAGAAAATTCTCAGCCGATATCCTAATGTTCTGCATAAAACCAATTGCCATGACAACTATTTTCTGCAACAACTCAAACTACCGGAAAAATATTCCTCTAAAGGTAAAAGAGTACATAGTTCTGCTGTGTAGGCAAAAAAAATCATCCCTCTTATTCTGGGTATAGTCACTAATACTGCAGCAACCGTAAAGGCGGCTATCAATATAAAAGATGTCGCCTTTTTCTTTTTTATCTTTTTTCCATTCTCAGTTTCATTATTTCTTGAAAATAACGGGGCATAACAATATAAAATATATAAATAAAATGGTAAACAAACAACCAAAAAAAGAGGAGGTAATTCAATTATGGAACTCATTAAAATTGATCCATAAATAATAATTAACATTGCAGCTGAACACCTTAAACTGGTTTTACAGTGTCTGCCGCCCGCCTGAGAACGCAAACTGCAGAAAACACCTAGAATCAGTAAGTTTTCTCCTATGAATCCTGTACATATTCCAATTAATAAAAAAAACAGTATTTTAATCCATGATGCCCCTAAAACCTCCATTCCATAAACCAATAATTCTTCGCTGCATTCCTCCTCAGAATATGTCAATATACACTTTGCTATTTTCCTATACAACATTTATCACTCCCTTAACTCCTTACTGATTCATTTTTCTATGCACTTTATCCTATCACATGCTATAATGTAAATGTAAAAAATGACATATATGTGCCCATTTGCGCCATAAATGTCAGTTCTCACAAAGGAGGTCCACATGCTTTCCATATTCATTTGTGAAGATGAACCACAGCTTCTCCGCCTGTATGAAGACGCGGTCCGTAAGCATCTGCTGTTTCACGATTACTCTATGGAAATTATCTGTGCAGTCGATAATGCAGATGATATACTGACCGCAGTCCGCAAAGAACACGGCAAAGGTATCTATTTTCTGGATATTGACCTTGGCACCGGAAAGGAGGGAATTGAGCTTGGAAAGGAAATTCGTGAACTGGATCCTGATGGATATATAATATTTATCAGTTCCCATTCGGAATTGAGCCTGACCATCCTGGAATATCAGATAACAGCCACAGATTTCATTGCAAAAGACAGCCCTGCGCAGATCAGAGACCGTATCGCCCATTCTCTCGATACTATACATGAAAGAGAATTTCATCCAGCCCAGTCATCTGATACTTTAAAAATAAAAGAAGGCCGCCAAATTATTCAGTTGTATCAGGAAGACATATATTATATCACTAAAGTACCAGGAACTCATAAACTACTTATCTATACTGTAAACGGTACTCATGAGATCCGTGGCAGCATTAAAGAATTGGAACCCACTCTTGCTCCCTACATGCTTCACTGTCACAGTTCAATCATTGTAAATAAAAACCATATCAAAAGTATTGATAGTAAAAACCATTGTGTACAATTAAGCGCCGGTTACACCTGTGACATTTCTGTCCGTTATCTAAAAAAGATTCGAGAGAGTATTTAATCTGAAATACCAGTTTCTATGCTTTACTCTCCAAAGAAAAAGGGCATGGATAAGACCGTCCGCTGGTCTATCCATGCCTCTCCCCAATCAATTATCTCACCCATAAATCTCCGGATGCTCACTCAAAATCTTCTCCGCCAGCACCCGGCTCTCCACACAGACTTCCTCCATGATCTCATCCACATCCGGGAATCTCCACAGACCCATATAGGACTTGAAGATCACATCCGGGATACTTCCCTCTATCATCTCCAGACTGTCGTCATAGAGCACCAGAGTCCGTTCCATGCTGACAGAGATAAAGTTCCCGTACCATCCCATCTTCTCTGCCTCCTCGTCGGACAGATCCGGCCTGTAGTTATCCCGGATACTCATGTAAGTCTCCACACCTGACTTTGCAATCACATCAAGCAGTATATCATTGCGCAGTATGTCCCGGTAGAATGCCTCATATTTCTCCGAGGAAAAGACCATGTAATTCAGATTGACAAGAAGTCCTGAGTACAGGATCGGCTTCTTGTGCCGGCTCACATACATTTTTGCAAATGCGGCAAACCGGTGGTACATCCGCTGCACGATCTCCAGCGCAATGTCACGTTTTGTCTTGAAATGATAGGCCACCAGTCCCAGACTCACATCAGCGGCAGCCGCAATCTGCCGCATACTTGTCTTCTCATACCCTTGCTCTATAAAAAATTCCCGGGATACTTTCAGAATCTCTTCTTTCTTATTTTCCTGTTTTTTTCCTTCTCCCGCATTTGTTCCCATAAATACTTCCTCAACTTTTCATAAATATTCCGGCACTCCCATAATAGCAGTCTTATTTTTAGAAGTCAACGATTATTGTCCACTTTCTGGCTTGTTCCCCCTCTGCAGGTAATAGTTCAGTCAAGATGAACCATTGCCTCTGCAGACACCCTGCCATATGTGTTCCTGCATAAAGAAAGAAAATCTCCCTGCCCATACAGAGAGATTTTCCTGTTTAGATTTCCTTACCTGCAGTTGCAGTCAATGGCGTCATTCGGACAATTCATGGCACAGCGTCCGCACTCCAGGCAGCCAAAATGTTTAATCTCATATTTGCCGTCAGCCGTGGGATGGATCACATCCTCCATGCAGACCTCCTCACAGGTGCCGCATCCCACACAGCGCTCCGGATCGATCACATAAGCCCAGGGACGGACCTGTGCGCCGCCGAAGCAGAAGCGCAGGCGGCAGACAATGTCATCCTCAGGAAGATGGAAAATCTCCCCCTCCCCGCTGTCCAGGATAAAGATACGGAACATATCCAGGTCCTTTCTGTACAATGCCTTGGTTCCCGGATTCAGTTCCCAGTATTTTGTATAGATCTCCGGGTGCTCTTTTGGGTCAACCTCCGTCACATGGGCATTCAGCCTGACACTGGCAGACAGGCGCTTCACCGTCTCCCGGATGATCGTTCCTACCAGGTAGGGATTCTTCTGCAGTTCATAATAGACCGGCTTGCCCTTGGCAATTCCTATATAAAAATTGCCTTCTCCATCCAGATAGTGTACCTCCAGCCCTCTGGCTGTAGGCATTTTCCCGTCTATGGCTGTTGTGCCGAACACCATATAGCCCACTTCATGGACAAACTGAAACGCCGCGTTTTTGATTTCTTCATTGGAACTTTTCTCCGTCAGCCCCAGAGCCGGAGCCGGATTAAAATCTGACATTACAATACCTCCCCAATCTGATATTTTCTTCTGTAACCCTTATGCTTCCTCGTAGCTGACCTCGATCTCCACCTTGTGGAATTTCTGGCGGATCAGCGGATAAATACATGCAACAGCCAGATAGACCAGAATTCCGATCACATAATTCATGTGGATCTCCAGACACTCATAGTAAACAAATGCCGCACTGACAATGGCACCCATGACGCATAAAAATGTATATAATTTGTCATTGATATGGAACTGGGAGCGTTTCCAGATCTCCGGTATTTTCTTAGGCATGGTGATGATCGCCAGACACAGAATGACCTGTACGCAGTTTGCCAGTGTATTTCCGATATTCGCAATATCTCCTACGTTCATGCCGCTTAATATGATAACTGAGCAGAGCACATAGATGGTCAGGATAATATAATGAGGCGTACCAAACTTGTCATTACGTTTTGCAAATATCTTCGGCCACCAGCCGTCCTCTGCTGCCTGGGCAATAGGAGCCTGCAGCCATCCCAGATTGGCGTTCAGGGATGTGACCAGGGCCACCATGGCACCGCCCACGATGAAGAAAATGTACAGCGGAGCGGGAAGGATCTCCCTTGCCACCTTGGACAGGTTCTGACCTGCCACATGTTCTACCGGGAACACACCTGCTGCCACCACACCGACACCGATGTAAAGAATAGTAACGATCACGGTTCCCACAACGATACAGAACGGAATATCTTTTTTCGGATTCTTGGCCTCACGGCTCATATTGATAATAAAGGTAGCACCGCTTGTAGCCATGGACAGCAGTGCCGCCGCGGACATAACTCCCGTAAAACCACTTGTAAAGAACTGATTCTCATCAAAATACCCCGGTTCCAGATGGATAATTCCAAACCCGGTAAACAGAAGCAGCGCAATGACCAGAATAATAACCAGCGCATACTGTACCTTTGCTGCCACCTGGATTCCGCAGAGATTTAAAACCACGAATACGGTCAGGATTCCGAAAGCCACCAGCTTGCCGTTGATCTCCGGAAATGCGGAGAGCACATAATCCGCAAAGGAAGCGGAATACATAGTCGCGCCAAAGAAATAACTGACGAACACAACAGAATACAGCCCTGCAAACCACTTGCCGCCGAACATGGCAGCCTGTGTATAGAAACCGCCGTTCATACGGATAGTCCCTGATAAAAAGAACTGCGGCAGCGCAACGATCGTAACCATGACCGCGCAGATAATATAGGACAGGACAATGGAGCGCCCTGTAATTCCAATGGCAAGACCGGTCATTGTCATAACACCGCCGCCAATCACGTTACCGATTGCGATCGCAAGCAGATCGCCGCGACCTAAACTTTTTGAACCATCAGCATTTGTTTTTGCCATAAATTTTCACCTCTCACACTCATCCCAAACCTCAAGTTTCCCCTTGTTCCTTCAAACGGCAGATCAGTGCCGTGTCTGCCTGCGGACATTTCGTATAGCAGATGCCGCAGTCATCACAATCCATCTCTTTTATGTAATATTTTCCGTCATCTTTCTGATGGATCGCTCTCTCCACACAGTTTTCCTGACAGATACCGCAGCCCACACATTCCTCTGTGATGCGGTAGGTCATTGGCCGTATCTCTTCCCCGCCGAAGGCAAAACGCAGCCTGCGTATCCTTTCATTGGCATACAGATGGAAGATTTCCCCTTCCCCTCTGTCGATCCGGTAAAGAGCTACTATGTCAAAATTTTTCCGGTACATCTCTTTTGTACCGGGATTCAGTTTGAAAAATTCATCCCATACCGCCTGGTCTGTTGTCTCGCTGACCCATGCGCTCAGGCGCAGGGAATATCGCTCGTCAATCAGCGTATTCATCACAAGCTGCGGGCGTTTGCAGAGCTGTTCATACGTGGGTTTGCCCCTGGATGTCATAAAATACAGATTTCCGTCACTGAGCCGGTTAAAATCCAGAATCCTGTTCTCAGGCTGTCCCTCATTCACAGTGGCTGCCGGCATGAAGCGTATCTTTCCGATAAGAGCAAATGCCTTTTCCCGCACTTCTTCCATGGTATTGGAATCCGTAAGGCCCCATAAAATGTCTTTCTCTTCCATATGCTTTCCCCTTTGTCTACTTGCTTTCCCCTACCTCAATGAACTTTCCGCCTATATTCTTTACAATCCTGCCGGCCTGTTCTCTCACATATTCACTGGTGAGCAGAATGGTCATGAAGCAGTGTGGGCGGATGATCTCCTTGTAAACGATGGGACAGTGCTTAACCCCTGCCGGACAGTAGATGCATGTATTTTTCGTTATGGTATAAGGCTCTCCGTCAATATAAAAATCAGCCTCCCCCCACACGGCATTGATATCATCTCCCACACCGTTATAATTGGGCATGAAAAATACCAGCTCATCCACATCATGTACATGTTCATCCACATATGGATTCTTGTTTGGGATTTCATAGAACCAGGACAGGCTCATATTCACCTTACAGTCCGGAAATAAATCGGAGGAGCTGTAGGTCTGCCCCAGTGTTCTCCCTGTTTTGATATCTCCTTTGTCATCTCTTTCATCATCCATCACCGGCGGTACATAATCCGGAGATATGATCAGATGTTCCCATTTTCTTTTATTCATTTTCTTACCTCCCATATGCAGCGCTTCCTTGGTGTGCACTTCCAAAAAGCGCTGGAATCTTAATGCCTTCCCACTAACTGAACGCGTTCAGTCTAATCTTGTCTATATTATACTGAACATGTTCAGTGGTGTCAAGTAAAACACTGCCTTTTTATTCTATTAAAGTGTATGTCCCCTGTCCCGGCAATATGATGGGACAAAAAAAGAAAAGCCGGAACTTTTCCAAGTTCCGGCTTCGCTTTTTTATGCTTCTGTTTCTTCTTTTTTGTCTGCTAATCTCTCAAAGACCATCTCATATCCGTCATTGCCGTAATTCAGGCTTCTGTTGACGCGGCTAATCGTAGCAGTGGACGCCCCTGTCTTCTCAGAGATATCCAGATATGTTCTCTTATCCTTTAACATCTTGGCAACTTCAAAGCGCTGTGAAAGGGAAAGAATCTCATTTATTGTACACACATCCTCGAAAAAAAGATAACATTCTTCTCTGTTCTTTAAACTGAGGACAGCATCAAACAGGGAGTCTACTGCCTCCGTATGAATTTTCTTGCTCATATACATACATTCTCCTTATTGTTTAGTTTTCACCCCAAGTGTAGTAACACATCACCCGTATATATAGTAGCACACTAAAATTTTAAAGTAAAGCAGTCTTGTGCGATTTTTTTGTACTAAAGTATTAAATTTTTATTAATTTTTGTTTTTATGCACATATTTCTTCAATTCTTCCACAGAACGGTTGACGATCAGCTCCTCGGGAAACTGCATTGCCTCTATGATTTTTTCCGAATAGCAGCGGCAGCCGATCAGCTCGTCCACATGGGCGTCACTGTTCATGACAATGGGAACCTGATATTCCATACAGTATTTGAGCATGGTCTTCACATTCTCCTCCCCGTTCTCCCTGCTGCAGCGGGGGTCCAGGGAATTGTTGTTCAGCTCCAACAGTACATGGTACTCCTTAGCGGCCTGCACAAGTGCCAGAAAATCCACGGGATAACGCCCGTCATCCGGATGCCCGATAATATCCACATAGGGGTTCTTCATGGCTCCCAGATAGGCATGGGTATTCTCTTCCCGGGTTCCGGGCCTGATGGTGGGGATATGCATGCTGGCGATCACCACGTCCATGCGCTTCATAAGACGCTCCTCCATATCCAGGTTTCCGTTATAGTCCATAATATTGGCTTCCACGCCGAACAGCATTTCCACGCCGAACATGCGGCGGTTCAGCATTTTTGTATTGTCAAAGTAAAAGGCATTGCAGGTGCCGGGCATGGCAACTCCATGCTCCGTGATGCCCAGCAACTCCAGCCCTTTTTCAGATGCAGCCATGGCCATCTCACGGATTGTATTATAGGCATGCCCACTTGCAAGGGTATGGGTATGCACATCCAGAACGTATTTCATTATTTTCACCTCATATATCTCTCGATTACACTGGGACAGTATAGCACACTTTGCCGCGGGAAAGCAACATTTACCGGATAAGGATACGGAAAAAAACTGCTGCAGCAGGCTTATTATAGGCCTGCTGCAGCAGTAATCTTAACATTTCTTAAATAATCTCACTGAAAAGGTCTTTCACTGTGGGATAAATCTTTGCAAACTTGCGGTATTTTTCCTCATATTTTGCAGCCAGTTCCGGTTCCGGCTCCACAGTGTCGATCACTTTCACGATTTTGGCAGCAGCATCTTCCACAGAAGCAAATTCACCGTTTGCCACAGCAGCCAGCATAGCGCCGCCCAGGGCCGGGCCTTCCTCGGATTCGATGACATCCACCTTGATATTCAGGATATTGGCGATCATCTTCTTCCACAGCGGGCTTTTTGCGCCGCCACCGCAGATTTTTGTGCGCTCGATCCGGATACCCAGGGATTTTGCCACCTCGAAGGAATCGCGGATGGCAAAGGCAACGCCTTCCAGTACGGCCTGTGTCATATCAGCTCTTGTGCTGTCCATGGTAAGACCAATGAAGGTTCCTCTGGCGTTGGGGTTGTTGTGGGGAGAGCGCTCTCCCATCAGGTAAGGCAGGAAATACACATTATTCTCGCCCAGCTTCTCAATTTTTTCCTGTTCTCCTGCATAGTCCTTTGTGCCGATGATCTCATCCATCCACCATTTGTTGCAGGAGGCAGCGCTTAACATGCAGCCCATCAGATGATAGCATCCGTCTGCATGGGCAAACGCGTGAAGGGCATTGTTGGGGTCCACACCGAAATCCTTGCTGGAAATAAAGATAGTTCCGCTGGTTCCGAGGGAGATATTACACATGCCGTCGCCCACGGTTCCCGTACCTACTGCTGCGGCTGCGTTGTCCCCTGCGCCTGCCACGATTTTACAGGAGGCCGGAATGCCCAGCTCGGCGGCAAGCTCCGGTTTCAGAGTGCCCACCGTTTCATAGCTTTCAAAGAGTTTCGGCATCTGTTCCTCCGTGATTCCGCAGATATCCAGCATCTCTTTTGACCAGCAGCGGTTCTTTACATCCAGAAGCAGCATGCCGGAGGCATCTGACATGTCACAGCAGTGTGTTCCGGACAGTTTGTATGCCAGATAATCTTTTGGAAGCATGATCTTTTTGATCTTTTTAAAGTTTTCCGGTTCATTTTCTTTCACCCAAAGGATCTTGGGTGCGGTAAATCCCGCAAATGCGATGTTTGCTGTATACTGGGACAGCTTCTCTTTTCCGATCACCTGGTTCAGATAGTCTGTCTCCTTACCGGTTCTTCCGTCATTCCACAGAATAGCCGGACGGATCACATTGTCCTGCTCATCTAAGATAACCAGTCCGTGCATCTGTCCGCCGAAGCTGATGCCGGCCACCTGGCTTTTGTCGCAGTCTGCAGTCAGTTCCCGGATACCTTCCAGGCTCTCTTTCCACCAGTCTTCCGGCTTCTGCTCAGACCAGCCGGGATGAGGGAAGGAAAGCGGGTATTCCCTGGAAACGATCTTCTCTATTTTGCCTTCGCCGTTCATCAGAAGCAGCTTTACGGCAGAGGTTCCTAAATCCACGCCAATATATAACATGCTTGATTCTCCTTATTTCATATAAATACATGCTCCGCTTTGGCAGCATGTTCAGATAGAGGCTGCTCTTTCGGGCAGCCTCCTGGATTTTGTCAGCAGATCACTCTGCGGTTTATGCAAATGGATTTTCTGTGGGATACAGAACGCCCTTTGGCTGGTTGTAGTTGATCTCTTCCACTTCCACGCCTAAATATTTGAATACTTCATATAATGCTTTTCCAAAGTGTCCGAAAGCAACAGCTCCGTGATGCGGATAGTTCTTCTCAACCAGAACGTGGCGATAGAAACGTCCCATCTCCGGAATCGCGAACACACCGATGGCACCGAAGGAACGTGTTGCAACAGGCAGAACCTCGCCCTGTGCAATGTATGCGCGCAGCTTGCAGTCTGCTGTGCTCTGCAGGCGGTAGAATGTGATCTCACCCGGAGCGATATCTCCCTCCAGGGTTCCCTGTGTCACTTCTTCCGGAAGGGTTCTTGCCATGATCATCTGATATTTCATGGAGCAGAAGGACAGTTTTCCGGATGCGGTATTGCCGCAGTGGAAGCCCATGAAGGTATCCTTGTGTGTATAGTCGTATTTGCCTTTGATCTCACCTTCATACATATCAGCCGGCACGGTATTGTTGATATCCAGAAGCGTAACGGCATCCTTACTGATAACAGTTCCCAGGTATTCGCTCAGAGTTCCCCAGATGTCCACTTCACAGGATACCGGAATACCGCGTCCTGTCAGACGGCTGTTCACATAGCAGGGAACGAATCCGAACTGGGTCTGGAATGCAGGCCAGCATTTTGTTGTGAGGGTCACATATTTTCTGCATCCTCTGTGAGCCTCAACCCAGTCAAGCAGTGTGATCTCGTACTGTGCCAGTTTCGGCAGGATTTCCGGTTTCATGTTGCCTTCACCAAGCTCGCTCTCCATATCTTTTACAACATCCGGGATACGCGGGTCATCTGCATGGTTCTTGTAGCTCTCAAACAGGTCTAATTCAGAGTTTTCTTCAATCTCAACGCCCAGGTCATAGAGACGTTTGATCGGTGCGTTGCATGCCAGGAAGTTCTGCGGGCGCGGGCCAAAGCTGATGATCTTCAGGTTCTTCACTGCTACCAGCGCACGTGCAACCGGTGCAAAGTCTGCGATCATCTCTGCCACTTCTTCCGGTGTTCCTACCGGGTATTCCGGAATGTATGCTTTTAAGTTGCGCAGTTTCAGGTTGTAGCTTGCGTTCAGCATACCGCAGTATGCGTCGCCGCGGCCCTGAACCAGGTTGTCGCCTCTTTCCTCAGCGGCAGCCACTACCATGGACGGTCCGTGGAAATATTTAACCAGAAGTGTTTCCTCTGTCTCAGGTCCGAAGTTGCCAAGGTAAACAACCAGGGCGTTGCAGCCTGCCTCACGCAGCTCTTTTAAAGCTTTCTGCATGTCAGTTTCGCTCTCCACAACAGTCGGACATTCGTAGATCTCCCCTTTGTAGGATGCAACGACTGCTTTTCTTCTGTTCTCTGACAGAGACATTGGGAAACAGTCACGGCTTACAGCCACAATACCAAGTTTTAATTCCGGCATGTTTGTTAAATTCATAATTCTTATCCTCCTGAATTTTATCTTTATTTAAATTGGTTTCTGCTCAACAATCCTTTACGGACAGGTTTTCACCGATCAATCCCTCAAATGCACCTTCGATTTTGGCGTCCTTGTGGGCGATCAGCCATTTGTTTCTGGCAAAAAGGAGTTTGTCCTCACCGGTGTTATTCTGTGCAGCCGGCGCGTCTGTGTTGGTTCCTTTCGGAAGGATGACTGCCGTACAGAATTTGTTTCCGTTTACATTGCATGGAGCATAGTGCAGTGTGGTAGCGTAAACCTCGATCACGGTTCCTGCCGGCACTAAAAACGCTTCCATCTTTGATGTGTCATATGTACTGTCTGCTTCAATATCCTGCTCTTTTCCGAGAATCAGGATCAGATCGGTCAGCGCTACATTCACCTCGCTGTCCCTGTGGTATTCCACCGCGTTCAGCAGATAGTTGCTTCCGTTGCAGTAGCCTATCTGGATGGGCATTCCGCCGAACAGGCTGTATGCAATTTTCTCAACACAATCACAGGCTTCCAGCTTCTCATCCGATGCAACATAGATGACATCGTCGGGCTTTGGCGTTTCCTCCAGCGCTTTCAGAAGACTGCTCACATCAAGACCTTCCACGACCTTACCATAGGCCTTGAATTCGGCATCCCTGACATTTAAAATTTTCATGGGAATTGACCTCCTTATGAATTAGTTTATCCATTAAACTATATACTCATGCTACCATTGACGGAGGGAAAAATCAAGATGTTTTTTGAAAAAATAACAAGTTTTTTGAGGATGGTGTCCGTAAGGCGGCCGACCGGCCCGAAATAATAAAAGAACAAGGCAGAATCCAGACGTTTCCGCATTCTGCCTTGTTCTTTACTTTTTTATTATGATATCTTTTTCCAGATACTTCTTGGAAATCTCACTCAGCGTTCCGTCCTTTATCAACGGACTCAAAGCCTGATTTTGTATGGCCGGGATAAGACAGCTTCCCTTTTTGCCAAATACGGCAAGTTTGGTATATTCCGCTTTTTCTCCCAGTTTATCCTGTACCGATGAAACATCTGCGTAGGCTTTTGTGGCGGAGTAGTGTTCTTTATTCCACTCGGTTATGCCTACCGTAGAGATAACGCAGTCATATAAGTCTGCATCCAGGGAATTCAGAAGATTTTCCTCTGTGGTGTCTATGATCTCCAGGGAAAGTCCGAGTTTTTCTGCCACTTTGGCGGCTGTATCCGGGGCAAAGCCAGCGGGTTTTGCTGTGTTTTCATCCACATAGCCCATGGAGCCGTCTTTCAGGTTGATGCCTACTTTCAGGACGCCTTTTTCAATGGTTGTGATCTTCCCCTCCCCTTCACAGTCTTTTGGGGTTCCGCATCCGGTCAGCGCCGCCGCCGTCAGAACTGCTGCTGCCAAAGCACAGACCATACGGCGGATTTTATTTTTCTTCAATTATAACCACCTCATTCTTTGTTTTCCATTTTGCAAATACCTATGAAAAAACATAACATGCCCGGCTCTTTTTGTCAAATAACTGTGAAAATATTAAGGATGTTACTGTTCACTGCGTGCCCAGTAACACGCTTCGCGATGCACACAAAATGCAATAAATTGCATTTTGGCGCTGGCCAACTCGGGATTTTGCTTCGCAAAACACCTCGCGGAACATTGGCCGTGAACAGTAACTTAAGGATACTGTTCACGGCTAACCTTTCGTATTTTCACTTGTAAAAGATTTTTCCTTTTGGTATGATAATAGAAACAGACCGCAACGGTTCCTTAATGGAGCGGCTGCGGCATACAACGGAAAGGTTTCTGGATATGAATGCATGGAATGGAAAACCCTATCACTCTTTTGATCATATGCTGAAGGAGCGGTTTTCAGAAAAAGTTTATAAGGTGGCTTTGAATGGCGGCATGACCTGTCCCAACCGGGACGGTACGCTGGGAAACAGAGGCTGTATCTTCTGCAGCGCAGGCGGTTCCGGTGATTTTGCGGGTGACAGGGATCTGTCTGTCATACAGCAGATTGATGAGCAGGCAGCTAAAATACGCAGCAAAAGAAATGCGGCCCATTTTATCGCCTACTTTCAGGCATACACCAACACCTACGCACCTGTGGAATATCTCCGGAAGATTTTTACGGAGGCTGTTTCACATCCCGATATTGTGGCATTGTCCATCGGTACCCGGCCTGACTGTCTGGGGGAGGATGTGCTGGAGCTTCTGGCTGAATTAAATGAACAGAAGCCGGTATGGGTAGAGCTTGGACTGCAGACCATGCATGACAGCACTGCTGCATACATCCGAAGAGGGTATCCCCTCTCTGTTTTTGAGGATGCCGTGCGCAGACTGAGGGCACGGAATTTGGAGGTTATCGTGCATACAATTCTGGGACTTCCCGGCGAAACAAAAGAAGATATTCTGGATACCATGTCCTATTTAAATACACAGGATATCCAGGGAATCAAGCTGCAGCTTCTCCATGTCCTGAAGGGCACAGACCTGGCTAAGGACTATGAGGACGGCAGATTCTCTGTCTATACAATGGAGGAATATATAGATCTTGTCATTGCCTGTCTGGAACACCTGTCCCCCCGCATCGTAATACACCGGCTTACCGGGGACGGGCCGAAAGAGCTTCTCTTAGCACCGCTCTGGAGCAGTGCCAAGAAGACAGTCCTCAATACCCTGCACCATGAGTGCAAGGTCCGGGGCGCTTACCAGGGACGGCTCTGCACAGATTCCGATGTACCGCAGAGGGCATGAAAAAGGAGGATTCTTTATGGCTGAACCACTCACTTTATACAAACTGATCATACTATACATGCTGCAGAAGGTGGATTTCCCACTGAGCAACGCACAGATATCAGGATTTATACTGGACAAAGGATATACCAATTACTTTCATCTCCAGCAGGCAATCTCTGAGCTGATCGAGTCCGGCCTGGTGCGCTCCGAGACTGTGCGCAATGCTTCTTATCTGAAGATAACGGAATCGGGAAATCAGACATTGGAATACTTTGGAACGGAGGTATCCGAGGATATCAAAAAAGATATCGGGGAATTCTTCCGTGAGAACTCCATGGAACTGAAGGAAGAACGCTCCGCCATGGCTGACTACTACAAAAGTGATAAGGAAGGGTATCTCGTGCGCTGTCAGGCAAAAGAAAGAGATATCCCCCTCATAGATATGACATTGACCGTGCCCACAAAAGAAGCAGCAGAAGCGCTGTGTGCGGCATGGAAAAACAAAAGCAAACAGGTATATGAAAGCCTGCTGGATATGCTTCTGTGAGCATTGTGTGGCTTATGGCATATTAGCTGTGCCATAAGTTCCACAATGCCCCCGGGCATACTAACCTCTATCCTCTGCGAATCCGTTCCAGATAATCTCTGATATTCTTTTCATACCCATTCTCCGTAGGTTCATAAAAATGACTCCCCAATATCTCTGCAGGCAGATACTGCTGCTCCACATAATGATTCGGATAATCGTGGGCATATTTATATCCCACACCATGTCCCAGCTTGGCTGCCCCTTTGTAATGGGAATCCTGGAGATGGGGCGGTACGGTTGTGCGGACAGACTTCACAGATTCGGATGCATGAAAAACTGCCATGCAGGCAGCATTGCTCTTGGGGGCGCTTGCAACATAGGTCACGGCCTGGGAAAGGGTGATCTGTGCTTCCGGCATGCCCAGGCGCTCCACTGCCTGCGCTGCTGCCACTGCCACCACCAGCGCCTGCGGGTCTGCATTTCCCACATCCTCTGAGGCGCAGATCATGATCCTTCTGGCAATGAACTTAATATCCTCACCTGCATACAGCATCTTTGCCAGATAATAAACTGCCGCGTCCGGGTCAGAACCGCGCATGCTCTTTATGAATGCGGACACAGTGTCATAGTGGTTGTCACCTGTCTTGTCATAGCGCACCACCCGTTTCTGGATGCATTCGGAGGCCACATCCAGGGTCACATGTATCTTTCCGTCCGCCGCTTTTTCTGTGGTAAGCACAGCCAGTTCCAGGGCATTCAGTGCTGCCCTGGCGTCCCCGCCGGCGATATCCGCCAGAAACTCCCTAGCATCCTCCTCCAGATCCACATCATAGCTTCCCATCCCTTTCTCCACGTCCGTGGCGGCCCGAATGAGAAGCCTGCTGATGTCCTCACGCTCCAGAGGCTTCAGCTCGAAGACAATGGAACGGGAGATCAGGGCGCTGTTTACCTCAAAGTAGGGGTTCTCTGTGGTGGCGCCTATGAGGATCAGGGTTCCGTCCTCCACAAACGGAAGAAGGTAGTCCTGCTGTCCCTTATTGAACCTGTGTATCTCATCAATAAAAAGGATCGTTTTCTTCCCGTACATGCCCAGATAGTCCTGCGCCTTTTTCACCACTTCCTCCATGTCCTTTTTTCCGGCAACCGTTGCATTCATCTGCTGGAACTGGGCGCTGGTGGTATTGGCAATGACTTTGGCCAGCGTGGTCTTTCCCGTGCCCGGAGGCCCGTAGAAAAGCACACTGCCCAGCTTGTCCGCTTTGATGGCACGGTAAAGCAGCTTTCCTTTACCGATGATATGTTCCTGCCCCACCACCTCTTCCAGTGTCGTGGGGCGCATCCTGGAGGCCAGGGGCGATTCATTCTCCAGAGTCTGTTCTTTCATATAATCAAATAGATCCATTATGTTCTCCTATTCCAGCAACAGTTCATCCACTGTCACAAATTGGTACCCTTCCTCCGTAAGCGCATCCGCGATCTGCAGGGCAGCTTCCACGGAGGTATCAAAAATATCGTGCATTAAAATAATATCACCTTCCTCCACATCTTTCACTACCCTTTTTACAATTTTTTCTGTATTCTGCGTTTTCCAGTCCAGTGAATCCACATTCCAGGACACAGGGATCATGGTAATGCAGAAATCCAGGTTCTTTTTCCAGGCGCCGTAGGGCGGGCGCACAAAAGAGGAATAGGTTCCTGTGGTCTCATATATCTTGTTACATCCCTTTAACACTTCATCCCTGGCTTTTGACTCAGATAATTTATTGAGCTGCACATGATTGTAGGTATGGCTGCCGATCAGGTGTCCTTCTTCCTGGATCCGTTTCACAAGCTCCTCATTTCCCTCAATATTCTTGCCGATCAGAAAAAAGGTGGCATGGATGCCGCGCTTTTTAAGACCATCCAGAAGTTTAGGGGTATAGACCGCATGAGGGCCGTCGTCAAAGGTCAGCGCAATCTTTGGGTGCTCCTCATCGGACAGTTCACCAGCTGTCTGTATGTGCATCTGTCCGACAGACTCCGTACTGTATTTCAGTGCTGCCGCTGCTGTCAGAACCAGAAAGACTGCCAGACAGAGCCATATTTTATTTTTACTCATTTTGCAACTCCGGCCAAACTGTTCCTTCTATTTATATGTATTTATTTTTCTGAAAAGACTTTCTCTTCACACGTCAATATGATAAAATATCAAAATAATAATTTCACAATGTCTGCAGCAACAGGCCGGAACAAAACCTATCGTGCTGCCGGCCGAGGGAGGGAGTTTTGACATGACATTCGATGTATTATCTTCACTGGCTGTATACGCCCTGGTGACAGGATGGTCGCCCGGGCCTAACAATGTACTGCTTCTGAGTACCACAGGACAGTTCGGATTGAAACGGAGCATGAAACTGATCACCGGTATATGGACCGGATTTCTGACTATTATGCTTCTCTGTGCAGTCTTCAGTGTGGGGCTTGGAAAACTGCTGCCCGGAGTGGTACCCTATCTGAAATACATAGGCGCGGCTTATATCCTGTATCTGGCCTTTACAGTGCTTAAGAGAAAGCCTGTGCAGGCAGATGACGGCACAGGAAAAGCGCCTTCTTTTGCCTCTGGTTTTCTGCTGCAGTTTATCAATGTAAAAGTTATCCTGTACGGCATCTCTGCTCTGAGCAGCTATGTCCTGCCCTATGAAAGCGGGGTTCCGGCGCTGATCTTCTTTGCCTTTTTCCTGACATTCTTCGGCGCCACAGGAAATCTTGTCTGGGCTTTGATCGGGAGCATCTTTCAGAAATGGTACAATAAGTATTATATTGCATTCAATATCATCATTGCACTGCTGCTTGTCCGCTGCTCTGTAAAACTGATCCTGTAGGCTGTCAAACCTGAAATCCGTAAATCATCCGGTCAGCTTACGGACAGACAAAAACTGCCGCCGGTACGGCTTCCCTCTCGGAATGCAGTATCGGCGGCAGTTCTTATTTTATACTATTTAAAAGCATTCACCAGATTCTGTCCGTCATCATATCCCTGTGATTTCAGTTCTTTGACAAACCAGTCATCAATCCCGTCAACTGCTTTTTTGAAGGAATCAATGTCCAGATCTTTATATTCGGTGATCTTCACGCCGTTCTGATTCGCCCAGCGCGTCTTGATCTCATCATCTCCGGCGCGGTTGATCTCACGCTCGTATTTTACCGCTTTTGCGCCTGCTTCATCCACTACCTTCTGCTGTTCAGGTGTCAGGCTGTCATACAGCTCCTGATTGATGCAGAAAAACAGGCAGTCATAGTTGGCATTCCACATGGAGCAGTATTTCTGTACTTCCTGGACACTGGCTGCGTCGATAGCGGGAAGGGGATTCTCCTGCCCCTCCACAGTGTTCTGCTGCAGAGCCGTGTAAGTCTCTGACCAGTTCATATTCGTGGCATCAGCGCCCCATCTCTTGTAGCATTCCATCAGCAGATTAGAGCCTGCCACACGAATCTTCAGCCCTTTCATATCCTCTGCAGACTTGATCTCCCGTACGGAGTTGGTCAGTTCCCTGAATCCGTTCTCCGCCATGCCCATACAGTGCAGGCCGTATTCTCCCAGGATCTCTTTCATCTTCTCTCCGCCTTCCCCATCCAGTTTCTTATCCGCGTCCTCCACGGACTGGAATAAGTACGGTATGGAGACCACATTGAAACGCGGGTCAAAGGCTGAATAGATCAGATTGGAGTGCATGGAGATCTGTACCGGATCACCGTCCATCAGGGCCTGGATGCCCTCGGACTGATTTCCGTTTGTGAGCTGGTCGGCAGCATAGACATTTACCTTTACTTTGCCGCCTGTGGCCTGCTCCATCAGCTCCCCGAATTTTTCACCGGCTTTTGCCCAGGTACTTGTCTCCGTGGTGGAACAGGCAAAATTCCAGGTCTGTGCGTTCCAGTCAAGATCACTGGAATCCTCCATGGAATACTCTGCGGTGCTTCCCTCCGCAGAAGTAAACGCGCGGATCAGTTCCCTGACCTCTTCCTTGTCATACCCTTCTTTTACCAGTTCCTCCTCATACCACTGGGGAATGTCCTCCACAGCCTTTTTGAAGGAATCAATATCCAGGTCTTCATACGCTGTCACATCCATGCCGTTTTCTGTCTGCCAGCGGTTCAGGATCTCATCATCACCGGCACGGTTGATCTCACGCTCATACTGCACGGCCTTCTGGCCGATCTCGTCCACAACCTCCTGCTGCTCCGGTGTCAGTTTGTCATAGACTTCCTGGTTTATGCCGAAGAAGAGGCAGTCATAGTTGGCGTTCCACAGGGAACAATACTTCTGTACCTCCTGGACACTGGCTGCGTCAATAGCCGGAAGGGGATTTTCCTGGCCCTCCACGGTGTTCTGCTGCAGAGCGGTATAAGTCTCTGACCAGTTCATATTTGTGGCATCAGCGCCCCATCTCTTGTAGCATTCCATCAGCAGATTGGAACCTGCCACACGAATCTTCAGGCTCTTCATGTCATCCACGGATTTTACTTCCCTGACAGAGTTGGTGAGCTGGCGGAAACCGTTCTCAGCCATGCCCATGCAGTGCACGCCGTAGCTCTCCAGGATCTCTTTCATCTTCTCACCGGCTGCCCCGTCCAGTTTTGCGTCCGCGTCCTTCACAGAATCGAACAGGAAGGGCAGGGATACCACATTGAAACGCGGGTCAAAGGCAGAATAGATCAGGTTGGAATGCATGGATATCTGCACCGGATCCCCGTTCATCAGGGCCTGGATGCCCTCGGACTGGTTTCCATTGGTAAGCTGGTCGGCAGCATAGACATTCACATGAATTTTGCCGCCTGTGGCCTTTTCCATCATTTCACCGAATTTACGCCCTGCCTCAGCCCAGGTGCTGGTCTCTGTGGTGGAGCAGGCAAAGTTCCAGGTCTGCTCCTCCCAGGCAAGGTCGCTTCTGTCTTCCACTTCATAATTACCGGATGTCCCGGAGGTAAAGGCTTCTATCAGTTCTTTTACCTCTGCTTCGTCATATCCCTCTTTTACCAGCTCCTCCTGATACCACTGCGGAATGTCTGCAACGGCATTCTTGAAGGAGTCAATATCAAGGTCCTCATACGCTGTGATCTTCACGCCGTTCTGTTTGGTCCAGCGCTCTTTGATCTCATCATCACCGGAGCGGTTGATATCGCGCTCATAGTCAACAGCCTTCTTTCCTGCCTCGTCCACTACCTTCTGCTGTTCCGGTGTAAGGCTGCCGTACAGCTCCTCATTGATGCAGAAGAACAGACAGTCATAGTTGGCATTCCACATGGAACAGTATTTCTGCACTTCCTGCACACTGGCCGCGTCGATGGCCGGAAGGGGATTCTCCTGCCCCTCCACCGTATTCTGCTGCAGGGCGGTATAGGTTTCAGACCAGTTCATATTGGTGGCATCAGCGCCCCATCTCTTGTAGCATTCCATCAGCAGATTGGAGCCTGCCACACGGATCTTCAGGTTTTTCATATCCTCCGCGGTCTTCACTTCTCTGACGGAGTTGGTGAGCTGGCGGAAGCCGTTCTCTGCCATACCCATACAGTGCAGTCCGTATTCCTCCAGAAGCGCATTCATCTTTTCCCCTGCCTCGCCGTCCAGTTTGGCATCTGCGTCCTCCACAGAGTTAAAGATAAACGGCAGGGATACCACGTTAAAGCGCGGATCGAAAGCAGAGTAGATCAGATTGGAGTGCATGGAGATCTGTACTGGGTCTCCGTTCATCAGGGCCTGGATACCCTCGGACTGGTTGCCGTTGGTAAGCTGGTCAGCCGCGTATACTTTTACGTGTACTTTGCCGCCTGTGGCTTTCTCCATGAGCTTTCCGAACTGTTCCCCGGCCTTTGCCCAGGTACTGGTCTCCGTGGTGGAGCAGGCAAAATTCCAGGTCTGCTCTTCCCACCCCAGATCACTGTAGTCACCAATCTCATTGTAATCCTCAGAACTGTTGTCCCCGGCTGTACTGTCCGCATGATCTGTCAGCTTGGAGGTTCCCGTATAGGAGCTTCCGGCAAAAGCCTTGGGCAGGCACACAGATATCTGGGGGATATATGTGACCATCAGCAGCACCACTACACACGCTGCGATCATGGGCACAACTGCCCTGGATATCTGCTGCAGGCTGACTTCCAGTCCCTTTTTGATCTTAATACTGATGGCGACAAACAGATTGACACCCACAGGAGGCGTTACCTGTCCGATCGCCAGGTTGACGGTTGCCAGAATACCGAAGGCCACCAGGTCATATCCCAGCGCCTTGCAGACCGGCAGCATAATGGGAATAAATATGTACATGGCGGAGTTGGCATCAATAAAGCATCCCGCGATCAGGAAGATCACATTCACGATCAGAAGGAAAATGAACTGATTGTGGGCAACACTTCCTAAAAGCTCCGAGGCTGCCTGGGAGATTCCGAACTTTGTGCAGACAAAAGAAAACAGGGACGCACATGCCACAATGAGCATGATACCGCCTGTGGTCTTGGCTGAATCCACAAAGATATCGATCAAATCCCTGAACTTGACTTCTCTGTAGATGACCATACCCACAAAGAGTCCGTATACCACGGAAACGGCTGCTGCCTCTGTCGGTGTGAAAATACCGCCATAGATACCGCCCAGAATGATAACCGGCATCAGAAATCCCCAGAACGCGTCACCGAACGCGCGGAACCTCTCGCCCCAGGTAGCTTTCTTAGTTGTTGGCTGGATACCTTTTCTGCGGACTTCGATCATGATCACAAGGATCAGTGCAAGTCCCATAAGGATTCCGGGCAGGATACCGCCGGCAAACATATCCGCAATCGATACACCTGTGATGGATGCATATACCACGAACGCAATACTGGGGGGTATGACAATGGCAATGGAACTTGACGTTGCCATCATTGCCGTGGAAAACGGTGCCGAGAAGCCTCCCTCCTCCACCATAGCCGGGATCAGAACCGCGCCCAGCGCCGCAACCGTAGCCGGACCGGAGCCGGAAATTGCTCCGAAGAAGCAGGCCACAATAACACACACAATGGCAATGCCGCCTCTTCTGTGTCCCACACAGGTATTTACAAACTTAATGAGACGTTTGGATATTCCCGCCTTTGCCATAATATTTCCGGACAACACGAAAAACGGAATCGCCAGCAGCAGAAACTTGCTGATGCCGGAATACATATTGGTAGCCACGATCGTCAGGGATGTACCTGAGTACAGAATCGCGCACACGGAGGACAGGCCCAGACAGATGGCAATGGGAACATTCAGGATCAGAAAGATAAAAAAGGATAAAAACAATACCGCACTTACCATTTACGCCTCCTCCTTTCTCTTGACAAATTTAAAATCCGTACAGAAATCAATACAGTATTCCACAAAATGCAGGATCATGCAGACGGAGCCAATGGGCACAAAGGACCAGAAGATCCATTCCGGCCAGTTCAGCACAAAGGTCCTCTTTCCATTGGCAAGCTGGGTCAGCACCTTATCCATGCCGTATTTAAACAATATTACAGTAAATATCACTGAGAGCACAGTCACAAGGACGACAACGGGTTTCTTTGTCTTCCCGGGCAGCCTGTCCGTTACCAGCGTAAGGCTTACCAGCTCTCCTTCCCGGCAGGCCAGAGCGGCTGCCATAAGTGTGATCAATACAAAAACTGCCACCACCAGCTCTTCCGTAAATGACCAGGAGCGGTGTATTACTTTCCTGGAAAATACATTTCCCACGGTGAGAACCAGGATCAGCAGTGTGGATGCAGCCAGGATCAGCTTCTCAGCCGCTGCCAGCACATCCATGATCTTCTTGTAGACTTTCATCACATTTCCTCCTCTTGTTATAGTAAGACATATAAAATCGCACACATATGCCCGTGCAGGGCGCACATTTAGAGCATAAAAAAAGCCCCCCAATCATGAGGGACGAACTGAATCCGCGATACCACCCTTTTTCCGCGCAGGGTTGCCCCTGCCGGCACTTGCAACATACTGACATATGTGTTTCCTGTAACGTGGAACCTACGTCAGCGCCTAATCAAACATAACGGCCTTTCAGCGCTGCTTCTCCGGGATGATACATAAGCCTCCCGGACGCCTGCCTCACACCTGCCGGCAGTTCTCTGAACATCCATCCTGAAACTTATGCTTCCCTTCATCGAATTTACAAATTCTGATTGTTCACATCTAATATTTTATAATATCTTAATGGATATTTTACTTCTTTTTCAGAATTACGTCAATACTTTTTTACGGGGCCTTGGGCCTGAAAACACCTGGCGGGACAGCAGCGTGCAATTTGTAACACGCATCAGAAAAAAAGCCGCTGCCCCGGGATTGCTCCTTGGGGCAGCGGCTGTATGTTCCTTACGAATTAAGCAATTTTGGATTTAGCCAGCTCTGCCAGTGTTGCAAAGCCTTCTGCATCGTTGATAGCCATATCAGCCAGAACTTTTCTGTTCAGGTCAATGTTAGCCAGCTTTAAGCCATACATGAATTTGCTGTAGGACAGACCATTCATTCTTGCTGCAGCGTTGATACGTGCGATCCATAACTGTCTGAACTGACGTTTTCTCTGCTTTCTTCCTGCATAGGAGCTTGTCAGAGCTCTCATAACAGACTGTTTTGCAACTCTGTACTGTTTGGAACGTGCTCCTCTGTAACCTTTCGCCAGTTTTAATACTCTATTGTGTTTTTTCTTAGCGTTTAATCCGCCTTTAATTCTTGCCATTCTTAATTTCCTCCTGTTCTAGAACCTATCCTGTAATTAGATGTACGGTAAAATTTTCTTGATTGCTTTTACGTTACTTGCATCTGTGATAGCTGCTTTTCTCAGGTTTCTCTTTCTCTTCTGAGATTTCTTTGTTAAGATATGGCTCTTGTAAGCTTTATTTCTCTTTAATAATCCTGTACCTGTTTTTTTGAAGCGCTTAGCAGCAGCTTTCGTTGTTTTCATTTTTGGCATGTTTGTATTCCTCCTTAGACTCTTTTAGTGAACGTGTTCAACGTTTTTCTGTCAAATACATGGTCATAGTCCTGCCTTCTACCTTCGGTGCTTTTTCAATCACCGCGATATCAGCTACAGACTCTGCAAACTCATCAAGGATGTGTTTACTCTTATACATATGTGCCATCTCTCTTCCGCGGAAACGTAAGGTCACTTTGACTTTATTTCCCTTGGTTAAGAATTTCCTGGCATTATTGACCTTGGTGTTCAGGTCGTTTTCCTCAATATTAGGGGACAAACGCACTTCCTTAATCTCTATGGTTTTCTGTTTCCTCTTAGCTTCTTTTTCTTTCTGTGCTAATTCGTACCTGTACTTACCATAATCGATAATTTTGCATACGGGCGGTTTCGCAGTCGGGGCAATCTTTACAAGGTCAAGCCCTGCTTCCATTGCATGCTTCTGCGCATCTCTGGCAGACATGATTCCAAGCTGTTCTCCGTTCGCGCCGATCAGACGTACCTCTTTGTCTCTGATTTGTTCATTAATCATTAAATCGCTAATTGTAGTGCACCTCCATAATATTGATAAAACACTCTGTTCTTGGCCGGCCGTCCGGCCTTCCACCTCATAAAACATCCTGAAAGAAACAAGAAAAAAATGGATAGACGACAATCGACTATCCACACATATCCGCATAAAGAAAACGCTGAAGGCGCTTCGTTTATTACCGTATTAACCATAGTCACGCGATTGTGCTAAGGTGAGAGTGGATACTCTGCTTTCTTTTTCTTCAGACTAGGTAAGTTTATCACACCATTTTCGCCCCGTCAAGTGTTAAATATAATTTTGTTTATTATTTTTATAAGAAAAATCTTGTCTTTTGTCTGAAAAAATGGCATAATGTTTCACATACAACAAAAGATGCGCAAAGCATCGAAAAAAGGGAGAGAATCATGGAGAAAAAAAGAGGAGCATTTTCTAACAAGATGGGATTTGTCCTTGCCGCTGCGGGTTCCGCGGTCGGTCTTGGAAATCTCTGGCGCTTCCCGTACCTTGCAGCAAAATACGGAGGAGGCATTTTCTTACTCGTCTATCTTATTCTCGCCGTAACACTAGGGTTTACACTGATGGTTACAGAGATTGCCATTGGCCGGAAAACCGGTCTGAGCGCAGTCGGAGCTTTCAGAAAGCTGGACAAACGATTTGGTTTCGTCGGATATCTGGCCTGTATCGTTCCGTTTATCATCACGCCCTACTACTGTGTTATCGGCGGATGGGTGATCAAATACCTGATCACTTTTGTCAGCGGCAATGTATCTGCTGCTGCCGGGGATGACTATTTTACCGGATTTATTACCCAGGCCGGTTCACCGGTGCTGTGGTTTGCAATTTTCGTTCTGCTGACTTCCATTGTCGTGATCGCCGGCGTGGAAAAAGGAATCGAAAAAGCCAGCAGGATCCTGATGCCTGTGCTGATCATACTGACACTGGGCATTTCTGTCTTCTGTATCACAAGACCGGGTGCAGGTGCAGGTGTGAAATACTATCTGCTGCCTGATTTCAGCCGTTTCTCAGCTACCACAGTGCTGGCTGCCATGGGACAGTTATTCTACTCCATGTCACTGGCTATGGGTATTATGATCACTTACGGTTCCTATATGAAGAAGGACAACAGCCTGGAAAAATCTGTCCGTCAGATTGAAATATTCGATACCGGAATCGCCTTTTTGGCAGGTCTTATGATCATTCCGTCCGTATTCGCATTCTCCGGCGGCAATGAAGAGGCGCTGAGCAAGGGACCATCCCTGATGTTCATCACTCTGCCTAAGGTATTTGACAACATGACACTGGGCGGACTGATCGGTGCAGTCTTCTTCCTTCTGGTGCTGTTCGCGGCACTGACCTCCTCCATCTCACTGATGGAGACCAATGTGTCTATCATCCGCGACAAACTGGGCTGGAGCAGAAGGAAAACTACCATTGTGGTCACCATATATGTACTGCTTCTGGGCACACTGGTATCCCTCGGTTTCGGACCGCTGGATTTCGTCCAGATCATCGGACTGGGACTTCTGGATTTCTTCGACTTCCTGAGCAACAGTGTGCTGATGCCGATCGTAGCCATTCTGACCTGTATCAGTATCGGTTTCTTCATCAAACCAAAAGCTGTGTGTGATGAAGTGGAGCTGAACGGACCGTTCAAAATGAAAAAATTCTATACAATAATGCTGAAATGGATTGCACCTATCTGCCTGATCATGATTCTGATTTTTGCAGTTTCTGAGGCAATGGGCTGGATCAAAGTCTGAGTAAAAGAGAGCCATACCTGTGATTTCTCCACAGGTACGGCTCTTTTTCATATCTTATCGTTTTTCAAAGCTTCCGCATTTTGTCTCGTCACAGCGACAGGCACTTCCGCCTGTGATGGTGATCTTGTCTGCATGGCATTTCTCTTCTTTGTTGAAGGTACAGGTACATGCGCGGCAGTCCACATCAATGGTACGGCATCCGCAGCTTTCAGCAGCGGCTGAATTGGATGCAGATTCTCCTCTCTCCTCAAAGCTGCGGCAGCAGGTCTCGTCTGCAACCTTTGCATCGCTTCCGTCTACCAAAATGTCTCCCTTGGAACAGTATTCATCTTTGTTATAAATACAGGTTCTTGCAGTACAGCTTAATAATGGCATAGTCATTTCCTCCTTTAAATTTCGTCGGAAATAGTATGCGTCCGGCTGTACTTTTTTATACCATTGATTTTTTTATAAATTTATTTCTGCTCTTCTGCTTTCACTTCACGGATTTCCCTGCTTTTGATCTCTTCTTTGATGGCTGTGATAAATCCGCCCAGGTCTTTTTGTCCCTCATCGCCCAGGAAACGGCTTCTCACGGACACAAGGCCCTCCTCCTCTTCTTTGGCGCCTACAACCAGCATGTACGGAATCTTTTCCAGTCTGGCCTCACGGATCTTGTATCCGATCTTCTCAGCCCTTGTATCCATATCCGCACGGATTCCCGCCTCCTGAAGCTCTGCCAGGACTTTTTTGCCGTAATCCATATATTTGTCGGAGATTGCCAGAACACGCACCTGGATTGGTGATAACCAGGTCGGGAATGCACCTGCAAAGTGCTCGATCAAAATACCGATGAAACGCTCAATGGAGCCGAATGCTACCCTGTGGATCATGATCGGACGGTGCTTTTCCCCGTCAGCGCCAATGTATTCCAGCTCAAAACGAAGGGGCAGCTGGAAGTCAAGCTGAATCGTTCCGCACTGCCAGGTTCTGCCGATAGAGTCCTCCAGATGGAAGTCGATCTTCGGTCCGTAGAAGGCACCATCCCCTTCATTTACCACATAGTCAAGTCCCAGGTCATCCAGAGCGCCCCGCAGAGCCTCTGTTGCCATCTCCCAGTCCTCATCGCTTCCCATGGAATCCTCAGGGCGTGTGGACAGCTCCACATGGTATTTGAATCCAAACAGGCTGTAAACCTGGTCAATGAGGCTGGCAACACCCTTGATCTCATCCCTGATCTGGTCCGGTGTCATGAAAATGTGGGCATCGTCCTGTGTAAAACAGCGCACACGCATGAGTCCGTGAAGCTGACCTGATTTTTCATGGCGGTGTACCAGTCCCAGTTCTCCCATGCGCAGGGGCAGGTCGCGGTAGGAACGCGGTTCAGACTGGTAAGCCAGAATGCCGCCCGGGCAGTTCATGGGCTTAATGGCAAAATCCTGTTCGTCAATGACGGTTGTGTACATATTCTCTTTATAGTGATCCCAGTGACCTGAGGTTTCCCACAGATGGCGGCTCAGCATGATCGGAGTGGAAATCTCCACATAGCCGGCTTTTGTGTGGATCTCTCTCCAATAATCCAGAAGGGTATTTTTCAGCACCATGCCTTTTGGCAGGAAGAAGGGGAATCCGGGTCCCTCATCCCGCATCATGAACAGGCCCAGCTCTTTGCCCAGCTTTCTGTGGTCACGCTTTTTGGCCTCCTCGATCCTTGCCAGATGTTCCTCCAGATCTGCTTTCTTAGTAAATGCCGTGCCGTAGATTCTGGTGAGCATTTTATTTTTCTCGCTGCCTCTCCAGTAGGCACCTGCAAGGCTTGTGAGCTTGAATGCCTTCACCGGTTTTGTAGTCATGAGGTGGGGGCCTGCGCACAGGTCTGTAAATTCTCCCTGTCTGTAGAAGCTGATCACAGCATCCTTTGGCAGGTCTTCGATCAGTTCTACTTTGTAAGGCTCCTCCTTTTCTTTCATGAAGGCAATGGCTTCCTCTCTCGGAAGTTCAAAGCGTTCCAGGGGCAGGCCTTCCTTCACGATCTTCTTCATTTCCGCTTCGATCTTTTCCAAATCCTCCGCTGTCAGGGGGATTTCCCTGTCAATATCATAATAGAAGCCGTCGGAAACGGATGGTCCGATCGCCAGCTTGGCATCCGGATACAGGCGCTTGATCGCCTGGGCCATGATATGGGATGCGGTGTGGCGGAATGCTGCCTTGCCTCCCTCATCCTGAAAGGTCAGAATGCTCAGCTCACAGTCGCTGTCCACAACTGTTCTCAAATCCACTGCCTGTCCGTCCATTTCTCCGGCACAAGCCATTCTTGCCAGACCTTCGCTGATATCAGAAGCGATATCAATCACAGACATGGCATGATCATATTCTTTCTTTGACCCGTCTTTTAATGTGATAATCATAATTCCTCTGCTTCTCCTTTTCTCTCTGCATTTGCTGGTTCCTGCGATGACGGCGGACTCCTTTGCCGCTTTCCCGCGCAGCAAAAAACCCGTCCCATGCAGCCATTTCTGACTGCAAGGGACGGGTAACTGTCATTACTCGCGGTTCCACCCTTGTTGTACACTGTCTTCTTCTCAGAAGACCGGTTCACCACTCATTTGATGATAACGGAATCACCGGGCCGGATCGGGGCCGCTCGGAGGTAGTTTTCAAATGCTTCCTGAACAGGCTGCTTCCAGCATACGCAGCCCTCTCTGGGAACTTCCGCATTTTACTCGTCTCGTCATCGCGTTTTCTGTATGAATCTACTTTTCATTATAACGGCAGAAATATTTTTGTCAACCATTTTTCTCTGAGAGAACACAGGGACTCTGCCCGCATCCGGCACTATTTTAGCAGCTCCAGAAGATCCTCCCTGCTGATCCTGTGGTCTGCCACTGCCTGCCCTTCCATAACGTTTTCCGCAAGGCGGGCCTTCTTTTCCTGGAGAGACAGAATCTTCTCCTCTATGGTATTCTTCACCACTATTTTCATGACTGTTACAATATTCTCCTGTCCGATGCGGTGGGTCCTGTCTGTAGCCTGGTTCTGGGCTGCCACGTTCCACCACGGGTCATAGTGGATGACAACGTCCGCCTTTGTGAGATTCAGCCCCGTTCCCCCTGCTTTCAGGGAAATAAGGAAGACCTGGGCATCCCCGTTCTGGAACTTTTTCACCATCTCCCGGCGCTGTTCTTTTGTATTCTTCCCTGAAAGATAGAGATAAGAAATTCCCGCCTTGTCAAATTCCGCTGCAAGCAGTTCCAGCATGGTGGTAAACTGGGAAAACAGCAGAATCCTGTGTTCCGCCTGTACTAAATCCTGTACCAGCTCCACACAGCTTTCCTGTTTTGCGGAACCGCCTCTGTAATTCTCGTAGCAGAGCAGAGGGGAGCAGCAGATCTGCCGCAGCCCTGTCAGCTCTGCCAGATATTTCATGCGCTGGCTCTGGTAATCCTCCTCGCTCTGGCCTGACAGCTCCATCTGCAGTCTGGCAACCCTGGCGTCGTAGAGCTTTCTCTGCTCCTCCTCCATCTTCACATAGATGGTCTTCTCCAGCTTGTCCGGCAGGTCTTTTAACACATCCTGTTTCTTTCTGCGCAGAATAAAGGGGTTCACCATCCGTTTCAGCCGCTCCATGACGTTCCCGTCCTCATTCTGGACAATGGGCTGTTCCAGCTCTTCCCTGAATTTTTTGTAGCTGTACAGATACCCCGGCATAATGAAGTCAAAAATACTCCACAGATCGCTGAGCCGGTTCTCAATAGGGGTTCCCGTCAGTGCCAGACGGTGTACCGCCGGTATCTCCTTCACAGCTTTTGCAGCCTGGGTGGCCGGATTTTTGATGTACTGTGCCTCATCTATGACCATATATGGAAAGACCTTCTCTTTGTACAGATCCAGATCACGTTTCAGAAGATCATAGGAGGTCACCAATATATCTTCTTTAGACGCATGTTCTATGATTTCTTCCCTCTGCCGGCTGTTTCCAACCGCCACTTTTACTGTCAGGTCAGGCGCAAACCGGAGGATTTCGCTTTCCCAGTTATAGACCAGGGAGGCAGGACAGACGATCAGCGCGCCCTCCTTCTTCATTTCCAGCAGTGCGATGACCTGCAGTGTCTTGCCAAGCCCCATATCATCCGCCAGAATGCCGCCGAAGCCCCACTGGGACAGCATGGCCAGCCAGCGGAATCCGTTCTTCTGATATTCTCTCAGTTCCGCGTTCAATTCTCCGGGAATCTCAAAATCACTGTCCTGATAGCTGTTCATATCTCGGATGAGCTGTTTGAATTCCGTGCTTCGTCTGGCATCCACTTTGCCGGAATGTGTTTTCAGGGTTTCCGCTATATAGGAAGCCCGGTATTTTGGAGCCTGGAAACTGCCTTCCCCAAACTCTTTCTCGTCAAAAGAAAGTCCCTGGGAGAGTTCAGATACCAGGGAAAGGCCATTGTCTTCCAGGCTGATAAAATCACCGCTTTTCAGACGGTAATACTTTTTCCGTCTGCGGTATCCCCGAAGGATATGTTCCATTTCTCCCGGATCCATGTCCTCCACCCGGATATCCAGATTCAGCAGATCCCCGGACAGACCAATGCCCACATTGACCTTCGGAGAGGGGAGAATGCGCATTCCACGGATCTTATCATCTACAAAAAGCGCTGCCAGTTCACGGATTTCATGGAATCCCATGTCCAGAAGCTCATACATTTTCTCTTCTGAGGTACACAGGCCGCAGTGTTCCCCTGTACCTTTACAGATGTCAAAATACTTTTCCAGGCATCTTTTCAGGTCCCCCTCCCTCTGCATATCGCGGTACTGGCTGGAGGGGTCCACGTCGTCAAAAAGATCATAGACCGTGGTTCCGTAAGCGGCTTGTGCACGCATACAGATGGCGTCCCGGATCTTCTCATCCACACTGAGGTAGACGCTGCACTCTGCCTCCTGGGGCTGGTATTCGTCAAAATCAATGTCATTCATCTGGATATCCGCATACTGTTCCAATATAGGGAGCAGAGCTGCGCAGAACGCGGTATAATCCTCCCTATTGAGAAAAATGGTGCGGTCCCTGTGCTGATATTGGTAATACTGTATACTGTCCGTATTCAGCGCTTTGATGATGGGCATCATATCCCTGGAAAACTCCGGCGTACACTGATAGATCGTATCCTCTGTCTGCAGATAGTCATGGACCGTACCCCTGATCCACTTTGGAGAATGCAGGTAAATACTGGCGCCCTCCTCCTCTGTCTTTACGATTTCCATCCTGATCACCGGATTGCCGCAGATGACCTGATAAGGCTTTCCGTCTATCTCTATGGTTCCGCCTGTATATTTCTGCAGGACCCTGTCCATGCCGTAATTGCTCAAACCGATTTTACGGAAATTGGAACTGTATACCTGGCTGCTGAACTCCATGTTGTGAAACTGCGTCTTCAGGCAGTCGGTCAGCAGGTCGATCCAGGAAAGAGCTTCCGGAGTAAAGGCAGAGCGGTCGTGGATAAAGCCCAGGTTCTTTCCATAGGAATCATATTTTCCCTTTTCCACGCAGTCCAGCATTTTACAGATATTTTTTAAGACATACAGCTTGCCGGCACCTATTTTAAATTCAATGTGAAACTGGTTATAAGAAGAGGTGATGATCGGTTCCAGGCGTACCTGTCCGTAATACTCCCCCAGCAGATACGCATTGTTCCTCACCGCGTATTTTGCAATGGTATCCTTCAGGGTATCAGATGTCCTGCGGTTTGCGGGGGTTTTTGAAGGAAAATCAACGGTACCAAGAGAATCTGCCGGCATCTGGGTCTCCCGGTAGGCAAGCGCCACTGCCACGCAGTGTTTGCACATACCCAAATACGCTCCGGCTGCCGGACAGCTGCAGATATAATCCGTGATCTCATCCTCTGCATCAAAGACAACTGTTGTCTCATACCATTTGCCTTCGCTTCCCTTCACCTGGGCACTGACTTCTTTGTCGTCTTCCAGATAGTCCTCAACCAAAAAACTCTTATAGGCTTTTTTGTCAAAAAGTGCTTTCCCACGCTGATACATGGCAGGAAAACAATTGTCTTTGATCGTACTGATTTTTAACATTTCTTCTTCTCCGATTGCTGAAAATTAACGTTTTTACTGCCTCTTACATATTTCCCACTGCTTTGTCCTTCAGGACCCCGAAAAATTCTCTCACAAGATAATTCACCTGTAAAAACGCGTTGCTTTTTGCCGGGATTCCTTCCACATGCCTGCATCCCAGCTTTTTCCCAAGGCTGACACCTCTGTACACATGAAAATTGTTGGTAACTACCCCGATGGATGCCTCTTTTCCTCTGTTGTCTTCCTTTTTATCAATGATCTCCAGAGAAAATTTCAGATTCTCGCTGGTGTTTGTGGAATGCTCCTCTTTCAGAAGGCGTTCCGGGGAGATGCCCTTTTTCTCCAGAAAGCGGTACATGGCCTCAGCTTCTGTGATATCCTCCCCTGTTCCCTTTCCCCCGGAGAGGACTGCTTTTGTTTCAGGGTTTTCCTCCAGATACTCCCCGGCACGCTCCACCCGGAGTCTCAGGGAGTTGCTCAGCTTTGTACCGTTTACCTGGGCGCCCAGCACGACCAGGTAGTCCAGATTTTCCGAAGGATGATGGAACATCCCCGTAAATATCAGAGCCTCCACTGTCAAAAAGACAAGGATGCAGAGGGCTGCCAGAACAATCAGACTGTTTTTTATAACCGGCGGAAGTGAAAATCCGGCCAGCACGCCGTGTCTGCTGTTCAGATGGAGAAGTATGGCGATTCCATAGAAGAAAACACCGCCTGCTGCCCAGATGCAGGGAAACAGGGAGGACAGGCCCGCATAAACTGTGATTCCTATAAAATAGAGGGAACAAAGGCTCCCCAGGATCATGCATAAAGTCTTCATTCGTATCCTTTCTAAACACAAAGGGGCGGTTCTCCACCGCCCCTCTGAAAATACTGCATCTTATTTGATTATTTATTTCTGCCGCAGCAGTGTTTATATTTTTTACCGCTTCCGCATGGACATGGATCATTACGTCCGATTTTCGGTCCTTTTACGACGGTACCGGATTTCTTCTGCTCCTTGTACAGCTCTTTTTTCTGCTCCTCTGTGAAGATCTCGTCCCACTGGGGAAGCTCATACAGCCAGTCTGCTTTTGCGTCTACCATATTCTTGTAGAGCATTTCATTATCAAATCCCAGATTTACCTCGGTATTCTCGTCCATCTCCTCAATCGGGTTCTGTACTTTCAGACTGTCATTGATGCCATCCAGGAATCCGACCATGGTCATAACGTCAACTTCAAATTTATCAGCCAGGTCTTTCACTGTGCCGCGAACTACTTCGTCCGGATTGGTCAGAAGTTTCTCATAGATTCCTTTTTCGATCAGAAAATAGTTGGTCCAGAATTTCTGCAGCTGCGCTTTGTCTGCTTCCTGAGAATAAGCAACATCTCTCCATTCCTGTAATAATGCCATGTATCTTTACCACCTTTTACTTATTATCGTATTTTTGAGGCGTCCCGAAACGCCTGACAGATATAGTATATACGATATGGCGGATTTTTTCAATCCTTACTTTTATCAGGCGTATTCGCGGTTTTCCCCTGCCAGGATCCATTTTCCATTTGTAAAGTCAGGAATTGCCACGGGATGTCCGCCAAGGGCAATAGACTCTTCTGCAAGGGCAGTGACGGACATCCACGCCGCTGCATCGTACACATCAATGGGGCATGGTCTGTGATTTCTCACACTGTCAAAGAATGCTTCAAACTCCAGCCAGTCCATGCCGTCATGACTGCCCTTTATACCCTCTGCTAGAAATTTTTTCCATGTGGGATGCTCGTAATCCTTTTCATATTCAGCGGCATTACCCCATTTTTCTTTCCATTTAAAATCATACGCCGCGTCTATTTTATCCAAAAAAACGGAATCGGTCGCTTCCTCATACATGCCCTTTGTCCCCCAGACTGTGAAATCGCGGCTGTAGAATCTGGGCAGGGTGGTGTTGAGTGTGAGAAGAATGGTTTCGCCTCCGGCACATTTTATTACGGTGTTCACCACGTCTCCCTGAGCAAATGCGGATGTGCTGTCTGATAAATATTCCCTAAGGCCTTCCGCTTTGGATACTGTTGAAGTGAGTGTAAGCATCCGGTTGCCTCTGTTGATATTCAGGATCTGGGCAATGGGACCTAATTCGTGGGTCGGATAGTTCTCCGCGTTTCTGTGTATGTAATTTCTCAGGCGGTAATGACGGTTTTCTTTTCCTCCGGCGATCTCTTCCCGCAGGTCGTGGAGATAGCCGCCTTTACAGTGGATGATCTTCCCGAATATTCCTTTTTTTACCATGTTCATGACCATCATTTCTCTTCTGCCATAGCAGCAGTTTTCCAGAAGCATAAAGGGAACCTTTGTGGCTTCCCAGGCATCCACCAAATCCCAGCACTGTTTTACACTGTAGGCACCGCCTACCTCCATGCCCACTGCCTTCCCGGCATGCATGGCTCTCACCGCAATGGGAATGTGGCTTTCCCAGGCAGAAGCTATAACCACAGCGTCAACCAGGGGGCTGTCCAGTACCTCCTGCACATCAACTGCCGCCAGGGGCAGCTTACCGCCTGCTTCCTCTGCAAGTTTTGACGCTGCCTGTACTCTGTCCTTATATTCATCGCAGACTGCAGTCACCTCCACATCCTGCATTCTGAGAATGACATCCCGCATAAGGCTGTATCCTCTGCATCCTAATCCTATGATTCCGACTCTCAGTTTCTCCATTTGACCGGCTCCTTTTCTGTCTGTGTGATGTATTTTGCTATAGAGTGTTTTAAATTTTTAATATGTTTTAGTTGTAACATAGCCGAATACAAATTTCTATAGGTATTTGGGGATATTATATTTGATATCGGATAACATTTTGTGCAGATATATTCTGTTGAATTTTTCCGCAGCTTTATTGCTGCTGTTTTCTCAGATAGTTTGCGGGAGATTCCCCTGTAGTGCGTTTGAAGACTGTGCTGAAATAGTTCCTGTCACAGAAGCCCAGAACTTCCGCGGTTTCATTGATGCCGTATCCTTCTTTCAGCAGCTCCATGGCACGGCGTATCTTCATCTGTGTAAAATATGTCATGATGCCGATCCCGGCGTATTTTGAAAATGTTTTTTTCAGAGATGCCGGGCTCATATTGCAGAGTCCTGCAATGTCTGCTTGGGTGAGATGCTCTGTAATATGTTTTTCCAAAGTGCGGACAATGAATCGGTAATTGTCTGCACTGACGGAAACATAGGCATCCATCCCGGGAGTTTTTTCGGTGAGAACGGACAGAAGAAAACTCTCAAAGGTATTAAAAAAGATCTGGGACTCCGCCTCTTTTCCGGAATGGACCCCTTTTACAAAGATTTCCCTGTCTCTGTGGAAAATGCTGCCCGCTTTTTCCATTAGGCCGGATATGGTATTGTATTCTTCCTCAGTCAACTGAAACTGCTTTTCTTTTATCTGAGGCATAGCGTCTGCGGCAAAAGAGATCACACAGATATGAGGCTCTGTCTTTTTTTCCGACCAGAGACGGTGGAATTCCATGGGACGGTGCAGAACGGACTGGCCTCTTTCCAGAATACATACATCTTCCCCGGCCGTCACGCCCAGTGAGCCGTCCAGTACACAGACAAATTCCCAGAAGTCGTGGGATTCGCCGTCAAAATAATAGGTATCTTCAAAGATTTTTTCGTATATGGTGAATACGGATGTGATGTTGACATACTTATTCACTGCACATCCCTGGAAGTATTTTTTCATAATTTTGCTCCATGGATAAAAAAAAATAATTTTTTTCATTTCTTTTGTATAGCTTGTTTGATACCGGTCATACTATAAGTAGTCCACGGAGGGAAGGCACAAAGATGTGACGCTCTTCGAGGATTACAAAAGAAAAAGTAGAAATACTTATCCTCCCCTTTGAAGCCTCTGTAACCGGAAGAAGCCCACTGGTTACAGGGGTTTTACATAATGTGAAGTGGTAAAGTGGGCCTAAAAACTGTTGTCAAACTGTTGTCAAAGTGTTGTCAGAATTTCAGGAACCCTTATGTTTCCAGGAGTCTGGGGTTTGTCAGGAGATATGTCTGTTTTCGTGGAAAATCCCTGGATGCCAACACCATCCCAAGTTATAATGATTACAAGATTGATTTTAAAACGTACGAAAATGACATGGTAAAAGCATTTGGTCGTAGACAAAAGGAAATCGCAGAGGAGAAAGAAGTATGCCAAGACGCCTGTAAATTCAGGTGGTTCCAGACATACTTCTTTTAAAGCTAAAACATTTGATAACATAACAAAATGCAGCAGATTGTATCAATTCATTCGTAGTAATTTAACAGAGCACAGCCCTATTTTATATTCCCACATTTCCGCTGTTTCTTCCCAACCCTGTATTCTCTGTAGGAAGCCATTCCATGGCACGTTTGATATAGGTATCCCAGAAATCCCATTCATGAGCCCCTGCTCCGCTTTCATATACTGCATTCACCCCGTTTTCTTTCAGAAAATGATACATATCCAGATTAACATCTCTCAGGCTGTCCTGCTCTCCGCATGCTATGTACACTTCTGGAAACTCTGCATTCTCTTCTTTTATTCGCCTGACAAGATATTTGGGGTTATTCTCACTTTCAGCCACTTGATCAAGATTTCCCCAGATGCTCTCTGCGTAATCTCTTCTTTCAAGCACATTTACGGTATCGTTTGTCCTGTGGGGCAGCTCCTCTATCAGGAACGCTCCGGAAAGAGACACAATATATCCGAATGTCTCATGATACTTCAGCCCGTTTAACAAAGCTCCGGCTCCGCCCATTGACAGACCGCCGATAAAGGTATCTTCCCTTTTTCTTGAAAGAGGAAACATTTTCCGGGTCATCTCCACTAACTCTTTTCCCACAAACTTCCCGTAATTGTTCATGGCTTCCGGGTGATCCACATAAAAAGAATTATCTCCGGAAGGCATGACAACCGCCAGATCGTGCTCTTCCGCATACCGCATGATCTTAGTCCCTGTCACCCAATCCATATAGTTTCCGAAGATTCCGTGGAGCAGGTAAAGCGTTTTGTATGGTTTCTCCTCTCTGGCCGGCATTCCCGGCATCTGCTGCTTGTCTACCGGCAGGATCACATTCACCGGAACTGTGCGCATTAAATTTTGTGATAATATATTCATTTGGATAAAGGCCATAATCTGTTTTCTCCTTTTATTAATTTTGACATGCGAGTACTGCAATCCCTTCTTTTGCCGGAAGACGGACTTCAATCTCTCCCACTGCTGCCGCATAAATCTGTGTCCGGGTCATTTCCCAGACATCCAATACCTCAACGCTGTAGCAGCCGGTTTTCGGAAGTTTCATAGAACAAATAGAAGGACAGCTGCGGGCAAAATACCGCAGATATACTTTCTCTTTAAAATGTCCAAAATACTGAGGATCTGCAAGCAGCATTCTTTCTTTTTCCGTTAATTTTGTCATTGCAAAAGCAAAACCTCGAATGGACTCCGGAAGCTGCATCAGCTTCTGCAGCAATGCACTGTTATCTTCCTGTGTATCCCCTGATCCCTGTTGTTCATATCCGGAAACTACCGGAGACAAGGCTCCCGGAAAACTTTCCAGGATTTCCTTCAGCCATTGAATGCGCCTTGGGCTCTCCCCCTTTAAGCGGCCGCCTTTTGCCCACCAGAGTACCTCATGTTCTGCATAATAAGTTTCCCCATGGGAGGCATAAGCTCCCTGTGTGTATACACACCAGAACCGGTTCACTACTTCAAAAGCAGAAAGATTCCCCCAGTTTTGCTGCAGATTCCCTTCATATCCCATCTCGTCATAAATTACCGGTTTTCCATACCTTTTCATTAGAGTCCCTGCCTCCTGATACCAGCAGGATTGTATGGAAACATGACTTATGGTATCGTGAGAAGAATCATAAAATTTCTGCCAGTTATGACAGCTTATAAGATGTTTCTGAGTATCCTTATCTGCAAGAAAACTTTCCAGTTCCCTCCAGTCCTCCTCCTTAAAATCATACATTACATCATATTCATTTGCAAGACTCCACCAGACATTCTTTCGAGCTGAGATTCGCTGAATAATATAGGATAGATATTTTTTTCGTTCACTCATGGTCAGATGCGCAAATCCCCATTTATCATATGGATGGAATAAAATGAGGTCTGCCTGCACACCCATTTCCTCCAGTTCATCCAGAACTGTCTCCAGGCGCTTCCAATATATTTCCACCGGACGATCTACACATATCTTATTCCCTTCCATTTCAAACGGAAACACATCCGGTTCTTCACGTACATACTCATAATATTTGGGAAAAATACAAAACCTGATTTTGTTAAACGGTGAAATCCTGAGTGTCTCCAAAGTCTCCCTAATCCTGTATTCCGGCTGATATAACAATGCATACACCGTTGTGCCAAAAGGGATATACGGTGTACCGTCCTCATACTCAAACCTGCATCCTTTTGTTAATACCTTTCCGTATTTCCTGTTCCCATTCATTTATCTGCACCTTTCTTTCTCCTGATTTTTATCTGCCGCAGCAAATTTATCTGTATCTATAACGCTTCAAGTTCATCTGAAAGAGATGTCAGTATTTCATTTAGTTCTACTGCATCCGGTACCATGGATATCATCACCATACCAAGAAAATCCGCAAGTTTGTCATTCAACATCATAGCCAGATCCCCTTCTTCCATCTTCTCCAGCAGTCCATCTGTATATTTATCTACGATTTGTACTGCGTCTTTATTCTTTATCACTTCAGAAACTCTGCTGTTTCCGTTTAGTTTGTATGCACTCTCCCCAATGATCCGCAGGGGAATTTCTGCAATGATATCCTCCTTGGCTGAAGATGTAGCTACATAAAGTTTAAACTTTCCAACCGGCAGTATCCAGCTCTTTTTATCAGCATCAAAGTACCGGAATGCATCTTTTGTTATCTGCACAGATATTTCTTGTTCCTCCTGGGGCTCCAGCTCTGCTTTTGCAAATCCAACCAGTTCCTTAACCGGCCGAAGTACATGAGGATTTTCTTCTGACGCGTAAATCTGTACCACTTCACTTCCCTTGCAATGACCTGTATTTTTTACTATAACAGAAATATCAAGCGTGTCTTCCTCCAGAACGCGGAATATCCTTTCCTTTTCCCTGCAGCTTATTTCAAATTTTGTGTAGGATAAACCGTAACCAAAAGGATACTGTACCTCCACTTTACGTTTTTCATAACTGCGGTATCCCACAAAGATCCCTTCCCCATAGTACACATGGTTTCCTTCCCCTGGGAAATTCGGATAGCACGGTGTATCCTCAAGCCTTTTCGGAAATGTCACCGGCAGCTTTCCTCCCGGATACGCTTCGCCAAACAGCATATCTGCAGCTGCTACGCCGCCCATACATCCCGGTATAAAAATACACAATATACTGTCAGCATATTTCTCCCATGTTCTCATGTCCACCGGACCTGCCACGTTCAGAAGGACAACTGTCTTTAGCCCTTTTTCTTTTGCCAGCTTCAACACCCGGGGAAGCCTCTGCCTGTCTTCCTTTTCTATATCCATGTCTGCACGGTCCGCATTCTCCCCCGCCGGTGCCGTAACGGTATAGACCAGTACATCGGCATTATCCATATCCTCATATGAAATCACAACATCCCTGTATTTTTCACATGCTTCAAATACATTACTATGTATACCTGTTATCACTGCAGTAGACCCGGTGCCGCATTCCATAAATTTCTTGCTGCGTTTTCCGTAAAATGTAACCCTACCGCTCTGCTTCAGTGGAAGCCCCCCTCCTTCATTCTTTAACAGAATACTGCCGGCAGCAATGCAGCGGCGCATTTTCTCACAAATTTCCTCCCGCTTATAAATAAACTCTTTCCCAGCCCTGCTGTCTCGTATCCTAAGAATCAGATTCAGAATCCGCTCTACAGATCTGTCCAAGTCTTTTATAGAAAAAGTACCATTTTCCAGCTGCTTTTTTACCTCTGTCATATCCGTCGGACCACAGAGAATCATGTCCATACCCGCCATGATCGCCTCTGCTTTTCTCTCTTTTACCGCTCCCCAGTCACAGACAACTGTACCATCAAATCCCCACTCTTTTCTGAGCCAATCATTTAGAATTTCCCCGTTATAAGATGAAAATTTTCCATTAATAGAATTGTACGCGCTCATGATAGTCAGAACGTTTGCCCTCTGAACCGAATCCTGAAATCCTCTGCCGTAAATTTCCCGCAGCGCACGTTCCGATACATGTGTATCTGCAGTATTGCGGTTTGTTTCCTGGTTATTAGCCAGAAAATGTTTTGCGCAGGCGGCTGTTCCGGCGGACTGTATTCCTTTGATCACCTCGACTGCGGTATCTGCCACCAGTCTTGGGTCTTCGCCGTACATCTCATAACCACGTCCACCAAGGGGATCCCTGATAATATCCACATTCGGCCCCATGCAGATATCCACCCCTGATGCCCGCATTTCCTGTCCTATAGCCTCACCGATGTCTCTTGCTACAGTTTTATCGAAGGCAGCGCCTATATTAATCCCCGAGGGAAAGCACAGAAACTCTTTTCCCCGAGGACGAAAGTGTTTCATATGCTGAATCACATTTAGCATCATTGGTTCTTCTTTATACTGTTTTTCTGCCTCATCGAGGTCTATTTCATTCAATACCGCCAATTCTGTAAATCTGGTAAACAGTTTTTTTGTCTCCTCTACAGCATCTGCACGCTCCGGCGCACTTAAATAGTCGAGTAATATCTGATTTCCATTAACACCGGTTGCCCCATCCAGCAGATACAAAGAAGGAATGTCCATATCCGGAATCGCCAGCGTATGGCACGCAGAATATTCCCCCACAAGATTCAGCTTTTCATCAATGGTCAATTCTCCCAGAACCTTCTTAACGGATGCTTTATCAATTAATTTTGTTCTTGTTTTCATTCTTGTTCTCCTTAATCATTCTATCTTGTTCTAAAATAAAACAACACCCGTATTTTTCATATCACGGATGTTGTTCTTTTAATACGTATATTGTTTTTCTGTTACTGTCTCTGTCTTTGATAACTTTCTATATATTTATTCTGTTTGCGGTATTCTTTTGGTGTCACTCCATATACATCCTGAAACTTCTTTGTAAAATGGCTCTGGCTGGAAAAACAAAAATAATTCGCAATGATGGAAATCGGATAATTTGTATACCGCAGCATATTGGATGCGTGTTCGCAGCGTTCCCGCAAAATATACTGCTGTATTGTCATTCCTTCATTCTGTGAAAAGATTTTGGACAGATATGTCCGATTAATCGATAATTCATCCGCTATGTCATGTACTTTAAAGTTTGTCCGCAGATGATTGGCAATATAATCTTTACATCTTTCCACATGCAGGTTTTTTTTCTGTCGGCTCTTCTGTTTGCGTACTAATTTCGCATAGGTAAGCTCCATGTCAAAAGTTAATTTTTTCATATCTTTCATGTCCTTTGTCTGCTGCAGCTTCTGCAGGAAATAATCAGACAGATCATATGCCTCCTCCGGATTTGCTCCGCCGCGTACCGCTGCACGGCAGCACAGCGTAACACTTGCCACACAAAGATATTCCATCCGTTTCTTTTCCTCCCAGGCAACCTGTCCGACACCTTCCGGCTCCGGCATTTTTGAAAGTTCAAATAACTTCTCCAAATCCCCTCGTTCGATTGCCTCTAAGAATACAGTCTCATATTCAATACTGTTATGGATTCTGTTCCATTCAGACTTATCGAGCAGATACATTTCATATCCTTTTGCATCCTGCAGTATATGATATTCTCCCACCCAATGGATCTCCACCTCCTCTTCTATCATCTGTCTGCCAGTCAGAAAGAAATAAGAGGAAGCTGTCACATTGGCCAGACGCCGCAGGTCTTCCTGTACCGGTCCCCACACGACGGCTGTACCTGCATCATCTGTGAACATTCCATAGAAATGTGTCTCTGTACTGCCGTAAATAAACGGTTTTCCAATTTCCTCAAGTTGTTTCATCCAACGGGCTATCGCCTCATCATCTCTATTCCACTCCACCGCATCCGTATTTTCTTTTGGAATGCAGATATGTTTTACGGTTTCGTCTGACTGTCTTTTATATATACTTACAGGAACCCTGCTCCCAACATAAAGTCTGTTCAGAAAAAATTCTATTCTATCCATACCAATCACCTCATTTCATTCTATCACATTTTGAGGCTTTATTCAGCACAAAAAGCCCTGCCCAAAATTCTTCTGAACCGAGCAGAGCTTTTTTGAATATGATTCTTTTATTGTACTGCAGCCTTTCGCCTTTCTTCCAGTTCTTCACGGATTTTCGGCATCTTCTTATCCAGATCAAACAGTCTGATAAAGAGAATCAGAAATGCATACAGTACTGCAGGTATCCAGCAGTACAGCGCCACAATAGATCCCATTGCTGTTGAAGACTGGACAGCCAATGTCCCGTCGAATCCACAGATTCCCATCAGAAGTCCTACACCGCCGGCAGCAATCCCACCTGACAGTTTCCCGGCAAAGCTGTTGATCGCACTCAGTACACCCTCCACTCGTACACCCTTTTTCCATTCATGGTAATCCATAATATCAAGGAGCAGCAGAACTGTATAGTAAGAGGGCGCCATACTTGCAAGTGACTGGAATAAGCTGCCCAGAACCAGCAGTGGTATATTGGCCCCTGCAATACCTCTGATTACGCTTCCGATGATTCCAATAAAAAATGAATACAGAAACAACTGTTTCAGGGATATCTTACTCAGCAGTTTTGGCATCAGCAACAAAAGGAATGGTGTGATAAGTCCCAGCATATTCACAATACTCAGAAGCTTGATATCACCTACCACATATGCGAAATAATAAGTTCCAACACTGGAAACGGAATTGCTAATCAAGTTTACAAATAAAGTGATTCCACAAAAAATCCATATGTATTTATTCTGCATTGCCGGAACAAAATCCTTAAATCCTATTTTTACTGCAGCACCTGCCGTTGTATCCACCTTTTCTTTTACAAGCAGGAACCGTCCCATACCAATCAGCATCATCGGGATTGCCATGATCAATGTCATTGTCGTCCATCCGCCTTTTGTCGTTCCAAGAGTTCCCATCAGGATTGGGAAAACCATACCAGCCGCCGTGCAGAAGAGCATGACAAGCAGACCGTTTACAGACAATAATTTTGTTCTGTCATCTTCATACTTAAAGGCACGGACAAGATAAACCGCCTCAGAAGCATTGAGCAGTGTTACACATATACAGTTGATGAACGAATAGATTGCAAAAACCCACACTGCCTTACCGAGATTTCCCAAATCCGGACAGCTGAAAAGTAATACTGTTGCTGCCCATACAAACAATATACTGAATTCATACGGTCTTGCCTTTCCCCAGCGTGTCTTTGTTTTGTCAATCAGTACACCTGCAAAGATATCTGTAACACCATCAAAAATCTTACTTGCCATTAACAGCGTACCTACAAGAACCGGTGACATAGCAAGGATATTCGTACAATAAAAGGTAATCTGCATAAGAACAATTACATTGACTGCTATGGAAATTGCTCTCCCGGACCATCCTGCCATCTGAATTGGACGCATTCTATATGGATCCTGTTGATACTTTTTTTCTTTTTTCATTTTTTATTCTCCTTCTCTGTTGACTGCCTCAACCAACTGCTCCAGCATTTCATATGTAAGCCCCGGAGCAAAAGATAACATTGCCCGCAGAGGCATTGCGTTGGACGTGGCTTCCAGTGCCTTTTTATTCATAAATTCATCTTCTATATCTTCATCCTGCTGTTCCTGCATATGAGGAAAGAACTGCCCCATAAGTTTCATGGCTTTTGGACTTTTTTTGAAATCACCCATGGGCGAATTGATGGTAAATCTTTCTTTTTTTAAATATTTAGGCTTTACTTTCACTTCCGCTGTGTGCAGAATCTGCTCTGCTGACGCCCCAATCTGTATCGCATAACTTCCCTCCGGTACATACCAGTCATGCAGTCCTTTATCCCACTGTGCAAATGCTCTCCTGTCAAGCCGGATATGTATCTTTTTCTTTTCCCCGGATTTCAACTCTGTTTTTTCAAATGCACGAAGCTCTCTGACTGGCCGGACTGATACCCCATGTAAAGGTTCCACATATATCTGGACCAGTGCTTTTCCTGTTCTATCACTGATATTTTCTACATCGACAGATACATGCAGTGTTTCACAATCTGTCATTTCCCTGCGGTCAAGCTGCAGGTTAGAATATCGAAATTCAGAATAAGACAATCCATGGCCAAACGCAAACAAAGTCTCCTTTTTCACTGTCCCGTAATATCGGTATCCCACCAGCAGCCCTTCTCTGTAAATAATATCCTCTTTTTCTCTGCCATAATACGGATAGACAGGTGTATCCTCTACTCTCAGTGGAAATGTCTCCGCAAGATGCCCGGAAGGATTGACATCACCAAATAAAAGCCGTACAGCCGCCTCACCGGCAGCTTCACCTGCAAGATAAAGTTCCAGGATTCCCTTTACCTGATTCACCCACGGCATAGTAACAGGCGCCCCGTTATGCAGCACCACAACCATATTAGGATTAACTTTTGCCACTTCACAAATCAGATGGTTCTGATATTCCGGCATATCCATTTTGTTTCTGTCCAGCCCTTCTGATTCGAAGTATTCCGGAAGTCCAGCAAAGATTACCACCTTGTCCGCATACTTTGCCAGCTCTGCCGCTTCTCTAAGCAACCTGTCATTATTTTTACCCTGATCACAGTATCCTTGAGCAAAAGTAATGTTTTCCATATCCGCCACTGCACTTTTTGCTGATGTAACTCTATATGGATGGATATGGGAGCTTCCTCCGCCTTGATATCGAGGTTTATCCGCATATTCCCCAATGAAAAGTATCTTGTCTTCTTTTTTCAAAGGAAGAATCTGCTCCTCATTTTTTAATAATACTGCACTTTCCTCTGCAGCTTTTTGTGCAGCTGCATGCCCCAGTTCAAAATCATATGCCGGCATACATTCCTGCTTTGCTGCCCGCTGCTGAATATCCAGAACTCTTCCAACTGCCCGGTCCAGAATCTCCATCTTTACCTTTCCGTCTTTCACTGCCTCTTCTATGCGCCTCACATTATCCCTGGCTGGTCCCGGCATTTCAAGATCCAGCCCTGCCTGCAGACTTTCTACCGGATCATTACAGGCACCCCAATCGGTCACAACGACTCCATCGAATCCCCATTCACTCCGTAAGATATCTGTCAAATATAAGCTATTTTCGCATGCATAAGTCCCATTTACCCTGTTATAAGAACACATCACTGTCCATGGTTTTCCATCTTTTACTGCCATCTCAAATGCAGGAAGATAGATTTCCCGCATTGTCACTTCATCCACCACAGAATTACTTGTCTGGCGGTAATATTCCTGATTATTTGCCAGAAAATGTTTTGGACTTGCGCCCACTCCCTGGTTCTGTATACCTTTGATGAATCCAACTGCTATCTTTCCTGAAACATAGGGATCCTCCGAATAATACTCAAAACTGCGTCCGCAAAGGGGAGACCGTTTTATATTAATGGACGGTCCTAATACCACACCAACGTTTTCCGCTCTGGCCAGTTTTCCAATCTCTGTACCTACCGCTTCCACCAGATCCGGATCAAAGGAAGATGCAAGTGCACATCCTGCCGGAAAACAAACTGCGGTATTGCTCTCATTCAGTCCCAGATGGTCTGTAGCTTCAGTCTGCTTTCTCAGACCACTCGGCCCATCTGTCATCAGCATGGGCGGTATACCGGATTCTTCATCTCCCCATGTCTGCCAAAAATCTTTGCCCGCACACAATCTGGCCTTTTCTTCTATAGTCATAGACTGTAATCTCTCTTTTATCTCTCTACTGTACATGATCCGCCTCTTTTCTCATCCCCTCACCTTTATGATTTTACCTTCTGTTATACCATTTTCGTTAAAGGTATCTACGCGGATGTAAACCGGCTGACCGGCTACCAGAGCTCCTATTCGGCCTTCCGTGGCACCCATGATTGTTCGGCTGTGATACATTTTATCCGGTGCATATCCCCACAAAAGATTGGCATGTACACCTTCTTCTGCCTCCCAGGTCACCTTTAAATCCATCTCACTCTCCGGTACAAAGCTGACTTCCCGGGCCATTGCAGGCATTGTTCCATTTCCCTTTCCGAATATACGGATTCCTGAAATGCATGGATTGGCACCATATGGAACCTTCATAACCGTCACTTTTATAAAACGGACTCTCTTCGGGATTTCCCACTCCAGGAAATCATGGGGCAGATCAGACCTTGCCTGTGATTTATCTTCAAGCACCTCATAGTCTGACCCGTTTGTTGATCCTTCCATAACCCAACAAGTAACCTGTTTTTCTAAATCCAGCCATCGTTCTTCGTATGGAAGCACCTTTGGCTCTTGTCCTTTTGGAAGTTCACGCAAAATTCCGTCATCTGCAAAATTAATCTGCACGGCTGACACATCATATACTTCTCCCAGATCGATCTCTGCCCATTCTCCCGGAGCAGCCGCTGCTGCCTTCCAAATCGTCTGGATATTTTCATCTGTAACGTTCTGAGCACCGTCACCGGACGATACCCTCACTTTTTTTCCGTAGGAAAGCAACATCCAGTCTGGTTTTGCAAAGGCAGGAGCATCCATGGCAATTGGCCAGTCTCCAAACCGCTGGTCACAAAAAAGTTCACCATCTTCATCAAATCCGGCCTTCCACAATCCAAGTCTTCTCTCAAAATTCTCATTATGGCTGATACGCATGGATGATATATGCCAATACTTTCCTTTTCTGTCCTCTAAGGTTGAGCCATGGCCTGCACCTGTAATAAACCCTCCGGGCTTATAGGAATAAGGATTGTTATTTGCCGGTTTAAATGGACCAAGCGGTGAATCTCCTATATAAGTTCCATCTCCATAAACATTATACTCCGTTCCTGGTATTGCATACTGGAGGTAATATCTTCCTTCATGTTTTGTCATCCAGGCTCCCTCGATATACGGCCGGTTGCTGAAATATCCACGAAGCTGCGCCTTTACTTGTTCCTCCGGAAGCGGCAGTTCTGCCCCCTCTTCTTTTGCCTGATCCTTCATCATGGAAATCATGTTTTCCACCTGTTCCTCGATATCCGCATCTGTATGGGGAGCCACATGTTCTTCCCCAAATCTCTCATACCCGCGCACATCCTCATGACTGCGAATCATTACCTGCTTTTCCGTGACCGGCTGCATGGTTTTGGAATCAAGTTCGACTCCATAGATTGGCTCCATATTGGAACATCCCCAGTAAAAATACACACGCCCATCATCATCAATGAACAGATTTGGATCCCAGAACGGGAATGTGGCCGGAATTCTCTCAAAGGCCTCTGTCCGTGGATCTTTTGTCCGATAGAACGAACCATTCTCCCCATTTCTGGACGCGGAAAAATACATATAATCTCCCATAACACGAACATCAGGTGCATAATCATAAACGGGGATCTCATTTCCTAATCTGTAATAGTTCCAGTCATGCAGATCTTCACTTGTAAAAAATCCAGCTGTCATGGATGGAAACAGATAGTACAATCCCTTAAACGCAATCAGTGTCGGATCTGCTGCCTCACGGTATACTTTATACAGATCATTCTTCCCCGATTGATTCGGACGTCGAAAGAATTGATAGCGATATTCCAGATTCATAGGATTACAATAATGTTTCATTAAATTTCCTCCTTATACTTTCACGTCTTATAACGATTCAATATCTATATTATAATCATCCAAGGAATTCTTTTTTACTACATTTGTTGTTATTTTTTCATGTATATTGTTTTATTAAAACATTATAAAGCTCCCCTGTCTTTCTTAATATCTCATTAGTCTCAGCCCGCTGACAAATCGTATTTGCGGCATTAATTTTTATTTACACGGGAGTTTGACAGTCGAACATGAGAAAAGGTACTCACAGGTCGCAAAAAACCTGCTTTTTTATGTCAAATCTTTTGTCAGAATAGATTAGCAAAGCTCTAAGTCAGGGATTCAAAATCAGAAGCCTGATAAGAAGACCTATGGCCTCCTTGGATAGCGGTCCCAGTCACGATGCAGAACATACTGATAGAAATCCCTGAGTTTTGCAATATAAACATTGACTGTAAGGGGATTAAGATGTCAGCTATCCTTCAGAAATAAGAGTAAGTCACAACAGTACCGGGGACAAGACTACGAAAAGAAAGGATGTCGATTTGCTGTTTCAGATAGTTTGTATTTTGTTCATTCATGGAATGAATCCTCCTGTAAAATATGTTAATTTGTAAGGTCACAAAAAACTTTACAGGCGGAACAGAAATGGACTTGTAAAAAAGCGAAAAAGTCGATATACTCATACACGTGGAAGCCCTACGGAATGGGAAACTGCGTCGTCAAACAAAGACCTCATCTGTGGGGCTATTCCTTTATTTAAGATGAGCCAATTATAAAATAAAAAATCTGCCAGTACAATACCGGCAGAGAAAAATAAGAAAGGGCTCTTCGTGGAGAACTGTGGGTTAAAACATCTCACAGCCCCACTGGTTATGCGGATTGCTCCCTATTTGATTTTCGATTTGGAAGTGGAATCACCAAATTTTACCGCAGTGAGGGCATCAGTTTTGCACTCTTGACATTGCATAAAGAATTAGCTGAAGCCATCTGTGGATATTTCCTTTCGGTAAGAGTTTGGATGCTAATACCATAAGGAACCACAGATGGTTTTCAATATTTATTTTCTAATATCTAAAAATAGGGCATCAAAAACATTTTCTGCGTTTAGCTAATCTTTCATATAACACTTCTGCATGGAAACTTAAAGGATACTACATCCGCCTGGGATAACAATATATCCATATCGCTCCAGTCCGCGACTACAAATCCATACCCCGCTGCATCCTCTAACCGCCACATTGAGCAGTATTCAGGACAACATTCTGTTTCCCGATTATCTGCAAATTTTTACGGAAGCACGATTTTATTACGTGAGCCTTCCGGAATACCTGTCAAAAAGGAAAATACTGCATCCATTTTTCCTTCCCAAAAGTCTGTTTCATGGTCTCCGTCGCTTTCCTGGTAAACGATGGGCACACCTGCCTTCTGCAGTTCCTCTGCAAATCTCTTATCTTGCTCATATACAAGCCTGTCCTGTCTGCCGCAGGTCACATACACTTCCGGCATCAACTCTTTTTTCTCAAAGGCATCCAGATATGTCTTGGTAAGATTGGTATCGCCAGCCAGAAACTCTTCCCGGCTGCCAAATATATTATCCAACAACTCGATGGAGAATCCGGCATCCGGTTGGTTTTCATGTACCTCATAAGTATCAATTGCCGGAGACATCGCCGCAATCCTGCCGAAGGTATCTGCATAACGCATTCCGTTCAGAAGTGTTCCATATCCTCCCATAGACACTCCTGCAAGATAAGTATCCTCCCTCTTATGGGACAGCGGGAGCAGCTTCCTTGTCATTTCCACCACTTCCTTGCCTACAAAAGTAGAATAATTCATATTTCTTTGGGGATGATCCACATAAAAGGAATTATCTCCGTTTACAATCACTACTGCCACACCTTTTAAATCAGACTGTCTCCGCATACTCAGATATGTGTAGATTTCATCACTGTCTCCGCTGTAACCAGGAAGGAAATACAGGGTTCTGTACGGAAACAGTACTTCTGCGCCCCATCCGTCAGTGGGCAGAAATATCTCCAGGGACACGCCCCGTGTTAATGCTGCTGATTTGTACTCCAATTTCATGTGTGCCATAATTTATCTCTCCTTTTATTTTTTCCCAAAATTCAACATAGACTTCAGTATCGGCAGTCCATCTCCCTGCTCCTTTGCCTCAGTATAACATACAGGCCGAATATCCAGTTCATCCCGCCATTTTGTCCACGCATGTGCCGTCACTGCCATGTACTCCTGGTTTCTCTGTTTCTCTATCACACCTGCCGGTATTTCCTCATTGTAGAATAACCGCATTTCTTCACACCCCACCGCGGGGTGTGTCACATAACTGTACTGCCTTCCCTGCTGCAGACCTTCCAGCCACAGCCTTACCCCTTTCAGATAAACTTCATCCTTATCCGTAAAAGGGGGCTGTCCCTGTTTCGCAACAGAATAATAATTTCTCGCACTGATCAGACCTTTTTTCAATGTCCAGTCCTCTATAGCCTCAGCCAGCCCGGTCACCCACAGTTCAGGTCCCATATGGCTGTCCGCATAGGCAGCGGAAAGTCCCAGTTTTGTCAGTCTGTCAAGCTGAGCGTCATATTCCTTTATAATCCCGTCCACATCCGGTTTTCTCCCGGCCAGCTCCCACTGTGTCTGAAAGAAATACCCTCTGTCATCCGTTATCTGTCTATTGTCTGTAAGCGCGCCCCAGCGCACTCCATTCCACTCAGAGTTCAGGGTCAGATGCAGCCCGATATCAATGTGGATATACTTCTTTAGCAGCTCTGCCCCCTCTTCTATATAAGGGGCACAGGCTATACAGGACACATTCCGCACTACATATCCCGTGTCTGCGGCCTCCAGGATTGCCCTGTTGGCCGCCCGGGCGGAGCCGAAATCATCCGTCCTGCTCAAAAGCTGAATACTCAAGTTATCTCCTCCTTATATTTTGTCCATTTCCCGCCGCTGCATATATGTAAAATACTGTTCCGTCTGTACATAATGTACAGGTACCTCTTCGCAGAGCAGTTCTTTTATCCAGTCCGCCGCGTAGCGCATTCCCAGCTCTTCCATATTGTAATGGCCGATATTAAAACATGCTTTCGCCTTACCCAGGGACACTGCATCGTGGATATAAGACAACAATGTCCATTCTATGATCTCTCCGGGAATCACCGCGTCAATACAGTCCTCTTCCTCCATCTGGCGCATGATCTGTGACGAGTAGTCCCGGTAATATCCATCCTCCCGGATCTCATCACCCGGCTGCGGATACAGATGAGCCACAATGGCAATGCGGCGGATCACATCCCCGGGTCTTCCCACAAACCGGATTCCGTTCATTCCCAGCCTGTCCATCAATAATTCTGCCAGTTCCTGCACCGTAACAGGCGGTATCTTGAAGGCGTAATATAGAGGGATCTCTCTCCGGGCTTTCAGCTCATATGCTTCCCAGCCCAGATATTTCACAACTCCTTTGAAAATCAGATCCGGCTGGTGGGCATGGATATGGTCGTGATCCCTCCACACGGTGATCCCATAACGCTCCAGCAAAGCTTTTTTCTCATCATAAACCCGATTTTCAAATTCTCCCTTCCATTCAGGGTAATCCGGGGTCTGATAATAGATCGGCTCATGGGTCACCAGCAGGTTACAGCCAAGCTCCGCCGTCTTCCTGATCACATCCACTGTGGGCACCAGAGCGCTGACCACCCCTGTACACTCATCCGACGGATTTCCCGATTTATACCCGTCACATCCGTCATAATCCGAAATATCAGGGTGGAACTGCAAGATACGGTCAATAACTTCTTCATTTTTCATTTTATATTTATCCTTTCACTGCCCCCACTACTACACCCTTGATGAAATATTTCTGCACAAAGGGATAGATGAGCAAAATGGGCAAAATTCCGATCACCGCCATTGCCATACGGATAGATGTTCCCGGAAGGCTGACAGCGCCGGTCCCCATCAGGCTTCCCGTATTCTGCTTCAAGGCGTTGATATTGTTCATGATTTTCAGCAGCAGGATCTGGATGCTGTACAGCTTGGCGTCATTGATATAATACAGACCGTTGATCCAGTCATTCCAGTAGGCCAGACCTGAAAAGAGGCTGACTGTGGCGATCGTAGGCACGGACAGCGGAAGCATGACCTTCCAGAATATCTTCATCTCCCCTGCCCCGTCAATCTGTGCCGCTTCAATCAGAGAGTCGGGAATGCTGTTGGTGTAATAATTCTTCACAAGAAAGACATTAAATGCCGTCACCAGGTAATTCGGCAGGATCAACGCCCATATGGTATCCTTGATCTGAAATACCCTTGTCCACATAATATAGGAAGGTACAATACCTCCGCTGAACAGCATAGTGAAAAATACGAAAAAGGTTAATATTCCTCTGTACTTAAAAGCCTTTCTCGACATGGGATATGCCAGCATGGCTGTGATCAGGACACTGCCAAGGGTGCCCACAACCGTCACCAGTATGGATACACCGTAGGCCCGTATAATAATCGCCCCCTGCTTTACCATGTAAATGTAAGCGTCAACGCTCAATGCTCCAGGCAAAAGAGAATATCCGTCGCGCAGTAAGGTTTTCTCCTCTGTAAAGGATGCGATCACGATCATCAGGATGGGCACCATAGTGACCACCACCAGAATCCCCAGGATCACAGTGGCTATGACATTAAATTTTTTGGAATCAGACATCTTCTTTCACCTCCCTTAGAACAGTGCATTTTCCGGGTTTATTTTTTTCACAACCGCATTGGCTGCCACCACCAGTACAAATCCAATAACAGACTGGTAGAATCCCGCCGCTGCCGCCATACCTACATTGTTGGACTGCATCAGTCCCCTGTATACATAAGTGTCAATGGTCTGGGTAACTGCATACAGCGCTCCGGAATCCTGCGGCACCTGATAAAACAGACCGAAATCAGAGAAGAATATCCTTCCCACCGCCATCAGGGTCAGAATCGTGATGGTCGGGACCAGCATGGGCAGTGTGATGGAAAATATCTGTTTCAGCTTGGAAGCACCGTCGATAGATGCCGCCTCGTAGATAGATTTGTCAAAGCCTGAGATACTTGCCATGTAAATAATGGACTGATAACCTGCATTTTTCCATAGAAAGACCAGCACCAGTATCAAGGGCCATACATTTGGCTGCATGTACCAGGAAACACTCTCCTTCCCCATGGTGCGCAGAATCGTGTTGTTGATAAAACCTGTATCTGCACTTAAGAAAGCAAATCCGATGATACCTATCACAACCCAGGACAGCAGGTTCGGCAGAAGCAGGCAGGACTGAAATATCTTCACCCGCATCCGCTCACCCAGCTCGCACATCAGGATTGCAATAAAGATAGCTGCCACAGTTCCCAGGACGATAAACACCAGATTATATAAGATTGTGTTCCTAGTCATGATCAGGGCATCGTCTGTTGCAAACAAAAACTTAAAATTCTTCAGGCCACACCAGTCACTGCCAAAGATTCCCTTGGAATACTTGTAGTCCTTGAATGCCAGGAAGATCCCGAACATGGGTATGTAATTGTTGATGATCAGGTATACAACACCCGGCAGAGCGATCAGCATAAAGGGAAGCGTGGTTTTAGAACTTTTTCTCATATTCTTTCCCTCCCCTTAAGCGTCACTGAGCTGCCAGCCATGCATCCAACTGTTTCTGTTTTTCAGCTATGACATTTCCAAGTCCGGCGCTCTCCAGCGCTTTGTTCAGCTTCGGAATCTCTGTTTCCGGTTCCACGTTGCCACAGAACAGTCCAGGCAGATACTGACTCAGAACATTTGCGATTGCCGTATACTCCGTGCTAACAGGTGCTGTGTCAAACACAAATCCCATAACTGGTGAGGAAGCAGCCTCTTTGTTCTGTTCTTCTTCCCATTTCAGGGAATCCAGATTATTGCCTTCCATCTGATACTGAATAAAATAATTTCCCAGTGTACCGCAGCTAAGCTGTGCTGTGTAAGGAACTGTAGAGGCATCCTCCCCCTCCGGATAATTAACAATGTCTTCTTCCTTTACCACATAATCTCTGCCCTCGATTCCAAAAATCAAAAGATTCACAATCTCCTTATCTGAATAAGTCAGATTCAGGAATTTGAGAGCCGCCTCCGGCACTTCACAGTTAGTAGAAACCATGAAGGTCACTCCATTAACTGTTGACGTATCAATATAAGCCTCTTTCAGAATCCTGGCTCCTGTCGGATAACCCCATTGAGTCTGTAAGCTGGCTGCTGTATCTTCTTCCGGATAACTGTAGGAAGCAATAGCACAGAAATAATTTCCTGAGGACAGCAGTTCCAGAGACATACTCGTGGTCGTAGCCGCATCTTTCATGATATAGCCCTTGTTATACCAATCCCTTGCCATCTTGCAGACATCCATGAACTCCTGGCTTTCAAAGAGATTCACAACCTTGGTGTCATCACCCAATAAAACACCCTTTGGTGCGGTATAATCATCGCCAAGGTAATCCACATTTGTACTGTAGAGCCTGTTCAGTCCTGTATCTCCCGGTGCAATTGGGGCCAGCGGTGTGATATCCGGACGGCCTTCCTGGACCTTTTTAAAAACTGCGTCTAAATCCTGCACACTGTTTACCTGGCTCATGTCAATCCCCAGTTCTTCGGCAATATCTTTGCGGTAAGTGATCATAGGCGTGAGTGCCAGCGGTTTATATACAGGTATTCCATAAATCTTACCGTCTGCAGTACATGCATTCATCCACTCTTCACCCACCAGCTCTAGTGCCTCGGGTGCAAATTCCGGCGCCAGCTCTGTGATATCCATAGCCATATCCGCGGCAACACAGTCCGGGAAATTAAACAGACTCTCAAAGAGATCGATCTGCTCGCCCGCCTGCAGGGACAGACTGATCTGATTGTTGTAATCCGCGTAGGCGATAGGCTTTAACTCCACCTCCACGCCAATCTTTTCCCTTGTGATCTTGTTCACAGCTTCCTGTACCTCAGCAAGTCCTTCTTCTGAGGGAACATTGTTAAAGGTCTGGTAGGCAAAAACTACCTTTTCATACTTGTCAGAGTCTGCCTTGGCGCCTTCTTCCTTCTTGCCGGAACCCCCGGAGCCGCCGCAGGCACAAAGACCGGCTGCCATGCTCATGCCCAGAACCACTGCCATGATTTGTTTCATTCTTTTTTTCATTTTTCCTTACCTCCTTTTGATACTCCCATTATAGGTGATATCCATGGCCTGATTCTTGCAAAAACAAGTCTTCCTTTTTCAAAAACAAGCCTCATACGCCTGATTCACGCTTCCTGTATTCATTCGGGGTAAGACCCGTATACTTTCTGAAAAGGGTAGAGAAATAAGAAAAGTTATCCATCCCCACCTCTATAGCCACATCGCTCACCAGCTTATCTGTCTGCGCGAGAAGCCTTTTCGCCTGTCCGATCCGGTATTCGTTCAGATAATCCTTCAGGCTTGTGCCTGTTTTCCTCTTATACATCTTCGCCAGATATTCCGGGGTCAGAAAGAAATGCTCCGCTATCTCATTTCTGCCGATTTCCTCCCCGTAATGCTTATGGATATAATCATTGATCTGCCCGATCATGGTATTGGATTTCCGGATCTCCTCCTCATAGGCAAAGGTACGTTCCAGCAGATATGCCGCCCAGCGCATCAAATCCAGGACAGAGCGCACCGCCTTCTTCTCCATATCCACAGACAACTGGTCCCCCAGAAGCCTGGATGCCTGGATTCCCCTCTCCGTGAGATAGAAATAATCGGCCTGCAATAGCTCCTGTTTCACCTTGATCAGCATTTCCCGGTCCAGATTACCCGGTTCATGCATCAGCGCCGTACATCTTTTCAGATAATTTAATAGTCCGCTTTTGTCCTTTTTGTCCAGGTATTCCTTCAGCTTACCGCCATCCAGTAAAGCATCTCCGGTCCTTTGCTTCTCTGAAATCTGGCTTTCCAGCACCACTTTGCCGTAAATTCCCACATTCCAGGACATTTTCTTCAGGATTCTGTGATATGTCTCAAAGAGCTGGCTGACATCACAGACCCGGCTTACGCAAACCGTCATCACACAATCTATATACTGCCTGACGGAATCCACCAATATCCTGGCACGGTCAAGCATAGTCTCATCCGAATCCACATCGCAGACTGCTGCCAGCAGCAGCTCGTCGTCTTTCTCCTGACAGATGACCCGCTCATTTTCCGGTGTACTGCACAGGATCTCTGAAAACAGATTGTTCAGGACAAATTTCAGAAGCTCTCTGCCGTATTTGGCAGTATCCTTCTCCACATCTGTAAATTTCGCTGCCAGTATCCTGTACTCTGTTCCCAATTCCAGTTTCTGGTCGCCGGATATCAGTTTGCTGTTGTCCCCATACATTTTTAGAGTGAACGGTTCCTTCAGCAGGCGTTCCACAAAGGACAGCTTGATATTCTTATAGTTGTGCTGGAACCAGGCTTCATACTCCCGGGATTTTCTGTTTGCCTCCTTCTTCCTGATGTTCTGAATGCATTTCTGAAGGGCCATCTCCAGCACTTCTGCATCAAAAGGCTTCAGGATATACTCAGCCGCCTGCATTTTCAGTGCATTGGCAGCGTATTCAAAATTCTCATGGCAGGTCAGAAGCAGAAATTCCCCGTCCAGTTCCTGTTCCCTGTACCACTTAAGGAGTTCCAGGCCGCTTCCCTGGGGCATCTCAATGTCACTGATGATAAGTTCTATTTCCTGCCTGTCCAAAATCTGCTTTGCATCCTCTATGTTGTATGCCTTGCAAACCTGCTCCACCATAAGCCTGTCCCAGTCCACTGAACTTTCAATGGCATCCACGATCGTGATATCATCATCAATAATCAACACATTCATTTTCTTCACCCAATTTTGTTCTGTACGGTTTCTTCCTTCATCTCATGCTTCGCTTTTTCCGGAATGAGCAGGAGATTCCGGCATCCGTGAGGCTCCACATTTGACATCTGGAACAGATCCGTCCTCTCATACATCAGATACAATATCTTTCGTATGCTCCACAGACCGATCCTCGTCCCCTCCTCCGGATACTTGTCGTGATATTCCCCCATCTCCTTCAGAACATTTTCCGGATAGCCCTGTCCGTCATCCTCTATCTCCACAGACAGCATGGTTTCATTTTGGAAATGAGCCAGGGACACCCGGATCAGAATGCTCAGTGTTTTTCCCGGAGAGACTGCGTATTTGTACTCATTTTCGATCAAGGTGTGGATCAGAAGCTGGGGAATCCTCCACTCCTCACACTCCTTTGCCATCTCCACGAAATAAAATACACTTCCCGGATACTTCAGCTCCTGCATCTCAAAATAATTTTCCACGTGGCTGATCTCTTCCCGGACAGGAACTGTATGCAGCCCGGAGCGGAACATATACCGGATATTTTTCGACAGAGATTTCACATAGGCATCAATCTCAACATTTTTATTCTGCATACTCAGACTGGAAATCGTAGTCATGGCATTCAGGAAAAAGTGGGGACGCAGGGTCAGCCTGACACATTTTAACTCTGTGTCTTTTAATTCTAACTGTTTCTCGTAGCTCTGGATGCGCAGCCCCACGATCTCATCCATCAGCCGGTTAAATGTCTCTGCCAGACGGATAAACTCCCGGCTCTCATATCCGCCCTGAAACCGCAGCTCGTAACTGCCGTCAGAAATCTCGTCCATCACGCTGGTCAGGTGCTGCATGGGATGCAAAAGCTCTCTCCTGATATAGCGTATGACCAGAAGCGCAAACACGATGCTTCCCAGGATCAGCAAGATAATAATGACCGCACTGTAGCGGATACTGCCCAGCACATCATAGGCCTTCACAAAGGATTCCAGGCACACCTGCCCCTCCACGATCTCCATCTGCCTTTTCACAAACTGCGGCTCCTCCAAATTCTTCCCTTCCTGCGAAAGCAGCTTCGGATCATTTAAGAATCCAACCGATGTCCAGACTGTGCCATCTCCGTCAGTTATGGTAAACGCCTGGTTTCCAAAATCCGTATTGTCCCAGAAATGCCTCAGTCTCTCCATAGACAGAAAGGCTGCCTCAGCCCTGGTTCCGCGCATATAGATTCTGTAAATATAACTCTTTCCTTCGATAGAAGTAAAGTACCACCTGGCCTTTTTCCTGCCCTTTCTGGACATTTCCAGCACAAATTCCCGGATAGCCTCCCCTTCCTGAAAGCTCACCCCATCTCCCTCGGCACTGAGACAGATATCGTACTCCCCTTCTGCGATCACCAGCATCTGAGCGCTGTCATCCCATGCCGTCAGATCTTTGATCTGATTACTGAGAGCCAATGAAGCGTAAAATCTCTCGCTCTCGTCTTTGCTCTCCAGTTTTGCGAGGTTTATATTCTGATATACAATACTGTTGAGCATCTTTTCCATCTTATCCAGCCGGTCTTTGATCTCTTTGCCGTAAACCTGCAGGAAGTTATCAGAGGACTGTATGATCTCCTCTCTGGTCTCGGCATAGGAGAAATAGACAAATACACAAAAAATGAATATCAAAAACAATAACTGGGCCGTGACCAGCGCTATGATTCTGCGGACAATTGATTTTTTCATAGATAATCCTCTCTGCTGTGCAAACAGCCCCCTGTCCGTAAGACAGGGAGCTGTATTTACGTCAGGAACACCTGATCTCGAACGTATGTCTCTTTAAATCTGCATCCAGTACAGCAAAATGTTCCCCCTGTTTTCTGGTAATGCGCAGACCGTGTTCCCCTGTCAGCGCCACTTCTATCTGCCCTTCCAGGGAAAACGCCGGGTGCCGGTTGCGAAACCGCATGAGTGCCAGCAGATCCTTTATCACAGGACGCTTTAATTCCTCTTTTACCTCCTCCGCCGAATAGCAGTGCCTGTTGATATCTCTTCCGTTCTTCGTTGATTCCATGAGCGCAATATCATTTGCGCCTGCCAACATTCCCACATAATACACCTGAGGGATGCCGGGAGCAAAGAACTGGATGGCTCTTGCCAGAAGATAGGCGTTGTCATCTTCTCCCAGCGCTGCATAATAGGTGGTGTTGACCTGATAAATATCCAGATTGTTATAGGCCTCTGTGTTGTATATCTTCTTGACATTTGCCCCCTCGGCAAACATCTTTTCCTTGGTAAATTCTATCTCCTCATCCGGCAGCAGATCCTTAACATCCACGATTCCGATACCATCATGAGTATCCAGTGTGGTGAACTGCTTCATGGGAGACATGAGCAGCCATTCACTCAGATATTTCCCCTTCCCGCTGTACAGGGCATGAAGCGTCAGGACCGGAAGGGCGAAGTCATATATCCAGAATTTCTCTCCGGCAATCTCCATCTGGATCGAGTAATGTTCATGTATCTCCGGCAGGATCTCCACCCCGTAAGGTTTCACCAGGGCTTCTGTCTCACGCAGCAGATTCCAGATATCCGGCTTCACGAAGAAACAGCTGGTGTCCGGCTTCTTCACCGCATAGGCAAAGGCATCCAGCCGGATAATGGACGCACCGTGGCTGCACATGGAAACCAGATTCTCCCGGATAAATTTCTTCGTTGCAGCGCTTTCCACATTTAAGTCAATCTGTTCTTCACAGAACGTACACCACACCTTCTCCCGGCTGCCATCTCCAAATTCCACGTCCGTGTACGGCACACGGGGCTTTCTCTTATAGATTTTGTCCACCTGTTCCGCAGTCGGCTCCCCGTTCTCCCAGAAATCTTTATACCGGATAAACAGATCCCGGTATTCAGACTGGTCTTTCTTCTTCTCAAAATCCCTGAAGAATTCCGAGCTTCTGGAAATGTGGTTGATCATAAAATCAAACATCAGGTAATAACTCTTCCCAATCCGTTCCACATCTGCAAAGGTTCCGAACTCCGGTGAAACCCTATCATATCTCATAGGAGCAAACCCCCGGTCCGCAGAGGACGGGAAAAAGGGAAGGATATGTACTCCGCCCACTGCGTCCTTGATGTCATTTTCCAGGATATTCCCCAGTTCCTTCAGATTACTTCCCAGGCTGTCCGCGTAGGTGATCAGCATGATCTCGTTTTTTAACTGCATTGTATATCTCCTTTCACTACTCTGTATCCTGTCCTCATTATACCACTGTCCGGCATCGAAAATCTTTTGTAAAAGGGGTTGTCTCTTTCAATTTCAAGATATTTCAAGCATCGTTTCTGTCAAATACGCGGTCCGGTGTATAGGTAATGGAGATATCCTTATAATAGAAGCATTTCGCCGGACCGAAGGGCATCTCTATATCTTCCCCCTCCGCCTTTTTGTCCAGCAAAAGGTCAGCGGCTTCACGGAACTGTTCCAGTATCTCAGGAGAAACAGGAATTTTGTGATGCGCCGGCCAGGTCAGGTCATACTGCTCTCCAATGGACAGTAGCCTCTCTATGGTCCTTTTATAAGTCTCCACTGTAGTGGTATATTCCAGGTTCAGCAACACAGAAGCCTGGCAGCAGGTATCTCCTGTAAACAGCCATTTTCTCTCCACATCCAGAATGCTCACAGCTCCTAAGGTATGGCCCGGTGAAGAAACCAGACGGAGTGTCCGCCCGCCGAGCTGAAATTCTTTCTCCCCTGTGTACCAGATAATATTATCCCTCTGTCCTCGAAATTGATAATCGGGATAATGACTCCTGAACTTATCGCAGTGCAGACTAAATACCTCTCTGTCCAGCTCATTGATATAAACCTTCTCAAAGAAGCTATTCCCGCCGATATGATCCAGATGTGCGTGTGTTGCCAGTACATCCACAGGCAGCGATGTCAGTTCAGCCGTTATCTCATCCAGCGGAATCATGCCCAGGCCTGAATCCAGCAGCATGGCCCTCTCGCTCCCCTCCAGGAGATACATATATACACTGGATGTGTCATCAAATTCCTCAATTCTCCAGGTGTGTTCATCCATTTGTACAACTCTGTAATCCATATTTTTTCCTCCCAAATTCATTTTCACATTCCTTATTTCTGTGCCAGAAACGCAAATACAGGATCCATAAATTTTTCCCAGAACATTACATCATGGCCGCCGTCATCTTCCCGATAATCAACCGAAATCTGATTTTCCTGCAGAAATTTTACAAAGCGGACATTATTCTCATACACCAGCTCATCCTGACGTCCGCAGCACATAAATAGTTCCGGGATCTCTTCTCCCGCCTTCTTCGCTTCCAGATAAGCCGGGTCCAGACCCAGATCTGTGCGCTCAAACTCCTCCCTGCTTCCAAAAAGCCCGTCCAGGTATTCCCGGGTAAAACCGTTCACACCCCGCTCCATAAGATCATAGAAATCAAGTCCCGGAGACATAGCCGCAATCTTCCCAAAGGTCTCTCTGTAACGCAGGCCGTTCAACAGCGCCCCATATCCGCCCATGGAGATTCCGCCGATGAAGGTGTCTTCCCGCTTAACAGAGAGGGGGAAAATACTCCTGGTCACCTCCACGATCTCGCTGCCGACAAACTTACTGTACCAGGCAAACCGGTCCGGTCTGTCCACATAAAAAGAATTATCCCCGTCCGGTATCACCACTGCAATCCCCTTCATCATGGACTGCAGGCGAAAACTCAAGCTAGTGCTCAATTCTTTTCCGCTGGCGCTGAAGCCCGGAAGAAAATACAGGGTTTTGAAGGGTTTCTCCGCATTTCCCCAGCCGTCACAGCAGGGCAGAAACACATTCAGGGATACACTCCTCATAAGACTTTCTGATTTGTAATTCATTTCAATATACGCCATCTTCTATTCCTCCATAAACGATTTCGCCGGGGACAGGAACGCAAAACAGGGTTCCAACATTTTGCTCCAATATACAAGGTCATGAACTCCATCTGTCTCCTCAAAATCCACCGGAATATTCTGTTCTTCCAAAAACCGCAGAAATTCTTTGTTTACATCATATACCAGCTCATCCTGGCAGCCGCACCGAAGGAACAATTCCGGAATTGCCTTCCCGCTTTTCTTCCTGTCAAGCAGCACTTTTTCCGGATTTTTATCGGAATGGAGATACTCATCCTCTGTCCCGAAAATAGCCTCCATCCTGTCCGGTTTAAGGGGTGATATTTCCTTTTTCAGAATCTTGTTGACTCTGAGGGCCGGCGACAGCATGGCAATTTTACTGAAAGTATCGCTGTAATGAAGCCCATTTATAAGGGCGCCAAATCCGCCCATAGAGATTCCGCCGATAAAGGTGTCCTCTTTCTTACGGGAGAGAGGCAGCAGAGATCTGGTGATCTCCACAAGCTCTTCCCCGATAAATTTCCCGTAATTATCACCCCACTCCGGCTTGTCCACATAGAAGGAACGGTCCCCGGTCACAACCACCAGCGCCAGGCCATGAAGCATTGCATGAAGCTTCATATTCAGAAATGTCAAAGTCTCTCTCGCTCCCCCGCTGTAGCCTGTGAGAAAATACAGGGTCTTAAAGGGAGGATTACAGTCCATACCTCCTGTCAGAGTTGGAAGTATCACATCCAGTTCAATACTTTGATCAATCGCATCTGATTTGAAATTAAAATGTAAATATGCCATATATTATCATCCTTTCACACTGCCCTGCACAACACCTTCCAGAATGTGTTTCTGACACAGCACATAGAAGATGAGCATGGGAATCATTGACAAGAAGAGTCCTGCAAGCATTGGCGCGTAATCCACAGAATACTCATTTACAAACACACGGATAGTCAGCGCCAGAGTCCGCTTCACCTCGTCTGTGAGGAAAAGGCTGGACATCAGATAATCATTCCAGATTCCCATGGATACGAATACCAGAAGAGTGATCACGATGGGTTTCAGCATAGGAAGTACGATCCGGAAGAATACCTGTATGTAAGAACATCCGTCTATCATGGCAGCCTGTTCTATCTCAATGGGAATACCGTTCAGAAATCCTCTTATCAAAAATATGGAGAACGGCAGATTCAGCCCCAAGGCCACAACGGACAGAAACAAAAGGCTGTTATTCAGTCCAAAGGTACCCCCATATATCTTCACGATTGGTATCATGTATACCTGGAAAGGAGCCACCATGGATGCCACCATCATCAGGAACAACGCGCTCACCCATTTCTTATGGGAAAATCTGCTGACCACATAGGCTGCCGTAGCTCCGAACAAAGTGATCAGAAGAGAGGACACGATCGTCAGGATAAATGTATTTTTCAGGGCTGAGAAAAACTTCATCTCCTGCAGGGCCTGGGTGAAATTCTCCACATGAAATGCAGATGGCAGGGAAAAAGGGTTCATGATAAATTCCTGCGATGTTTTCATGGAGTTGAAGATAGTCAGCACAAACGGAAATATATAGATCACTGTCAGTATACAGGCTGCCGCGAACAGCAAAACACGGCTTGCTTTCACTTTTCTCATGCCTTTACCTCCTTCTTCATTGAAAAATATGTCTGCAGCACAGAGATCACCGTTACGATCAGAAACAATACCACAGCCTCTGCCTGTGCAACTCCGAATTTCATACTTGTAAATGCTGTATTGTACACCTTAAGGGCAATCAACTCTGTGGAATTGAATGGTCCGCCTCCTGTAAGCGCCAGGTTCACATCGAATACCATGAAACAACGGACAATAGACAGGAAAACACATACCGTAAAGGATGACCTGATCATGGGAAGTGTCACATGCTTGAATGCCGACCATTTTCCGGCCCCATCAATATAGGCGGCCTCCAGCAGTTCTTTCGGCACATTGGCAAGTCCCGCCACATAGATGATCATCAGATAACTGCTCAGCTGCCAGGAAGCCACAATGATCATAGCGGCCATGGCGTAAGCCGAGCTGGTAAGCCAGGACTTCTCAAGCCACGCGATCCCACCGCTTTTTCCAAATGCCGTAAGACCAAAGTTAAAGATAAACTTCCACAGATATCCCAGGATCAGCCCTCCGATAATATTCGGAGTAAACATGGCTGTCCTGAAAAAAGTTTTACCTTTCAGAGCGCTTGTGAGAAGCAGCCCCAGGCCTATAGCAATCACATTGCTGACGATCACAACGGCCACCGCATAGATAGATGTCTTCAGCAGGGAATCCAAAAATTTGGAATCCCCGAATATTGTGAGATAATTTCTCAGCCCTACAAACGTAAAATCATTTCCCAGACCATCCCACTGTGTAAAAGAAATGAAAATCCCGTAAAAAAACGGCACGATCAGGATTCCCAGCCAGACCAGTATTGCCGGCATAAAGAAGAGCAGTATCAATCTTCGTTCTCCGTGTTTATTTCCTACCATACCCAACCTCTCTTTCCTCTCCCTCTATCCGGATGATCGTTACTCCAAACTCGTCCAGTAGCTCTCGATTTCTTTGGCAAGTCCCTGTCTGTCAAGCTCACCTGCCACATACTGCTGGAAATAGGGGCCAACAACATACCAGTAATCGCTTGGAACATTTACAGTAAAGGTTCGGATATCTTTGATCTCACCTTTTTCCATATATTCCTGTGTGGACTTTGCCAGGGCATTGGGATTTTCTACCTTCACATCTTTGAATGGAAGAGTGGAACCAATAGTCACTCCCATGAAATCCTGTCCTTTTTCACTGTTGCACAGCCATTCCACCAGTTTGAGCCCGGCTGCCTGCTGTTCCTCGGTATTCTGGGAAGCGTCTATACAGTAACCTTTCGGAGAAGACATAGGAAGTCCCACATTTTGTTCAGGATCGTTGCTGATAGGCAAAGGAATCATTCCCAGCTCTTCATCTCTTCCCTCCACACCGCTCATCATCATCCAGTTCCAGTCTCCCTGGAAGTAGGTAGCAACTTTGCCGGTGGCAAAAGCTTCGCAGTTCATTTCCTGATTGATCTGAAGTGGGTCTGCTTTGTTCATATTGTGCTCTGACAAGATATCCAGAGTATCCATCAAATCATTGTAGACCTGATCATCTGCAAGAGAGGCTTCCCCTTTCTTAAGACTGTCAATAAATGCCATCTGGGCTGTTTCATCTCCCTGATATCCTGAGTAGAGGAGCGCACCTAGATGAGCTGCCAGCGCCCAGTCTGCATTCAGCGTGATCGTAGAGGCCGCCTTACCTGACGCATCGATATCGTCAAGCATCTTCTCCAGTTCATCCCTTGTATCAACAGAATGGATATCAAAATCTTCCCCGAAGACCTCCTTCAGCACACGGTTGTTATACATCAGGCCAAATCCCTGAACACTGGCCGGTATGGCATAAAGAGAACCATCCACAGTGTAATACTCTTTGCCTGTGACAATATCATCCACCCACGGCACCTCATTTTCACTGAAATTATAGAAATAAGAATGGTACTGGGTCACCACAGATACATCCATAAGAGCCACTGTCGGCGCCTTCTTCGCTGCATATAATCCCAGCCATGCCTGAAGCTGGTCATCACCGCAGGGCAGGAACTCCACCTTAATGTCCGGGTTCTCTTTCGTAAATTCATCCAGGAGCGCCACCGTCTCATTGTCCACACCCGCCTGAGTGGAATAAAATGTAATCTCTACCTGTTCCCCTGATGCCTCTGACTGTTTGGCTGACTTCTCCTGGGATTTATCATTTCCTGCATCTCCGCAGCCTCCCAGTGCGGTTGCTCCCAGCATCATAGCCATAAATAACGCAATACTTCTTTTTTTCATACTGATTTTCTCCTTTTTGATTTGTATGGGCGATACTCTGAATCCGGATTTTTCAAAGGCCTTCGTTCCATTAGTTCCATATTTTATGTGGAACTGTTTTCATACTCCTTTTATACACTATACAGGAAAAAATGTCAATTAGTTTGAAATAAAGCGCAAAAAAACAGGCAGTTTGCATAAACCCATGCACATCTGCCTGTCTAAAACTTCTATATGTTTATGGAACATCTTATGTTGTTCCACCTTTCTGAAAATAAACCGGAATGACATAATTCTGTTCAACAGATTCTCCGTTTATTTTTTTAACCAGAACCCCTGCTGCTATTTTGGCGATTGCCGGAATATCCTGAACGATCGTAGTTATAACAGGCTGGCAGATCCTGGTCAGATCCAGTCCGTCGTAGCCGACTATTTTCCGTTTTTCGGGAACGGATATCCCGGATTCCTCTGCATGTTTCAGTGCAAAATATGCAGAAATATCCTCCACAAACACGCCGTCTGCATCCGGATACAGACGAAGATATTCCTCTATACTGCGGCGGTAATAATCATAGGACAGGATGTTTGTCCATGCAAGCCGCACAGTGATCACCTCTGTTCCTTCCGCACTCAGGATTTCCTCCAATATCCTGTGCCTCTCGCTGGAGGGCGTATAAAATGTGCTGTCGGAAGATATCTGCAGAACTTTTTTGCATCCGCACCTTAAAAACTCTTCCGCGGCCATCCGTCCCCCCTGCCTGTGGTCTGAATATACCTGGGTCATCCCCTCTGCCGGCCTGCATTCATATGCCACGATTCTGCTGCCCACACGCCCGATCCCCGGAATATCGGATTCCGTAGTATTGAGTATGGCACCGTCTATGATATGCTGTTCCAGCATTTCTACAATTTCTTCCACACGATTGGATACCCCCAGGGAATTAAACATCATCACATGGTATCCCAATTTATGCAGTTCTATCTCCAAATATTTTAAAAGACCTGCAAAAAACGGCTGTTCCATATCCGGTACAGAAAGACCAACGATACCTGTTTTTCCTTTGGCTGCAAGTCCTGCATGATGCTCTGCCGGCTCCGGTACTGACATATTCTGCCTGTAATGCAGTTCTTCAGCCGCTTTCAGTATCATTTTCTTTTTTTCTTCAGACACATAACCTGTCCCGTTCAATGCTCTCGAAGCAGTACCCAGTCCTACTCCGGCAGCATCCGCTACTTCTCTCAGGCTTGCCATATATTCCCACCCTTTTATTTTTAGCGTACCACATTTTGTTCCACAGTGCAAGACAAAGCAAACATTTTTTATGGAACATCACACAGTAGTTCCACCCTGCAATAATTTCACCGGAATATAATAGTGGGCATCTACTTTTTCTTTTGCGATCTTCTTCGCAAGAACCTCCACACAGGTGCGTGCCAGAAGAGGTACATCCTGGGCTATGGTAGTTACCTGCGGATCGATCATCCGCGTCATTTCATTGCCGTCATACCCCACAATCTTCAAATCCCTTGGCACATAGATTCCTCTTTTTTTTGCCTGCATCAGACAGCAGTAGGCTTCCACATCCTCTGTAAAAATGCCGTCGATCCGGCTGTACATATCCAGATACTGGCTTATCATCTCTTCAATAAACGGATAGGACAAAAATGCCCCGTTGATCTCCACAGCTGTAACCTGTATTCCCGATTGTTCCAGTATCCGTCTGCACTCCTTAATCCTGTTCTCCGCATGTACTTTTGTGGCAAACCTGGCCCCCAGGATCATAACATTTTTGCACCCGTTTTCTTTCAGCAGCTTTGCCGCAATCTGACCACCCTTTATATGATCAGAGGCAACCATGGGTATTTCTTTTGCCAGCACCCGCTCAAAACTGACTACCGGCATGCCCTTCATTCTCTCGATTTCCTCTCGCGTTACATCTGTATTGATGATCATGCCGTCAAGACTGCCCGCCTCAATCAAATCCAGCGTATCCGAAACCCTCTTCTGAACTCCCAGCGTATTGCACACTAAAGTTTTATAACCAATATGATTCAATTCCAGTTCTGCATACTTTAAAAACGCCCCATAGAACGGAAATGCCACATCCGGCAGTACGATCCCAACCAGTCCGCTCTTTTTCTGAACAAAACTACGTGACAGCTCACTGGGTCTATAATTTAACTCTTTTGCGATTCTCCTGATTTTCTCTTTTTTACCGGCTTCCACATAACCGCTGTCATTCAGCGCCCTGGATACCGTTCCGATCCCCACGCCTGCAGCTCTCGCCACATCTCTTATATTTGCCATGCTGACCTCTTATTTGACTTTTTTAATACCCATTTCATCTATTTAACAACACGGGCTATGTTTACAATATCATACATTTTTTAGTAATGTCAAACTATTATAAGTTCTTCCAGAACCAGCTGAATCCCAATAGGCTGTTTGAATTTTCTTGCTCATTCAATTAAGCATAAAAATTATTTATTAAATAACTTGGCTGTCTGGGCAACTGCCGCGAGTATTTAGTGATAATTACCTTATAACATGTAACGGAGAGAAGACGCGTGGAAACCACGACCTATTATGTAACTATATACCATTACGAGACAAGCTTAGGCGTTTTTACCTGCTTTACGTTCTGCAATTTCCCTGATAAACTGCGGATTTTTCTTTTCAACATCCAGCATAAGAATATCAATCAAAAGGATAATGGCAACCACCAACGGACCGTACTTAAAGAATGCATCAATACCGGAAATGGTGCCTGCAGCCTGTACTGCCAGGGAACCGTCATAAGCGATAGCTGAGAGGACGAAACCGAATGCCGCTGTCAGTGCGCCCTGGCCCACTTTTGCCCCAACCGAAGCTGCGGAGAAGAGAACGGACTGAACGCGCACCCCTGTTTTCCATTCACCGTAATCAATGGTATCACCAATCAAAGCACCTGCCATTCCCATAGCAAAGCCCATACCGATACCGCGAAGCAATGCGGTAAGGAAAAGCATGGTCGTCGTAAACGGCATGAAGATAAATGCAATTTGTGCAGCAAGCATACATCCTGCGCCAAAAATGACCATCTGCTGTTTCGTAAATTTATTGAGCAGAAACGGGGCAACTGCTGAAATGATCACACCCGGAAGGTTGGAACAGGCAACAAACGTGCCCATCAAAGCGATATTGCCAACAACGTCCTTCAAATAGTACAAGGATACCGAAAGGTTGAAAGTCAGGATAAAGTTTGCCATCAAATTGACAATAAACGCCATCCACCAGTATTTATTAACAACTGCACATTTCACACCAATCAAAATGTTTTCTGCCGGAGCGTCATTTTCCACTCGCTCTTTCACAAAAAAGACGTTCAGCGCAATCGGAATCAAACCGATAACACCGAATACCATGATGGCTTTGATCCATGCAGACTGCATCTGCTGACCGCCAAAGTATTCCACCATGGGAATCATAACCGATGCCATGATGGTCTGGGTAGCGGCTGCAAACATCATCTTAAAAATGAGCATCTGGGAACGGTCCTTGGAATCATTCGTGACATACGATGCAAGCGACCCATGGGCCATACCGACATAAGTGTATAATATCGTGTTAAAAAGGTTGTAAGTAATAAAAATGTAAGCAACACGAAGCCCTACACTTCCATCCGGCACGGTAAATACCAGAATAACGGAAAGTACCATCGGAATTGCCCATTTCATCAAAACCGGAATACAGTGACCGTATTTATTTTTGTGTTTGTCAATCAACTGACCTGCAATCAAATCAGAAATACCGTCGAAAATTTTTGAAATCATGATCACGGTACCGATCAATGCAGCATTTATCATCAATACGTCCGTATAGAACATTAAAACATAGGAGCTGAACAAAGTATACATTGCATTCAGACCCACATCACCGGATCCATAGATCAGTTTTTCAAATAAGCTGATTTTTTTCATTTCTGTAGCCATTTCCATATCCTTCTTTCCTTTTTATAGGTCCCTCAGTATAACAGTTCAGACAGGTCTGCGCATTTACTGCGCTGACCGTATGAAAATGTACCGGAGACAGACATCCAACCCATCGTGAAGCGATTCTTAATGTCTGGATGTATTCCAACTATCGCACTGCCTTTTGGATGAAGTCCTCCATGATGTCCAGAACCTGTTCCATCCAGAATTCGTTGCCGCTGTGGTCCGCTCCTTCTATCAAATACAGCTTTACATCCTTTCCGCATTCTTTCATGCGCCGATAAAGAATCACGCTGCCTTCACAGTTTACAACACGGTCTTTTGTACCATGAAATATGATCGTCGGCGGGATCACACTGTCTTTCTCTATGTTGCATTCCACAGAAAGCCTGCGGCGCAGCTCCTCGCTTTCGCGCAGGTCCACATGCCCCATCACCATACCTTCCGGACTGTCCGGCTGACAGTGGAGAAGCTGGGTTGGATTTGAATCTTCCTTCATGACACTGCAGCTTCCGTAGAAATTCAGAATGCCCTTAACCTCCGCAGAAATACCCGGGAAGAGATTATTTTCCACATCATCGTGGATCATGCCGGCAAACATGGCAGTGTGTCCACCGGAAGAGTCGCCTGCAACAACGATTTTATCAGAATCGATTCCGTATTCTTCCGCATGTACACGCATAAAGCGTACGGCATTTCTGGTATCCATAATTTGTGCCGGGAAAGGTGCAATGCCTGAATGACGATATTCCACCACAGCCACTACATAACCACGTTCCGCAAGCTTTGCCACTCGCGGAAGCTGTATATATACGTCCTGTTTAAACCATGCGGAACCCTGTACAAACACTACGCATGGACAGATCATGTTCGGCCGGTTACGGGTCAGCGGGCGTAAAATCTGCAGATGCAGTTTTTCACCTTCAATCTCCGCATACTCCACATCATGTTGATAAAAAACTCCGATTTCGTCGCCGGTGGTCGGAATCCTTTCCGCTCCTTCCACCTCTTCTGCAAATTCCGGAAACTCTTCATAGGTCCATTCTTTTACTTCCATAAGATCACCTCGTTCAGTTATTATTTTACAAATTGTATCATACGTTTTGCCCGGCTTTCTCTTGATTCCTCCGCAGGTTTTATTCATTTTTCGCCCACATTTTTTGAAAAAATGACATTCACAGATCTTTTTTTATGAAATAAATCGTGATTTATAGTGCTGTAAATCGTGATTTTTGACAGCAAAAAGGGAAATGCCGAACATTTCAGCATTTCCCACTAAATAATCACTTTGCTATTTTCCTTAACGCTTTTCCAGCAATATCAGCCGCACTTCATGTTCATCCAGTACGGTGGACAGGTTGAAGCTCCCGCTTTTTCCGATCAGGACATTTTCATAAAGAGCGCCATAGGTACTGATCTTCGTCAGATACAGCTTTTGTGTACGGTTCTGCAAATCCGGCGCGCCCATTTTCATCCATTGGTCATAACTGCTCCCATGCTCACGGTTAACGGAAAAACTGCGTTTCAAATAATTGCCGGGAATCATATTTTGCAGATGAAGGGCAAAGCTGCGCGTTCCTTTCTGCACAAATCCCATATAACGGTCAATTGTTCGCTGTTCCTCCAGCGGAATCCATTCCGTCAGATGATTTTGTTCATCATAGTGGCAGTAATGGTACAGCAGAATCTGCAGCTTCCTGCCCTCCCCGGAACGAGTAACAATATATCCGTCCCCTTCTGCAAGAATTGTATCGCCGTTGTTCTTTAAGAGCGTCAGAAACATCATGGCATAATAAGCCGCTTTGGGTACTCCGTAATAATTTAAAATACCATAACCGCCATGATAGGGATTAGAGTTCATGACACGGCGTTCCGAGTTATCTGTCAAATGAGCCATCGCCATTGCAGTGACCAGATTACGGCTCTCCAGGCAGTGCTTCACTACTGCGGCTGCCTTAAAACAAGTATCATTCCCCAAATCATTTTGCCACAATGTGGTATTCCAACCGAAAACAGAGATTGGCAGATCCAAATACCCATACTCATTCAGACAGGTACGGAGTTTCTGCAGACGGTGCTGCAGTACACTTTCATCCGCACTGATCGGCGCCGGCTCCCCCGGCTGTTGATCCATCTTTGCCTGAATACGATTCTCGGTGACGGCACGGTCATATTTGGCATGATCCATGCAGAAACTCTGTACACTCAGCTGGGTGGGAAGGCAGCTCTTTTGTCTGCAGTAGTCTAAAAAGCGATAAAGAATGTCAAATCCATCCACAGACAAAAAATCAATATCAAACACAGGTGCCTTCCACATGACCCCCGGAAGCTGCTGCTGCAATATCTTCCAGGTAGTTTCGTAATAATAAAGATAATCCTCCAGGGAGAAAACACCATACTGCACAAACAGGAGCTGTTCCGGTGTGAAACTCCACAACGAAACCAACTCTATTCCATAACGGTAAACAAGGTGCTCTAAAAATCCATTCACTAAAAATTTCCACTTTTCCAGATTATCCGGAAGTCCGATACAGGAATTCCCAAAAACATGCCGGCGGTCTTTCGTCAAAAGTTTCGGTGTATAACCCAGTTGGATCTGCAGGGTAATATTAAGATCCACCAAAAAATCCAGAATTAAATCAATATAGGTAAAACTCAGCCATGGCCTGCCGTTTTGGTCCTCATGATAAAAGTCCAGAGAATCGTCAAAAATACCGAAAAACAATACACTCTGAAAGCCGATTGTTTTCACAGAATCGCGGACTGCATCACGGACCTCCTCGTGCAAGAGCTGTTCTGCCCAGCCAAGTGACGTGGAATCGTTGTGATGAAGCTGCAATTTACCAAGATTTTCCCGGGCATCAATTTCAATACGGGTTGGCAGAGTGCTGCGTTTGTTTAACGGCAGCACTGCTTCTTCTTTTGCCGCATATTTTAAAAGATTCATATAAGACAGTGTACCGGAAATAGCGGCGATTCCCTCCTGCGGCTGCGGGGATGCCTGTTTTTCATAACATCGGCGATAGTTTCCGGGCGTAATGTGGTATTGCTGCCGAAAGTTCAATATAAAAGTGTTGGTATTGGAGAAACCGCATTCCAATGCAATGTCCGTCACGCTCTGCCGTTTCGTGCGCAAAAGATACTCTGCTTTATTTAAACGCAGCTGGCGCAGATAATCTGAAAATGAGATGCGCAGTATTTTATGAAAATCACGGGACAACTGGCTTTTGGAGAGATGCACCAGATCCGAAACCGTCTGTAAACTCAATTCCTCTGAAAAATGTTGTCCGATATAGATCAGGACTTTCTGTATTCGTTCTATTTCCTGTGTCGGGTGCAGTTCGTATGACTCCGGTAACTCAAACTGTGATTTCAGGATAGCCAGCAGTCCGAAAAGGTGACTTAAGATCTGCAGCCGGCGCAGATCAGGCGAATCGGTAACCTCTTTGAACACCACCGCCAGGTTCATGCGAATCATGGAAAGATAATCGGCTTGATCCGGCTGCAATTTACTGCAGCATTTAACACGTCCTAAATTTGCCTGCTGTAAAATCGGCAGCGAAATATATGCCGAAACAGTATGCGCACCCGCTTCGCGATAAATCTCATGGTGTTCATACGGGTTATATACAGCAAAGTCCTCACTGCTCAAAAGATAATTGTTTTTTGCCGTCATCACAGCACACCGGCCGGTCAGCACATAAAGTATTTCCAGCTCCCCATGAAAATGCGGAACGGATGTGTCGCAGTCAAATTCAAAACGAATTTCATCCATGTGAAATCACCCCTTTTTTAATTATACCGATAAAAAAGGTATCTGTCGAATTCTTTTTCAGATTGTAGGCGATATCACAGAAAGGACCATTTGTCCTGTCCCCGGTCACACTCCCCCAGGCACCGGCGTAGCCCTAAAAGCATTCACACGCCTGTCAAGAATAACCTGCTCCTCACTTCCTGAATCCAGTATAGTATTTTGAAAGGATTCTTTTGCCACCAGAACAGTTGTCACATCAAGCACCGCCAGTTTATCCGTAGCAGTAAGAGCATCCACCTGTGCAGAAAAGCAGGAATCAGATGCCCCGGTCTGCGCATCTGCTGCCTCTGTTGTGGCAACGATATGATTATCGGATATATAATTTCCCTTGCCCGAGACAACATGTATGATCACAGGTTTTGCGTCGGCCGGCTTGATAGACTGCCTATGGATTGTTTCTGAAATATGGTTGGCGATCACCGAATTATGATTGCCGCTGATGCGCAGAAGGCCATACCTGTCATCTAAGCCATTGTCATTTTTAAGCATAGGCGCCCATGGTTCATGATCACGTAAAAAGTGGTTGGAAGAGACCGTGTTTTCCGAACAGTTCCCTTCAAATACCAGTGCCCCCGGATAAAAGGAATGAAATCTGTTGCCTGTGATAACAGAGCGGGCAACCTTATCGAAATGGACACAGCTTGTACCTCTCGGAAAAATATTATTTGAAGTGATCAAAAGTCCTCCGAAATTCTGCGCAAAAACAGAATATCCCCTGTACCCGGCTCCCATCAGGTTATCAGTTATCTTAGATGCCTGTCCCCAGCCGCGCAGTTCGATACAGTTTCCGCATTCAGCTATAAAATTATCATGGACTGACAATGCGTCTGCATGGTAAATAATAACCCCATGCTCTAAATATACAAAGCCCATGCCTGTGATCCGGAAGGAATCCTGTGCACTGGCAACATAAATGCCTGTTTTGCCATTCACATATGTATTTTCCGGATCATTTTTTCCTGAACCGTCGTCCGCAAAGTGTAATCCGTCAATACAGAAATTTTCAAATTCCACAGAGCTGATCCTGGGATTTCCGCTCCGTTCCACATAAAAGGCGGCTCCTGCCGCCTCACCATCTGCGTCCTTCGGAGAAAGGTCAACTAGTATGCGGCTGCCTCCCGGCCACACTTCATGCAGATCCTCCCATTCACTCTTTGGAAGATTATAACGAATGCTTGAAGATACAAAACCATGTCCGGCACCCATGATTTTCAAATAACTGATATCAATCACCACCTGCGTACGAAGATGATAATCCCCTGACGGAATGTAGATGACAGCCCCCGGTTTTCCGCCCTCCTCCACATTGGAATCTGTCTGTCTGCTTTTAATATCCGCCAACATGCTGTTGATCACTTCTCCTATATCTTTATAGGGATCTCCGACGTTCCATTCCGTAACATCATAGTAATTTTTACCTGCCATACATAAATCCTCCTATATATTTAACGCCGCCCGGCCTGACAATAATGCTTCCATCCGTTCTAACAATAACAATCCTTTATTCCGTATGTCTCAATCTCTTTGATCACCGCACTCCCGCCAATCGCCCGGATTTTCAACTGATTCTGCGTCTCTCCCGCAAAAATATTATTAGAATGGTTATTCCGGTAATTATCTGTGAAAATTTCAAGTGAACTCCGGTCTGACAGAATATGGACGTCCAGCTCCCTTTTTCCCTTCAGATACATAACGCTTCTCGAAATACCTCTGCTCCATCCATCTGCTTTCTCACGATCTACACTCATTTCCGCATTCTCAAGATCAAACAGACATACCGTCTTTTTTCCTTCTCCGCAGCGCAAAAGCAGCTCCAGTTTATCCGCATCTGTATTCTCAAGATCAATCTTCAGCTTCAGTTCAAAAGCCACACCGTCTCCGGCTCTCAGTTCTGTCTCCTCTTCCGTGATCACAAGACTGTCCAGATATTCCGGGTTCTGCCTCAAAGCTTTTATTTCCTCGATTGGCAGAAACTGTAACGTGCTGTCTTCCATCAAACGTACCTCCAGAGGGATGTTAAAAAAGCCGCACCAGCCTTCCCTGTACGTTGGCCCCCAGTCCTTCCATAATGGCATCCATTCCCATTCATTTGACCATCCTGCCATAATCCTTCTTCCATCCGGTGTCAGAAATGACTGCGGTGCATAATAATCAAATCCCCAGTTGATCTCACCGCTCACATGAGGATAAAACCTTCCTGTCTTATAATCAAAATCTCCCACCATATACACGGCAGTATGATCGCCTGCCCCCATAGGTGAAAAGGTCAGAACATATTTATCGCCTATCGGATAAAAATCCGGGCATTCCCACATGAATCCCCATTCCCCACGGCTTTCCGCCAGAACCTGGAAGAACTCCCAGTGGAGCATATCCCCGGAACGATAGAGAAGTGCCAAGCCCCTGTTTTCACGGCTTGCGCCGCACACCATATAATACATGTTCTCATGCTTCCATACCTTCGGATCACGAAACATATCCGGCAAGATCCCTTCCGGCGCTGTCAGCACTGGGTTCCCTTCATATTTTTCAAAATGGATTCCATCCTCACTGTATGCGATACACTGTGTCTGCTCATAACCTCTGCCTTTATTGGCTGTTCCGGTGTACATGAGGAAAAGTTTATTGTCATGTTCTATCGCGCTTCCGGAAAAACATCCGCCTTTTGGATGATCGTCATACCCTTCACTGGGTGCCAGTGCCGGCGGCAGATACTCCCAATGGAGCATATCCTCGCTGATGGCATGCCCCCAATGCATACTGTCCCAGAAACCACTATAGGGATTATGCTGAAAAAAGAAATGGTATTTTCCCCTAAAATAAATCAATCCATTGGGATCATTCAGCCACCCTGTCTGTGGCATAAAATGATAGCGCTGACGCATCATGCCATTCTTTACAGCTTCCTTTTTTCTGTCTGTCTCCATCTGAGCCTTTTCAATATTCAGCTTCAACAATTCTTTACTCATAAGACCCCTCCATACTGCTTAACCTTTTACCGCTCCTGCTGTCATTCCCTGCACAATATATTTTTGAGCCGCAAGGGAAATGATCATCACCGGAAAACTAAACAAAAATGCTCCTGCACACATTGGCCCCAGATCCAGATTGTATGCTGACAAAAATCCGGCCAGTCCAACCGTAAATGTCTTTGCACTGGTACTTGTCAGCAATAATGCCACAAGGAAATCATTCCATGCAAGGAACAGAGTAAATATAAACGCTGTTGCCAAACCGGGTTTACAGATCGGCAGAATAACCTTCCAAAATGTTTGGAAGCTGCCTGCCCCGTCTACGAATGCTGCCTCGTCCAGTGTCGTGGGAATTCCCTCATAAAAACTTAACATGGTCCACATAACAAACGGCATATTGATGGCTGCGTAAACAATGATCAAGGCAATTTTGGTATCATACAAGCCAAGATTACAGATCAATTCATAAATCGGCACTACAATACTTGAAGTAGGTATCATCTTCAGGCATAAAACCAAAACCACCAGTATGATCGATAATTTGGCACCTGAGCGCTGTATTGCATACGCTGCAAGAGATCCCAATATCAACGCGATCACTGTACTTATCAAGGAAGCACTCAAACTGTTGAACAGAAATCCGAGTGCATCCATTCTTTCAAACAGTCCCCCAAAATTTTCAACCGAGAACACTTTTGGGAAAAAACTCGGCGGAACTGCGATCACTTCTGATCCCGGCTTGAAAGAACAACAAATTACATATATGTAAGGGAAAAGCCAGAATACAGTTAAAACCACTGACAGACTGATTCCCAGCTTCTTCCCGACCTCACCTTTAAATTTCACCTTTTTTCGCCTCCTATCCACTCAGCTAACAGTTCTTTTTCTTCGGATTCCACAGACTCTGCATAAATACCAGCGTAAATATTACTAATACTGCAATAAATACCACTGCCATTGCGCTGGCATACCCCACATCATTATAGCGCGTCAATGTCTTGTATATAATAATACTGAGTGTTTCCGATGAGCTGTTCGGACCTCCCTCCGTCATTGCCCAGATAATATCAAAGGTTCTGGCCGCGTCAATGATCCTTACGGACAATGCTGTCAGTAAAACCGGTTTGATCACAGGAAGCTTTATGGCAAAGACCTGCTGCAGCATACCTGCCCCGTCAATTTTCGCGGCCTCCAGCATACTGGAATCCAGGCCCTGCAGCCCGGCCAATATCATCAGCATCATAAACGGTGTAGTGAGCCAAATATCAGCAATACAGCATGCAGCTAACGACCACCTTTCATCCGCAAGCCACAGAATGTCACTGCTGCTTGACAAAATCCCAATTTCAGCCAACAGTTCATTGACAATTCCGAAACTGGAACTCATCATCAATTTCCATGTAAGACCGGCTACTAAAGGCGCGATCATGAGAGGTGCCATCATGAATGATCGTATCACTTTACTTCCTTTATAATTCAATTCAAAGAATAATGCGAATAATAAACCGATTGCCGTCTCAAAACTTACAGCCACTGCAATATATATCAAAGTATTCTTTAATTGTTTTAAAAATCCGCCGGCGGTAAACGCACGTATATAGTTTTCCAAACCGATAAATGTCTTCTCACCTGTGATTCCGATTTGAAAGAAACTGTCAGCTACCATTGTAATGATTGGATATATGAGAAATGCCCCCATAAATACCGCACCCGGCAGAAAAAATAGTAATAATGTTTTTCTTGAAATCAATCTCATTCTATTTACCACCTTCTATAAACAGAGGGGAAAAATCGCTGTTCACTCCGTGCCCAGCAACACGCTTCGCGGGATTCCCCTCTGCTGCTCACTTTATCTGTTTCACTGCGCGCCTCCGTTATCGGGCGATCGCTTCAATCTCATTCTTTGCTGATTCTAATGTCTCGTTTATATCTGCGCCGCCCAGACTGGCTTCCACAACACCGATCAAAACCTCTTCAATCTGCGCCCATGTTGTCACCATAGGCCTTGCCTGTGACTGCTTTGCTTTTAACGTCTCAAGAACTGCCGCTGTATGCTCATTGCCCGCCTCTTTACCTGTTTCTTCATATACAGATGTTCTGCCTGCGATCTTTAAGGTAAGATCCATATAATCCGCATTGTGGCTGTACATATATTCTACATATTTTTTAGCCATCTCTTTATTTTCAGAGCCTTTCATAACGCATTCATACCAGGGACCGGTTGTTGCCCCAATACCCGCACTTCCGCTGATCATCGGTGCGCATCCGACTTTATCGGCACCGAGAGCCTTTACTGCCGCCGGATACTGATGACTCCAGTTCAGCTGCATAGCTGTTTTTCCGTTCGTAAAGAGTTCCTGTGACTCTGTAGAGGCTGTGGCAAGTGAATCTGACGGAGTGTAATCAGCGTTGGCATTTTCCACCATAAAATGCAATGCGTCCGCGTAAGCCTGATCTGTTATGTTCACATTGCCGTCTTTGTCAAATACAAGTCCCTCTGCACCGGCCTGGCATGCAAAGTCAAGAAAGGAACACACTGCATCCGAGCCACTTCCAAAGACTGTTGTTCCGCTCATATCATCGGTCTTCATTTCTTCTGCAACTGCCTGATACTCTTCCCATGTCTTTGGAACTTTGTCTTCCGGTATAAGGTCTTTTCTGTAGATCAGCACTTTTGCATTTACCCACATCGGGTACCCCAAAAGATTCCCATCAATCGTTCCGCTTTCCTGTAATGTAGGCAGAAAATCACTGGTATCTGCATCATTGACGGCTTCCACTGCGTCTGCGAATGCTGCCAGCCATACCACATCCATACACGCCACGTCATGGGCAGCCTGCTTTGCCTTGATCTCTGTAGAAAGCTTATCATACATTCCTGTATAGGCAACCGCGTCAATAATAACCTCGCATCCTGTCTCCTCTTTAAAAGATGCCGCTGTTTCTTTTGCAAGCGCCTCTGCGGGTGAACCGCTTTCTACCAGTACAGTAATGCTGTTCTTATGATTCTCTTCCTTTTTTCCTCCATCTGCCCCACACCCGGTTGCCATTGTTCCTGCCATCATTGCCGCAAGCATAATACTAAGCATCTTTTTCTTCATTTTTGAATCCTCCTGTTTTCCTTTTGATCATCTGTTTTCGTTACTTTTGCTTTGATGGCTCTATTGTATTCCATGAAACTTATAATGTCAAACGTTTTCATTAATAATTTTCATTTTCTTTCAATTTTCACAAGATATTTCCCTTGTTTTTATCTATATTCCATAATACTTTACCCGATTTTTGTCGAATTTATCTTTAAATGATAAAACATATATGAAATATTTTTCATGAAATTATTTTCATTTTTCCTTTCATTTTTCATAATACTGTGCTATAATTTTTGCTAAACAGTGAGCATTTATAACTATTCCGTATGTCTGCGCTTTTACTGCGCTGACCGTAAAAAACGATATAAGAGAGGTTTTTATGAGTAAAGTAAAGATTACAGATATCGCAGAGAGAAGCGGCGTTTCCCTGACTACCGTTTCCCGGTATTTCAATCATCCTGAACTTTTGTCTCAGGAGACACAAGATAAAATCAAAGCTGCGATCAAAGAATTGAATTACCAGCAGGACAATCTGGCCCGTATTTTAGTAACCGGGGAATCCAATCTGGTAGGAGTCATTTTTCCCCATCTTCATTTAAGTTTCTATACCGAGCTGCTGAATCAGCTTATTAAGTACGGCAAAGAAAAGGGGTATAATTTAATCGTCTATACTTCCAACGATTCAAGGGAGGAGGAACTGCAGCTGATTCAAAACCTGATTTCCTACCGGATCAAGGGATTGATACTGCTGAGCCATCTCCTTTCTGCCGAAGACATTGAAAAGCTGCCCGTACCGGTGATCTCCGTTGAACGTGTCGGCGGTAATTTCAAACAGATCAACAACGATAACTTTACCGGTGGAAAGCTGGCCGCAAATCTTCTGGTCCGTAACGGCTGCGAGGTTTTCATTCATATCAATAATGATTTTCGGGAAGACTGGCCTTCCTTCAAGAGAATTCTGGGATTTGAATATGAGGTAAGAGACTTATGTTATGAACGTGTGATAGAACATGATTTCACGGATACTTACACACTAAAAGCTGCCGAATCCATGAACCGGTTAGTTCAGCATATTATCACCAAATATGCCGGTAAGAAAATAGGTGTCTTTTGTTCCAACGATGATATTGCGAGTCTGTTTGAACGCCAATGCATCAAAAATGGGATTGCTATTCCAAATACCATTGAATTGGTTGGATACGACAACTCCCCGGTATCCAACTATGCCGTACATTCCATCACTTCCATTGATCAGAATATCCCTCTCATGGCACAGATTGCGATCCAGTCACTGGAAAACTATATCCCATATGAGAGTATGGTGCCTGCTACATTGGTTGAAAAAGAAACGACAAGTTAACTGTCAGTCAGGTCAGCGCGTTTACTGCGCTGACCGAGCATAAGCGCAGCGACAGCGGTCATCCGTTTCCCCTACCACGGAGAAGGGCTGTCCCACGATTCCATCCCCATTTCCTCCCAGGTGACACCGTAGGGGGCGCCGCCTGACGTATAGCCGGCAATAAAGAAAAAGGTATCGTCAGAATCAGGATAACTGTCATCCACAGCCTGTAGTTTCTTTTCCTCACGTTTCCGGTGCAATGCCTGCAGACGGAGCTGCTCTGCCCGCTGCAGGGCAGCCAGTTTCTCCGATGGGATGGCACCGATTTCTCCTAAATCTTTCAGCGCACAGGAAATATCTACGTTGAATTTTTTGCGGTAAGCCCGTACAATATGGCTTCCCTGATAGGTTAGAACCCATTGACGTGCTTTTATAAGCCTTGCGTCACGGCGTTCCGACTTTGCAGGTTTTTTCTTTTGTTTTGGCATTATAGACCACCTTTTCTCAAATCTTCTTATAAACAATATGGCGCTGTAAATTGGAACGATATCCAATGCCCCGTACTTACACTAAATTCCTCTGCCCTATACTCAGAATCATTTCTATATGCGGAATGCCGTCTTCCATAAATTCCTCACTGCTTTGTTTGAAACCGATATTTTCATACAAAGATCTCACATATGTCTGCGCCGCAATTCTGATTTTTGACGCGTGCATCCGAGACTTTGCCACTTCGATGCCGGCAGAGACTATTTCAGTTCCCAAGCCGCAGCGCCGCTTTTTTGACAATACCCTTCCTATTACCGCATCTTCCCCTGCTTTACCCGGTTCAATCACCCGTAAATAAGCTTGAATTTCGTCATCATCGCGTAAATATATATGGACTGCACATTGGTCAAGATCATCCATGTCCTGATATACACAATGCTGTTCTACAACAAAGACCTCGGCGCGGACTTTTAATATTTCATATAACTCATCTAATGTGAGCTCCTGGTATTTTTTAATAACTAGTTCCATAAACAGTATCCTCCGAATCTCATGCTTTTTCTATTATAACAGATATAGCAGAGATTTGCATATTACCCTATGCCTTCACGGATTATATTGCCGTAACACCTTAAAAACAAATTATGATAATGTATCCGCTATTCAACACCCCAAAACAAAAGAAAGGCTGCGCAGCAATCATTGCACAGCCCTCCAACACTTTTATCGGATGAATACCTATTTACTTATTAACCACATTTACAGTATTTCCCTCTGCAAATGCTTTCAGATTATGAACAGCAATGTCTAAAAGACGTTTTCTGGATTCTTTTGGTGCCCAAGAGATGTGCGGTGTGATAAAGCAGTTCTTTGCTTTTAATAATGGATTATCCCCTTTGATCGGCTCTGTGGATACTACATCCAGCCCTGCTGCCGCAACCTTCCCGGAATTCAGCGCGTCTGCCAGATCCTGCTCCACAACAAGCGGTCCTCTGGAATTATTCAGGATGATCACACCGTCCTTCATTTTCGCAATATTAACCTGATTGATGATTCCCTCTGTTGTGGGAAACAGGGGGCAGTGAAGAGCAATGACATCGGACTCTGCCAGCAGCTCATCCAGATCTGCATATTTACAGGTATCTGATTCCAGCTCAGGATTTCTATGGGCATCATATGCCAGCACCTTCATGCCCAATGCCTGGGCGATCTTTCCGGTTGCCTGTCCAATACGTCCGTATCCAATGATTCCCATTGTCTTGCCATCTAATTCGATCAGCGGGTAATCCCAAAAACACCAGTCCGGATTGCTTTCCCATTTTCCGTCATGAACAGCCTGGCTGTGGTATCCGATATGATGACAGATTTCCAGCAGCAGTGCTATGGCAAACTGTCCCACTGCAGCTGTGCCATATGTGGGAATATTTGTGACAACAATGCCTTTCTTTTTCGCATATTCCACATCTACCACGTTATATCCTGTAGCCAGCACCCCGATATATTTTATGCTGCTGCATGCCTCCAGAACTTCTTCCGGCATAGGGGTTTTATTTGTAAATACAACATCCGCATCGCCAATCCTCTGAATGATTTCCCTGTGATCCGTCAGGGATGTTCTGTCATAGATCACAGTATCTCCCATACGTTCCAGACCTTCCCAGCTCAAGTCACCGGGATTTAAGGTATATCCGTCTAAAACAACTATCTTCATAATGACCTCCTGTTACTCCCTTTTATCGTTTACTATTTTTCCATCCTTGAATGTCATGACAACTCTTTGGACAGCCGTCAGATCTGCCAGCGGGTTTCCGTCCATGACAGCCAGATTGGCTCTGTAACCCGGTACGAGCCTGCCCACTGTATCTCCATGTCCGATTGCCGCAGCGGCTACGGATGTGGCTGCTTTTAATGCCTCCGCATTGCTCATACCAATCTTCTGGAGGTTCATAAATTCCAGCGCATTAGTACCCGGTGCAATACCGAGAGTACCCGCATCTGTGGAAAATGCGATCTTCACGCCTGCTTTGTATGCATTCTTAACACTTCTCCAATGACGCTCTGCAGTGGAAGCCAGCAGATCCAGCACACTTTTACTTTTTGCCGCCACAAGCTCTTTGGATGGCGTCGGCGTAGGAGATAATAAGGTTGCCAGAAGATAACGGTCCTTCTTCAGCATCAATTCAATGCCTTCCTCATCAATATCCGTACCGTGCACTACCAAATCTCCGTCTGCCCGGAGGAATCTCTTGATAGCCTCAGATCCTCTCAGATGGGCGTGGACCGGTGTCATGTAATTATGTGCCTCGTCGATGGCGGCTTCTATTTCTTCCACCGTAAAATCACAGGCCTGTGAATTTCTTCCGATCATGCGGATTGGAGGACTGAGCTGGAGTTTAATGTGATCTACGCTGTGGTACATTAGGTCACGCACCGCCTTCCGCATGCCGTAAGGACCGTAAGGTTCCATGGAAAACCCTACAAAATGCGCCTTGTTGGTGGTGATCTGCTTTCCCGCTATATATAAATCCGGTCCGTCGAGATATCCTTTGTTAATGGCCTCTTTCAGCGCACATTCAATATAATTGTTGCCGCCGCCGTCGATCACGGTCGTAAAACCGGCCTCCAGCATTCTTCTGCAGTTATAAGCTCCCAGATATGCAACGGCAGCCTGCGCCGTGTCCAGACGCTCCCCTCCCGGTGAGGTCGTTGCCAGAGATACTTCTTTATCCGTGACTTCCTCCAACAGCATATGCATATGGCAGTCAATAAAGCCCGGTGAAACCGTATATCCTTTCAGGTCGATCACTTTGGCGTTCTCAACGTTTTCACAGTCTTTTTTTAGAATTTCCCTGATCAGGCCATTCTCGATCACCACCATACAGTTTTCCTGTACCTCATCTGATATACCGTCAAACACATTTACATTTTTTAAAATAGTTCTATTATTCTTCATGAACTTCTTTTCCTCCTATCCTGTTCTCTTCCTTTATATTTTGGCCGGCTGCCTGTCTTTTCTTGATCCTTTTATCCAGCAGGGCAACCATGACCGGACATAAAATTGCTGTCATAACACATGCTGCAGAACACTGTGCCGTTGCAACAGCTGCATATGGTGCAAATCCCGGATCTGCCTCAGCGATAGCTGCCGGGGTTGCCACCGAATTGCCGGCAGCCGTTCCCGCGGCTGCGCCCACAGCCGTTCTTTTTCGCAGAATGAGACAATACAGGACATTGAGCAACAGACCGGAAAAGATAAGTACGATCGCTCCCAGAATAATTCCTGATGCACCGGCCTGGATAACAGTCACAAAGCTCATACCTGCTCCCAGTACAAATGAAAGGAAGATAATGATCAAAGGCAGTGCTTTGCTGCACAGTTCCCTGAACTCTTTATCAAGATTTCCCCATACAATTCCTATGATAATAGGAAGAACAGTTGCAAGCAGCGCCATAAACGGAATGTCCGACATTCCGGTGGCGCCAAGTGCCACCATTGTGAGAAAAGGTCCGTCATTTATGGATAGTACAGATACAGCACCTACATCCGTAGAATCTCCAAACCGGTCTGCCAGAGTGGCGTAAATAGAACCGGAGGAATTGGTCAACACTGCGATCAAGGCTACAGGTGTAATTCCGAAAATACCCTTGCTTCCAAAAATATACTGGACCCCCCATCCGATCACGATTCCGATGATCAGCTTCAGGACTGTCAGTAACGCGCCTTTATAGAGCGGAGCCCCCACCTGTTTAAAACTGATCGATGCGCCGCAGCAAATCAGAAACAATCCCATCAGACAGGAGGTTCCTTCCTTGAGAAGCCCGGTTGTAAATCCCCCTATCGTCAATGTGCCCGGCAGAAAGGTGTTCAGCAGCGCCCCCGCCAGAAGCGGAATGACCATAATCCCTCCGGGTATTCGATTCATTAGTTTTACTACTTTAATATCCATAAGTCCTCCCTGTTATCACTTTCTTTTTTCCACTTTTATTTTTGCACAATCTTCATATGCACAGATCAAGGCTCCCAGATCGTCCTGCCCATATCCGCACGCACTGGACCAGGTAAAAATCTGTTTTACCAGGGCACTGACAAACATGGGGGATTTTACTTCTTTGCCTATATCCAGTGCTATGGACAAATCCTTAATAAAGATGTCCACCGGCCCTCTCGGGGTAAAATCACGTTCCATGATCAGCGGCAGCTTGTCCCGGAAAACATCATTGCAGCCTGTGCATTTTGAAATCACTTCATATATCATTTCCGGTTTCAGACCGGATTTTACCGCCATGGTCACAGCTTCGGAAACAATGGTCATTCCCGTTGCGATCATCACCTGATTGATGCTTTTCATAACCTGCCCGTTGCCAATGATATTACTTACATAATACGTGTTGCTTCCCATGGCAAAAAGGACTTCCCGGATTCTCCCAAAAACCTCTTCCTCACAGGCTGCCATCATGGTCAGTGTCCCTTCTACGGCTCCTGATTTCCCGCCGCTTACCGGACAATCCACATAATGTATGCCTTTTGCCAATGCGGTTTCTGCGATTTCCCTGGTCTGGGCCGGGGAGATGGTGCTGGATACCACGAGTACCTTGTCCGCATCCATTGCTGCGATCAGTCCGTCTTCCCCAAGAACAACACTCTGCACCTGCTGGAAATTCATGACCATCACCAGGATAACATCCGCTTTCCGGCCCAGTTCTCCCAGACAGGAGACCCCCTTTGCCCCAATGGCCTCCGTGCGCTTTACAGCCTCCTCAAATACATCGTATGTATATACCTCAAAACCCTTTTTCAGCAGATTGTTAACCATATTATAGCCCATATTTCCCAGGCCGACAAAACCTATTTTCATCTGTCTTCCCCCTTTTTGCCGCACAGTTCTTCACAGGATCTTACAATCTCCTCAACGGTTATGCCGTTCATCTCCAGCAGGTTTTCGTAGGGTGCTGACTGTCCAAAGCAGTCCTGTACACCAATTCGTTTTACAATCCCCTTTCCCGCTTCTGCGACTACCTCGCATACGGCGCTGCCTAATCCATTGATGATATTGTGGTCTTCCACAGTAACAATTTTTCCGATAGTATCAATACAATCCTTCACTGCCTCTGTATCCAAGGGCTTAATAGTGTGCATATCCAGCAGCCTGACGCTGTAACCTTTTTCGTTCAGTACCTCCGCTGCTCTTTTCGCGATACAGACCGTATCCCCATTGGCAATGACCGCCACATCTTTTCCGTCCTGGATGCGATGGGCTTTTCCGATGGTCAATTCTACACTTTCATCATAAACGAAAGGAATAGCATCCCTGGTAAACCTCAGATATACAGGTCCCTCATACTCGGCTGCCTGTCTGATCAGCTTTCTGGCAGCATAGTAGTCTGCTCCCATGATGACCGTCATATTCGGAAGTGTTCTTAAAATCCCCATATCCTCAATGGACTGATGGCTGGCTCCGTCATTGGCCGGAGTGAGTCCTCCGTGAGAGCAGGCGATCTTAACGTTCTGTTTCGGATAACAGATTTCCTGCCTGATCTGTTCTACCATTCTCATGGAACCAAAGACTGCGTATGTACTGATAAATGGTATCTTACCTGTGGTCGCAAGTCCCGCCGCCATTCCGCAGGCATTCTGTTCGGCGATTCCCACATTTACATGCTGATCAGGATATGCTGAGGCGAATGCCAGTGTCTTACAGGATTTTCCCACATCTGCGTCCACGATATAGATATCCTTATTCTCTTTCCCTAATTCCAGCATCTCATCTCCAAATGCCTCTCTTAAAGCTTTTCCGTTCATGCCTCTAATCCCCTTTCTAATTCTTCCATTGCTTTTTTATATTCCTCATCGTTTGGTGCGACTCCGTGCCAGGAAGGTACATTTTCCATAAAGGAAATGCCTTTTCCTTTTACAGTATCGCAGACGATGGCTTTAGGCTTTCCGTTTTTTCTGTTTTTTATCAGATCAAGGGTGGCTACAATCTCTTCCATAGAATGACCGTTGATACGGTAAGCCTCAAATCCAAATGCCTGGAATTTGTCTTTTAAATTCTGTGTCGGCATAATGTCTGCGCAGCTCCCGTCATTCTGCAGCCGGTTGTTGTCAACAAATACAATCATATTGTCCAGTTCATATTTGGCTGCTGCCTCCGCTGCTTCCCAGACCTGGCCCTCATTGCACTCTCCATCTCCGACCAGTACGAAAACCCTGTAATCCTTATGGTCACGTTTTGCCGCAAGAGCCATTCCTGCCGCACAGGAAATCCCCTGTCCCAGAGAACCTGTACTGATATCAATTCCGGGACACTTTTTCATATCAGGATGTCCCTGAAGAATCGACCCCTGTCTCCTTAAAGTGGAAAGTACCTCCTTATCAAAATATCCCTTCAGCGCCAGTGCTGAATACAGGATCGGGCATACATGACCTTTGGAGAGTACCATTCTGTCCCTGTCTTCCCATTTCGGATTACCCGGGTCTATCCTCATCTCCCTGAAGTATAAAGCCGTCACGATATCCGCAGCGGACATGGAACCTCCCGGATGTCCTGACTGTGCCTGGTATATCATAGTCAGTGCCGTTTTACGAAGTTCTTTTGCCTGTTCTTTTAACTCATTTACCGTTTTCATTCTATTTCCTCCCGCCTTTGTTCTATCATCCTATGATGTGTCGATAGGTTCATTATACAATACTTTTCATAAATATCAATTATTTTTTTCCTACTTTTTTCTTTTTGTATATTTCTAATAATTTTCTACTTAAGAATTTGTGCAGATTAGTCAACGATTACTGTGAAGATGTGACAATCCCGGAAGATGTTTTATCATAAAATGTTCTGCCAATCATGGAACAAGCAATAAACGTCAAAAGCATGTGGATAGATGTTTCTTGAAATTTGCCCTAAAATCATGTAAACTGAGTATATGTTCTATCATGTGACGTTAAGAATAGAAAATAAAGAAAGGAATATCACCTTATGAATCATTCCAATTACATGGACCCCATTTCAGTAAAATCTGCCGTTGATATTTTAATAGACCGCCTGACCCAGGCGATCATTGACGGTACACTGAAACCCGGGGAACGAATCCCTCCGGAACCTGAACTGGCCGCCAACTTCGGAGTCGGCAGAAATACCGTGCGGGAAGCGATCCGCACCCTGACCGCATACGGCATTCTGGAAGTACGCCGCCCCAACGGGACATTTGTATGCGATACTTTTAAACCGCAGGGCATTAATCCCATGCTGTACGGATTAATCCTGCAAAAGGAGGATTCCTACGAAGAACTGATAGATTTAAGAAAAGTATTTGAGAATGGAATTTTTCTGCTTCTGGCAGAAAAAGGACTGACTTCGGACCAGAAAGACCAGCTTCACCGTATCGCCGCAGATTTGGAAAGCGCGATCAAAGCAGAGCCTGTTGATTACAAACAAATTATTGACAAAGACATTGATTTTCATACTGCACTGGCTGAAATGACAGGCAATAAATTGATCGTCCTGGAAAATGATATGATCACAAAGCTGACTTATCATTCCCGGTTAAAAACGGTGGAAAAGGTGATAACGGACGGACAGCGGCAGTATCTCATTGACACCCATTATGATCTGTTGGAGAAGTTAGACAGCGGAGACATTGCGCAGTTATATAAAGCGATCCAGAACAGTTATTTTTATTGGAAGGATATTTATAAATAACTTAAATAAAAAACTAAATTCCACATGCCTTGCGTGTAAGACTAAATTCTGATGCAGTGAAATCTGCCTGTGCTTAAACTATTTTATACTTAGATGTATGTATAAATAATCACTTGACTGAAAAACAGATGTCCAAAGCTTTTCTAAAAAGCTTTTGGCATCTGTTTTTATCAAATTTCTATTTTCCCTGCATGTATTCACTTCATTTTTGTAAATCAATTTCTATATAATCCCGTTCACTGGTTAAAATCCCATGTCTCCGGATGCGTAAAATAGAAAATATAGGCATGTTCCTTATGTACCAGCACATTCGCGTGTGCCCCAATGGTTCATCTATCACTCTATCAGACACCAGTGAAATCGGACTATCTGGTTCTCAATCCCAAAGATTTTCGGCTCCGCTTTCTGCTGAACTATTGTAATAAATGCCACGAACAGGAAGAAGAGTCTAGCCGGGGCGGGATTACAGAAAGTGTGACAAATACTGGGACCGCTACCGCATAGATTACTGCTTGAAACAGTAGGTACATTCACCAAAACTATATAGATGAGGAATCCCGGAAAAAAGCCACAATAGCACTGGTGCATATACAAGAGCTAATGTAAAAACAAACGTGCAGCCAGTATAATAAAAAATCTGCAGTGTATGAAGAGTAGGTGTATATGTGCAGAATACTGATTTTGAAAACCACTTTCTTAACCAGATAATTATACTCCATCAATGCATTCAATCTGCCATACAGTGCATTCTGAAAAAAACCTGCATACTTTGTCTTAAAATCATTTCTGGATAATGACAAAATAAGCCTTTTATTATGATATAATTCCATTGGCAGTCCTAACATTTTTTCTTTCATATTCTGTTCCTGTTTATTCACTTTCCATATATTCTTTTGTTACATTCCGCTTATGATCTTCTTCAGAATATGAAGCAGCTTCAGGGAAAATAATTGCGATATAAAAATATTCCTTGTCCTGTCTGACTTCACAGATCCCATTCATCTTTTCCATCATATTCTTAACGCTCGGTATTCCTACGTGGGTGCTTTCCACTGCTTCCTCCAACTGTTTTACCGCATTTCTGAAAGAGAATCCGATTTTGTTCCCATTGCAGACAGAGCATATCTCAACTGCTTTTTGGGGATCGGCATATTTTATAATATTTGATGATATATTATCCATGATACGCCATATATAATCCGTACAAATCCTAAGTTTCTTATCTACCCACTCCATACTGAACTCTATAGTAAATCCCTTCTGTCGAAGATAGCTGCAAGTTTCCGAGAACAAGTCATAAAACAGGACTTCATAATATTCCGGTTCCTCCAACACCATTTCCGTTGTTCCGGTTACCAGCGTATATTCATATAGATGTTCTGTAAGCTGTTTCATTCTATGTGCTTTCTTGTCTATCTTCTCTATATATTCTTTTAAATGCACTTCATCTTTATATTTTCCTGTCTTTATAATTTCAGTATATAACATAATAGAGGTGACCGGTGTCCTGATGTCATGAGACATCTCCGTAATCACCTTTTGATTTTCCCGCACGATATCCGCTTCCCGTTTAATCAGGCTGCGAAAAGATAAACGCATATTGTCCAGGCCCTCCGCCAGCGCAGTAAGCTCGTCTTTTCCTTTTACCGTAATCTTATAGTCCAGGCTCCCGCCTTCCAGTAGTTCAATCTCTTCACTTAACTTTAAAATATAATTCATTTTCCTGCGGATTCCCAAAAGAACCAATATTAAAAACAAGATAAAGGAAAACATGATCTCTATGATCAATGCATAATTGTAAAACTGATATGCATATAACCCCAAAATGTATACCTGTGCTTCCCCATCAACAAATTTTACCGAATAATAGTTCTCCCATTCATAATCACCGGCGGCAATTTCCTCTTCCCATAATTCCTGCTGGGGATACTCTGAATCAAATACCTGAATACCGTCCTTATAAATCCTTATGGTAAGGATTCTCTGCTTTTTCACCCATGAATCCAGTGACTCCGCATCTCTTGATGTAAGCTGATTCCGTTCAATATACTGCTGTAGTTTTCTGATATAGTTTTCATCCTGCTGTCTTTCATATCCGGTATGATCATAATAGCAATTAATCACATATTCCATCGAATAATTCATCACCCAAAAAACAAGTCCTGCCGCGATTGCTGAAAAAACCAAAAGCCGCAGAAGCTGGAAATAGATAGAATCTTTTTTATTCACTGCCTGCGTCAAACTTATACCCCTTTCCCCATTCAGTACGTATATATCTTGGATTTTTAGGATCCGGCTCTATCTTTACCCTTAGATTCCGAATATGCACCATGATGGTACTGTTACAAGAGTAAAAATATGGTTCCTGCCACACACTTTCATAAAGATTCTGCGCCGAGAATATCTTCCCCGGATACTGCATCAGCAGCAGCAGGATGTGATACTCAATATCTGTTATCTCCTTTTCTTCTCCCTTTACATAAACCTCATTAAATGATTGATGTATCCGTATACCGCCCATTTCCAGATAGGTTTCGGCATCACCTCCCGCGTTCTTTCCCATGTACACCTTATATCTGCGCAGTAGAGCTTTTATCCTTCCCAGGAGCTCTGCGTAGGAAAAGGGTTTAGGCAGATAATCATCCCCACCCGCCATCAGCCCGATCAGCTTATCAGATTCCTGAACCTTTGCTGTCAAAAAAAGAATCGGAACATTGGAAACCTTTCGTATTTCTCTGCATGTATATATTCCTGACATTCCCGGCATCATGACATCCAAAATGACCAAATCTGTCTTGTCATTTAAGATCTCCAGCCCCTGTCTTCCGCTCGCCGCCTCCTTCACTTCATAGTTCTCACTTTCCAAAAGAATACGTACTCCTTCACGAATATCGGCCTCATCTTCTACAATTAAAACCTGCTCCCTGTCCATACTTTGCTCCTTTCCAACTGCGGATACCCATTTTTAATGAGAATTTATTCTTTTATTTTATACTTCCATTCCCAATCCCATCAGCAATACAATAAATTCAATCAATCCTGCAGTAACAAGCCCTATTTTACCAAAAAGATATGGTTTTTTAATCTTTATCGGAAGCACAAATGCAGCTGCCATCAGCATCGAAATTGTTATGACCATTCCTCCTGCAGCCGGTCCCCTGCCATTCTCCATGGCATAAAAAGCCGGCAGGATCAATGCAGAGGAGGTCACAGGAAGTCCCAGATACCACTGACGTTTTTCGGTTTCTCCCTGCTGCCTTTCTTCCTCCAGGACATTAAAATAAGCCAGCCGTATCAATGCACATAACAAATAAAGGCACCCTGCCAACAGGCCGGAATACCTCTTCCCGCTGATGTTATACGTAAATAATGCAGGAAGCACCCCAAAACAGATCAGGTCGCTCAAGGAATCAATCTGAATTCCGAACCTTTTCTCTCTGACACTCCTTTGCTTTGTAGCTGCCACTGTACCGTCAAACATGTCGCATACCCCCGCGGTCATAAGACAGAGGACTGCCTGCCTGTATGCCCCTTCCATCGTATACGTAATACCTACAAATCCTATCAGCATTCCCAGATAGGTCAACACGACTGTATAATTATAATAGCCGCATAACCGTTTCTTTTCCTCCATTTTTCCACCTCTTTCATTCCTTATGATACAACCGTTGAGAATATCAGACTATATGCCAGGATACACCACGGCTTGCCAAATATGATAATCGCAGTAAATTTGCGGGCAGTCATTCTTGTTATACCGGTAAAATAACAAAAAAAATCATCTGGAAATAATGGCAGTACCATACCGAGAAACAGCACAATTGTATAGAATCTGCTCTCCGCTGCCCAAGTGGCCCATTTTTCATATCGTTTTCCGGGAAACATCCGGGAAACCAAATCTTTGCCATATTTTCTGGCCAGCCAGAAAGCGATGACAGAACCTGCGGATATTCCGATATAGTTACACCAGAACCCTCCCATCCATCCAAAAAGAACAGCTCCTACAATACACCCCAAGAATCCGGGCAATACTGGCAGCACCACCTGTACCGCCTGGATCCCGGTCAATATAACGGGACCCAGAAGCCCAAAACCTGCAATATACCGCTGCAGCGTTTCTACAGAATGAAACCTGCCGTCCAGATAAGCTTTAAAAAGGGCGGCACAGAAAGCCAGACACATCAGGAGCAGAAAAGCGGTTATCCATTTCTTCTTACCGCTTGAATCATCTATATTCATTTTTGTGCATCACCTCCATTTTGGATATTTCTTTCTCAATGTATTAAGGATGAAATGGGCTGTACACTCCTGTACAGCCCATCATGTTTCCTTTTAATTATTACTTTTGTCCTTTACAGAATCATTTTTATTTGCTATGTTCGATTTTTTCGTATCGCTATTCTTTTTATCCTTATCTTGTTTTGACTGTGTTTTTTTCTTTGTTTCAGTATCTTTCTCCCTGTCCTTCTGTACACCGGTACTGTTTTTTTTCTGTGGTGTTTTCTTGCTATCCTGTTCCTTTTCGTCAGCAGACGAATTGGACCTGTTCTTTGTCTCCGGCTGGGCGGACTCGTTCTTTACTCCCGGCTGAGGGGGTGCTGCATTTTTATCCTTTCCCCCGCAGGCTACCATACCAAGTGCCATGATACATACTACACTGAGTACAAGTCCTCTCTTTAAGATTCCATTCCTTGCTTTTTTGCTGTCATTCATTTGTTTTGCTCCTTTCGCATTGGATTTTTTGATATGTAACTGTGTTTCGTTACTATCTTAAGTATCATCAAAAAATCTTAACCATTCCTAAAAAACTTCTTAATAAATCTAAAGTTACATTTATCATTGAATATGGTTTTTATGATTTGAAACTGTTCTCTGATTTTTCATAGATAATTTCTTCAGTCTTCGCAAATCATATAGAATTAATGATTGGATACTCAATCGCTGGATGTTACGCATCCAGAAATTATAACGCTGGGTTTCGCAGTAACTGCGAAGATACAGCAGCATTTCATACAGGATCATCTTTTCACGGTCCCCGGATGTAAGGATGAGCGGTCGTTTGCTCACCTCATTGTAGCCAGCTATAAAATCCGTCTCTTTTTCCACATCATCGTATATAAACAAAGCAGATACAAAAGCAGCCAATGGATCACCAAAAAAGCTTCGTTCAAAATCAATGATCGCGGAAATGGAAGACGTCCGCTTTTGACTCAGAAACACGTTTCCTGCCCACATATCGAAATTCACTAACACGGGGGTTTTTACCGTATCTAACAATTCCCTTCTGGAATATATTGCTGACCTTATTTCCTTGTAGGGCAGTTTTCCCCCCTGCTTACTGATCTCGTACAAAACATCATCTACCATAAAGGTAAAAGCCTTGCCCCATGTAGAGAAGCGTCCTGCAAAAGCATGGTTTATATCTCCGAACCAATCATATTCCACACTATGTATTCTCGCTGTGTAACGTCCAAGTGCCCTCATAAGTTCCGGATTTTTCCCGGGCCAGAGTTCATACCAGGACTTTCCTTTTATCCGTTCCATAATAAAATAATCACAGGGAATAACTTTCCTGGAAAAGTCGTAGACATATATCTTTGGAATCGGGATTTTCACATGTTTCAATAATTGATAGGCATAGATCTCAGCACGCAAAATATCCTTCTCATGATTCGGAACCCCAACAGATTCTATGGGGCTTGTTTTTAAGACCACTCCTTTTTCAAGGCCGCCGGTTCCTTCGATCTGATAAAGGGTATTAAATGTACCGCCTTTTAATGTCCTGACTGAAGTGATCTCCGCACCGGGAAAATGCTTATTGACCAGTCTGCGAATCTGCTCTCTTGTGAATACGTTCTTCGTCACAGTCTTCACTAATCTTCAACCTCCAACTTATTTTATCCCTTTTAAACCCATGCATGATCGGCTTAATCCTGATACAGATGCTGCACCCTCTCTTCTTTATTTGATCCTCAGTTTTATCGGCACTGTAAAATATCTTTTTTCATATTTCCTGCCGATTATATCTAATATTACAAGTGCAGCAATTACTACAGCACCCAACTTTAACAAACTGTACTTTTTCTTATTGTCAACAAACTTCATAACAACACCTCCGCTGCTTTGCATAGTCACTTGCTGCATCCATAGGATTTCAAACTTTAAACGTTACCTCCATCCTCATTCGCTTCTCTTTAACCCGGAGTGATAGGAATAATATTCCTGACCTGCCTTCGACTGTCCGGCTGCTTCTGCTGTGGCATTTACCCAGTCAAGATCTTCGTTCTCCACTGTGTCTGAAACCAACTCTTTAAAAAATGAATAGGCGGCAAATCCAAGAGCGGTGATCCCTGCTCCGATCAATAACATTTTGGTACTCTTTTTCATGATAAACATCCTTTCTGCTATTACATATAATGGTATTTCTTTCTTTCCCTGATCAAAAAGAAAAGTGAGATTACAAACGCAAAAATTTCCGCTGTGACATCCGCCCACCATATGCCGTCCAGACCAAGTAAAACAGGCAGAAACAATACCGCGGCAAGCTTGAAGATAAATGTCCGCAGGAAAGAAATCGCTGCCGACACACCACCGTTGTTGAGGGCAGTAAAGAAGGAAGACGCAAAAATATTAAATCCCACGATCAGAAATGATATGGTGGAAATCCGAAGGGCATGAACCGTCATCTTAAAGAGTGTCATATCGTATCCCACAAAGATATCGGAAAGCGGAAGGGCAAAAATCTGCGCCGCCACGACCATACCTCCGCCAATCGCCCCCATCAGGATGATGCTTTTTCGGAACAGATTCTTTAGTTCTGCATGGTTATCAGCGCCATAGTGATAGCTGATGACCGGCGCGCATCCCATAGAATATCCAATAAAGACAGCGGCAAAAATAAATTGAACATACATGAGAACACCGTAAGCGGCGACGCCATTTTCTCCGGCATATTTCAGCAGCTGAAAATTATAGAAGATACCCACGACGGATGAAGTAACACTCGATACCATTTCGGATGCGCCGTTCGCACAGGCTTTGACGATAGGAACTGCCTCCAACTTGGTTCTTGTCAGGCGGAGAAGGCTGGTATTGGGCCGCAGGAAATAAATGAGTGGGATCAGGCCCCCCACACATTGACTCAGCCCTGTGGCAATAGCCGCACCTGCTACTCCCCATTTGAAACCAACGATAAACAGGGCATCCAATGCCATATTGGTCACACCTGCCGCTACGGTCGCCGCCAGACCGAGATTTGGTTTCTCCGCCGTGATCAGAAATCCCTGAAGCGCGTTCTGGAGCATAAAGGAAATGCTGAAGCCCATCATGATCCTGCCGTAGAGTACACAATTGGGAAGCATGCCTCCGTCTGCCCCTAACCAGACTGCTACCGGACGCATGACTGCGATTCCGATTATGGAGAGAACAGCGCCTGAGATGACTGTTATCCAGACCATCATGGTAAAATAACGGTTTGCTTTTTCCCGTTTTTGTTCTCCCAGTGTTTTGGCAACCAGAGCGCTTCCGCCTGTCCCCAGCATAAAACCGACACCACCAAAGATCATATCAACCGGCATGATCAGATTTATAGCGGCAAAAGCAGTCTTTCCGACAAAATTGGATACAAACAGACCGTCCACCACACCGTAAATAGAGGTAAATACCATCATAATGATAGATGGAAATACAAATTTAAATAATTTTTTATAATCAAAATGATCAGATAATTGAATCGCCATGATCTTTCCTTTCAAACCAGATTTTTACAAAAGCCGCCAAGTGCGGCACAATTTGGGGGATATCAAGACCAGTGGTATTGACACAGAGATGATAAGCTCTCTTATCCCCCCACGGGTACCCGGAAACAAGGTCATAGCTTGCCGCCCGGGCTTTATCTATCTGCCTGATCCTGCGTTCAAGTTCGCGCTCAGACAGTGTTTCGCCCGGAGATGCCCGATTCCGGCAGCGTTCCTTTTTTGCAGCCATATCCGCATATACAAAAATGTTGTATGGCCCCATATCATGAAGTACAGCGTCTGCGCCTCTGCCTACGATCACGCAGTCTTCCCTTTTTGCAAGGGTACGGATAATTTTGTGCTGTTCTACCAGCATATCCACTACCTGATTCATGGCATAAAACGGTGTGCTGAAACTACACCGAAAGGTATACGGAAAGTTCACAGTAAAATCTCTTTCCAGATGGTTTTCGATATACTGTTCATCCAGCTTAAGGTTTTCCGCAATTTTGCTGATGATCTCTTTGTCATAATAAGCGACACCGAGAACATCTGCCAAACGTTTTCCCAGTTCCCTGCCGCCGCTTCCAAACTCACGGCTCACTGTTATTGTTTTCATATTATTTCCTCCTGTGTTCAGTTTATTTAATAAAAGCAATCATCCCTTTTTCATTTAACCGGTATAAAAATGCAAAAAACAGCGGTACACCAAGCATACCTAAAAATCCGAAATATTTTAAACCGAGCAGCATACCTGCAAAGGTAACCATAGGATGCAGACCCATCTGTTTTCCCACAAGTTTTGGCTCTATGGTATTTCTTACGATAGCTATAACGAGATAGAGTAGAAGGATACCTGTTCCGATTCCATAATCCCCCATGACCAATGAAAGAACTCCCCACGGCAGCAGTACAGTCCCTGTTCCTAAAACCGGTAAAATATCCACAACGGCAACCAGTGCGGCAAGCAGAATGGCATGTGGGATTCTCAGAAACGTAAATCCCAACGCAAGCTCCAGAAAAGTAATGCCAAAGATTGCTATATAAGAGACCAGGCATTTTAAAATCGTTCCGCCAAAAAAAGAACGTGCCTCTTTGAAAACCTGACGTTTGCTGTCCGGAATCTGGCGTATGATAAATGTTTTTATCCTTTCAAAATCAATCGTAAGGAAAACAGTGGCAATGATCGTTATGATCGTCTTTAAAAATAAGGATGGGATTACAGATGCAGCTCCCGTAATCATTTTAAAAAGAAAACCCGATGCAGCCGTGATCCCTTTTCCCATTGACTGCATAAGGACAGAAAAAATCTCTCCTGCATCCGGACCAGGCACTGCCAGCAGTCCATCCAGTTTATCTGCTGCGGCCTCTAAAAACGGAAAAACGACTTCCGTAAACAGCGATGGCAGAGCGTCTGCAGTTTCTTTCATTCCCTCCACAATTTTACCTCCTGCGGCTCCAAACAAAATCCCTATGATTATGAAAAACAGTACCACAACAGGAATGCAGATAAAGGGTCTTTTCAGATGCGTTTTTTCTGACAGCATACAGATCGGGCGGTTTAAAATACAGGCTATGATTCCCGCGATCAAAAACGGGGATAAAACGGGTAATGCATATTTTATGATACCGTATGTAATTATGGCTATGATTGCCCAATAAACGAATTTCGTTATGAACCCCCGCTGTTGTTCCGTCTGCTGACGGTCATTCCTCTGTTCTTTCAATAAGCACGCTCCTTTCCGTCCATAAAGCTCCATTCGCAAAATCTTTTTTCCATTTTATTGTCATCATATGTCTCATCAATAACCCGTTCCACACGGTTTTTTGGCGTTATCCCTTCATGGCGGTCTCTCCAGCGGACCAGGCACATGGCTGTCAGGGAAAGATTAACAGCCATAAATACACTCATGAAGATACAGGCCGCTTTCCAAAATTTCGCCTGCATCCTGTCAAACATCTTATCGATCACCGGCACTAACCATCGTGAGAAAACAATTCCCAGTGCCCCCCACAAAACAGTCATTTTAAGACTTACCCGGCCTTCGATATTCAGAAAATGCCTGCTGTAATCCCAGGCTTTCATATGGAGCCAATATTCCAGAACCCAGCTGCAGGCATACTCAAACACAGCGGCAATCAGGGAAAATACCAGAAACTGCGTTATCCGGCTTTTATTTTTTAACCGGACAGATCCCAGATAAAGCCCGACTGCTCCAAAACCATAGATAATACAAAACGGTCCCCACATGGAAACCACATGGGTCTCCCAATGTCCCGTCCGGATCAGACACCAGATACCTTCCAGAATCACGCCTAAGACACTGCCGATCATAAACAGCCAAAACATATTCTCATAAGCAATAGGTTTTGTCATGGTATTCTGCTTCATCAAAACGCCTCCTTTCCTGTTTTTTGTACCCTCTGTCCGCCTGACGGGCAGCCATCATGCTCGGATATATTTTCTGTATATGCGCATCATCACCTATCCAAAGCTCCTAAACGGATTGTGCGGCAAACTGACTTTGATACAGTTCAGCGTAAAAGCCATTGCGGGCGAGCAGCTCCTCATGGGTGCCCTGCTCGATGATCGTTCCTTCCCGCATCACTAAAATAAGGTCCGCATCCCGGATAGTGGACAAGCGGTGTGCAATGACAAAGCTGGTCCGCCCTTTCATCAGATGATTCATGGCTTTCTGGATCTCAACCTCTGTCCGTGTATCCACGCTGGATGTTGCTTCATCCAAAATTAAAATGGCCGGGTTGGCAAGAATCACCCTTGCAATTGTCATCAGCTGTTTCTGGCCCACAGAGATGCCCGTCAGTTCATCATCTAAAATGGTCTGATATCCCTGGGGCAGAGTACGGATAAAATGATCGATTCTGGCCGCCTTCGCAGCCCCTATGATTTCTTCCATCGAAGCATCCTCATATCCATAGGCTATATTCTCGGCGATCGTGCCATTAAACAGCCAGGTATCCTGCAATACCATTCCAAGAATAGAACGCAGCTCTTTTCGGTTCATGTCCCTGATGTTGACACCATCAATGGTGATCCTGCCGCCCTGCAATTCATAGAACCGCATCAGCAGATTGACAAGCGTTGTTTTTCCAGCTCCCGTCGGTCCCACAACAGCAATCTGACTGCCTGCCTGTATCCGGAAATCAATATTTTCCATCAGGATTTTGTCATCGCTGTATCCAAACCGTACCTGCTCAAAAGAAACATTTCCCCGGGGGGTCGGAAGCAAGACCTCGTTGGTTGCATCCGGTAATTCCTCCAGCTCGTCTTCGATCTGATAAACCCGCTCTACGGAAGCGATTGCTGCCTGCAGGCTGTTGAGTGTATAGGACATCTCCGTGACCGGTTCGGATATCTGGTTTATATATTGGAAAATAGCCTGTACTTCACCAATAGAGATTGTGCCGCTGATCACGGACATGGCTCCGCGGACAGCTATGACCACATAACCAATCTGTCCCAACAGGCGGATCAGAGGGTTGATGGCATAGGTAATAAATTGCGCGTTCAAAGAAGTCTTCCTCAATTTTTCATTCAGCTCATCATTGTTCTTTATCATCTCTTCCTGCAGATTAAATGCCTTGATCAGGCTGTTGCCTGTAAAAGATTCCTCGATATTGGCATTCAATTCCCCAAGTGCGGACTGATTTTTTGCGTAATAGCGGTTTGTCTTCATGGAGATCAAAACGGCAGCCGTCATGCTCACAATTATGGTGAGTAATGCAACCAGTGTTAAAGAAGGACTGATCGAAAGCATCATTACGAATGCGCCGGTGATCGTGATCACCGCAGAGATAAACTGTGTCAGCCCTTCCTGCAGTGTATCCGCCACTTTTTCAAGGTCACTGGTCACACGGCTCAGAATATCGCCTTTTTTGTGCGTGTCATAATACCGAAGCGGAAGCCGGTTCAGTTTCCCGCTTATGGATTCCCGCAGAGAGAGTGTCAGTTTTTGCGATACGCCGGCTAAAATATACTGTGGAATGTAGTTAAAAAGCGCCCCAAGCAGATACAATACCAGGATGACGAACATAATGTTGCCCATGGATATAAGGTTTACAGTAAATATCCCGCCAATGGCCCTTGCATTCTGCACTCCGTCAAAAATCCGGTTAATCGCCCGGCCGATCAGTGTCGGTGTTAAAATCGTACACACAGCGGAAACAGCCAGACAGATAAATGTGAAAATAATCTTTCCCTTCTGCTTCATCAAATCCTTGAAGAAACGTTTTAATGTACCCTTGATATTTTGCGCACGGTCTGCTGTCATTCCTTCTCCCAGGGAATCGGTATTGTTCTGTACGTCCATAGCTCCTTTTTCTTCTATCATGCCAATTCCTCCTCACTCATCTGTGACCTGGCTATCTGCTGATAAACCGGGCAGTTCTCAAGTAATTCTTTATGTGTACCCTTGCCGACGATCTTTCCTTCATCCAACACAATGATCTGATCGGCATCCAGGATCGTACTGATCCGCTGGGCCACAATGATGACCGCACTTTCTGATACATCCTGTTTCAGTGCCTTACGCAGACGGGCATCCGTTTTAAAATCCAACGCTGAAAAACTGTCATCAAAAATAAAAATCTCCGGTTTCCTTATGAGTGCTCTTGCAATAGAAAGCCGCTGCTTCTGCCCTCCGGAAAAGTTACTCCCAGCCTGAGAGACCGGAGATTCCAACCCTTTTTCCAGATTTGTGATAAAGTCGTCGATCTGAGCGGTCTTCACAGCATGGTACATTTCCTTTTCTGTTGCGTCTTTTTTTCCATGACGCAGATTATCCGCGATCGTCCCGCTGAAAAGAAAGGCTTTCTGCGGCACGTAACCGATTTTGTCACGCAGCTCCTCCTGCGGATATTCACGCACATCTTTTCCGTCGATCAAAATATTCCCGTTCTCAATATCATAAAACCGCATCAGAAGGCAGGCGATCGTAGATTTTCCCGAACCGGTACTGCCTATAACTGCTGTTGTCTTTCCTTTTTCTACAGTGAAGTTTATATCCTGCAGTACCACTTCCTCTGCTCCCGCGTAACGGAATGTCACATTTCTGAATTCCACAGCCGCGTCTGCTTCTCCCTCGCTAATCTGCATAATACTTGCTGCCGGCTCCGGTCTGTTTTCCAATACCTCAGTGATACGGTTCGCACAGATCTGGGCGCGGGGAATGAAGATAAATACGGCAACTCCCATCAGCAGATACATAAGTGTCAGCATAGCATATTCAATGATCGCCATAATATCTCCGATCTCCATACCGCCTCTCGCCACCTGACTGCCGCCGACCCAGATGATCACCAGTGTACAGACATTCATAAGCACCATGACGAATGGTATCATGACTGCAAATATCTTATTTGCTTTAATAGCTGTTGCGGCATACTCCTGGAAAGTTTTATCCGTGCGCATTTTTTCATATCCGGTGCGGTTAAAAGCACGAATCACCCTGACCCCGATAATACTTTCTCTGACAGTCCGGTTGATCTTATCCAGCAGGACCTGCAGACTGTCAAATATAGGGATGACTTTTTTACCCATCATGACAACAAAAACAATGATCGCTATCATAAAGCCAAGAATCGTGAATGCCAGCAGCCTGTTTTTTGAAAATGCCAGGATCAATCCGGCAATCGTCATAAATGGGGCAGGAAGCAGCATTTCAACAATAATGGAGAAGGCCACCTGTATCTGTGTCACATCATTGGTGCTCCGTGTGATCAAGGATGCCGCGCCGAACCTGTTAAAGTCATTGATAGAAAACTCCTGTGCTCTCCGGAATAAGGCCCCACGGATATCACACCCCATGCCGGTGGATATATATGTGGATGTATATGTCCCGAGAACGGAAAATACCGCAGTGACCACAGCGGTCAGCAGCATAAACCCGCCTGTTTTCCACACATGATCCAGATCCCCTGTCACAATGCCGTTATTTACAATATCTGCGGTGAGTGTCGGGATATATAGGGTTCCCATGACCTGTATAAACAGCAATCCTATCATAAGCAGGAGTTTATTTTTATACGGCCTCAAAAAATATAATAGTTTCTTCATTGTAACCTCCTGTTCGTCAATAGAAAGCACGCCCCAGCGAATTTTCTATTGTCATAAATAAAAAGGAGCCGATAACCACGAATAAAAATCGTAGTTATCGGCTCTGCGTCTTCGCGTCTGGCTCTTTGATAATAGACATTTTAAATTGCTTCACGGTAATCAGGGCTTCCTGCTTACACTTCGGACAAAATAGAGGAAAATTCTGCAGCACTGTATTTTCCTGTATCTTTAATCTTGTTTTACTTTTACAAAAGGGGCATAGAAGCCACTGCTCTCTCATTCCGATCCCCCTTTTCCGCATTCCAACAGATGCCCCAGCTCCTCCTTGAGGAATAGGTGATGCTTTTCAGAAAGGGCAACTGCCGTATCCCGTTCTGTCTCTGACAACCTTGAAAATGCTTTCTGCTCAGCAATAAACAACGGCAGGATCATTTCCCTGCAAAATTCACTTCCCTTTTCTGTTAAATGAATAGATTTGCTGTTACGCGCTTTCTGTATCGGGGCAAGCTGTACATAGCCGGCTTTTACAAGGACATTGATCGCTGAGTTGATTGTCTGTTTCGGAATGCACCACAACTCTGCAAGACTGTTTTGTGTATAAATCTCATCTGATTCGCAAAGGCTGTATAAAACCCAAAATGCTGTATCAGAAATCCCCAAGCGGACAGCAAAGCGATGGTATAATTCTCCCTGCTTTCTGTCAAGCTGATTTAAAGCTGCCAATTGTTCTTTCGCATTGTTTTTCATTTTTTCCTCCTTTACAGCTCAAAATCCCGTTTCGGATTTTAATAATCATAAGTCCGAAACGGGATTTTGTCAATAGGTTTCATAAAAGCTTTAGAATATTTATAATATTTTTTATTTGTATCTGCATAGATGCGGCTCTGGAGGTTCATCCCCTCCCCGCCGCATAATACTTCTGCAGCTTACTCTGTGGCTTCTCCGGCAGAGTCATGACCAGCTTCCCGCTTCTCAAAAGCGGATTCACATATTTTTTCATGGCATAATACAAAGTTTTCACGCCCATAAACTCTGCGATCTCTGTCTTTGACCTTGGCTGTGCGCAGAATTTCAGTAAATCCTGTACGCTTTTCTCCCCCGGCATCTCTTCCGTATCCGGGCCGTTCACAGCATACAATGCACTTTCCATGACTACCGAAGGTTTTGATGACACACTGCGGTAGCTGACAGTACCGTTATAGAGAGTCACAACAAATTCATTGCGCCGGTTCTCAAAGACCGGGTCAGGCAGACCGGCATCTGCCATTTCCTTGCGGATCGTGGGGATACCGGAATAACGGTTCTCCGCTCCGGTCAGGCTCTCCGCCATGACTGCCAGGGCCGGATTGCGCAGGTCAGGCCGGGCCACGCCAAGCTGCTCTACTGTCATCCTGCCGTACAGGTTTCCCGGGCTATGGATCTCCAGGCGGTCTTTAAAAAAGTCGATCTGCACCGGAGTCCCCTCTGTATGCTCACTGTAATCTCTGTGGATCAGGGCATTTAAAACAGCTTCCCTGACTGCGTTCAGAGGATATTCGGCCTTATCCCTCCGCCTGCCGGTATCCGGGTCAATGATGGTCTTTACTTTCATGTTGCGCTTACAGAAACCCACAGCCTCCTCCACCATCTCGGAGATTGTTCCGCAGATTCTCCTGTTGTCCATGAAGCGCTCCAGGTCTTCACCCACGTCCCCAATCCCATAGCCCGGTACCACGACCGCGGTTATGCTGTACTGAGGAAATATACCCTGAGGATAGATGCAAAAATTCATAATCCCGGCCAGAGTGGGAATGCCTCCTCTGGTCACATTGAGCATCTCCAGCATCTGTGACTCCTGAAGGAGAGAAAACTGCGGACGCTCTGCCTTCTTATCGTTCAAAAAACGTTCCAGCCTTGTCTGTTCCAGCATGGAAACCGGGATTCTCTCCACAGTACGCTCATCATCATGCACGTGCTTACGGTATGCCTCATAGCTGTAGATCTCATAGTCCGTCATGGGAAGGTCCGCATCTCCAACCCGTATATATGCGCCTTTTACTTTACCGGCGCCCTTATAGTAACAGGGACGTTCTGCAAGGTCAATGGCAGGAATCTCTGCGGAACATATGTTTACACCTTCGTATTCCGCAAATGTAAATACAGCGCGGACCGGCGGCTCCATCTGATTGCACTGCTCTGTCACCTTCTTCTGCAGATCATGCAGGTCATATACGCCTACCGCCCGGAATGCCGCTCTCTCATCAAGACCGAAAATCAGGATACCTCCGCTGTCCTGATTGGAAAAGCCGGATAATGTATCATA